>CAZTXN010000050.1:0-11614 GCA_964617655.1 uncultured Nitrospiraceae bacterium | reverse complement strand
CTGAAGAAGACCTACCGCATCGCGGCGCTCATCGGGCTTGCCATGATCGCCAGCGTCTTCGTCTATGCCATCGTGGTCGAGGTCCTGGAGCGGAGCGGCGGACGGACCGCTTCTCCCGCAGCGGAGGGGGACGTCCTCCGGTATGTCCTTTTCGGGATCGCGGCGGTCCTCTTTTTCGTCGTCCGCGCCGTGGGGAGCATGGACCCCTTCCGGATCGGGCCGCCGGCGGCCGGCGCGGGCCCGGCCGGCCGGGGCGGAGCGGCAGCGCTCGCCCCGCGGCTTCTGGCGCGGACGATCGTCCAGTATGCGCTCTGCGAGGTCCCGGCCGTCCTCGGTCTCGTGGCCTACTTCCTGAACGGCATCCGGGGCGACTTCTATCTGCTCATGCTCCTCTCGCTCTTCCTCTTCGCCGTGCACTTTCCCAAGTACGGCCGGTGGGAGGAGCTGGCCGGGCGGCGGCGGTAGCGGCAGGGGGCGCGCGTGGGCGTACGGGGCCCGAAGAAGGGATCAGCACGGGGAGGGGGCGGAAAGCGCGCCCCTGCCCGCAGGAAACCGCAGCGCAGGAAGGGCCGGAGCGGACCGGCAACGCCGCAGGACGGCATGCTCCGGGAGGCGGCGCAGCTCTTCCGGATCATGCTCCAGAACACCCGCGTAGTGGTCTTTGCCACGGACGCGGAGGGCATGCTCACCTTCCTCACTCCTTCCTTCCAGCAGCTGGCCGGCTATTCTCCCGCTGAGGCCGTGGGCCGGCACTTCTCCGAGTTCATCCATTCCGAGGACCTCTCCCGCGTGCGGCAGCAGTTCGAGAAGGTCTCCCGCGGCATCCTGGAGCCGAACGAGTACCGGCTCATGGCCAGGTCCGGCGGACCGCGCTGGGTCCTCTCGTCCAGCAGGCCGCTCTACGACCGCCGCAGGAAGTTCGCCGGCATCATGGGGATGCTGACCGACATCCAGCGGAGCAGGACCGCGGAGGAGGCCTTCCAGGAGACCGAGGAGCGGTTCCGCGCCACCTTCGACCTCGCCGCGGTCGGCATCGCGCACCTTGCGCCGGACTGGACCTGGCTCCGGGTCAACAGCACGCTCTGCGAGATGATCGGGTACCGCCGGGAGGACCTGGCCGGGCTCTCCTTCTGGGACATCACCCACCGCGACGACCGTGCCGCCGATCGGGCCGGGCTGGAGCAGCTTGCGCAGGGCCGCGTGCAGGCAACGACGCGGGAGAAGCGCATCGTTCGGAAGGACGGCTTCACGGTCGCGGTGAACTGCACGGTCTCCGCGGTGCGCGACCCCGGGGGAGCGGTCAAGTACTTCGTCGCGGTGATGGAGGACATCACGGGCCGCAAACGGGTGGAGGACACGCTGCAGCTGCTCCGGACCGCGGTGGAGTCCATCCCCCTGGGCATCACGATCACGAACCTCGACGGCCGCATCGTCTATGTGAATCCCGCGGAGGCGCGGATGCACGGGTACGGCGTGGAGGAGCTGCTCGGCCGGGAGGCCCGCCTCTTCGCGCCTGCCCATCAGTGGAGCGGGAGCACGCTGCGCGAGCTGCTCGCCCGGAACCTGGTCTCGGATCAGCCTTACTCACGCGAGGCCTTCAACGTCCGGAAGGACGGGTCCGCCTTTCCCGCGGTCATCCGCTCGGTGCCGGTGCGCGACCTGCGCGGCGCGCCGCTGGCGCTCGTGAGCGTCTCCGAGGACATCACGGAGCGCAAGCGGATGCTGGACGCGCTCACCGAGTCGGAGCAGCGCCACCGGACGCTCTTCGAGAACGCCAACGACGCGATCTTCATCACTGACCCCGCCACGGGCATCCTGACGGACTGCAACGTGAGCGCCTGCGACCTCCTCGGCATGGCGCGGGAGGAGATCGTCGGCAGGGAGCATGCCGGGCTGCATCCCCCCGAGGACGCGGTGCGCGCGCGGGAGGAGCCGGCGTCGCTCACCCCGGAGCGCCGGTCCGCGATCTTCAACGACCGCGTGGTGCTCCGCAGGGACGGCCGCCGCGTCTGGGTGGACATCAGCGCGAACCTCTTCGAGAGCGGCGGACGGGAGCTCGTGATGAGCATCTACCGCGACGTGACGCACCGCAAGACCGCGGAGGAGCAGTTCGTGACCTGGGTGGGCCAGCTCCGGGAGAGCGAGACGCGCTTTCGCGAGCTGGCGGACCTCCTTCCCCAGCCGGTCTTCGAGGCCGACGGCCGGGGCATCATGGCCTTCGCGAACAGGAGCGCCTTCGACCAGTTCGGCATCCCGCCCGCCGAACTTTCGGCGGGCATGCCGGTGCTCCGGCTGATAGCGGACGCGGACCAGGGCCGCGCGGAGGCCGAGCTGCGGCGCATCCTGGCGGGAGAAGGCACCGGGGGCGGCGAGTACCGGGCGAAGCGCAGGGACGGCAGCGAGTTCCCCGTCATCGTCTCGGTCTCCCCGGTGGTGCGGGACGGCAGGGTCACGGGGCTGCGCGGCATCGTCACCGACATCACGGAGCGCAAGAAGGTCGAGACGGCCATCGCCCAGGCCAAGCGGGACTGGGAGTCGACCTTCGACACGATCACGGACATGATCACGATCCATGACGAGGAGTTCACCATCGTCCGCTCGAACAAGGCGGCGTCCGAGATCCTCGGCCTCTCCTGGCTCGAGACCGGGCGTGCCAAGTGCTACGCCTATTTTCACGGCGAGGACGGGCCGCCTCCCGACTGCCCGAGCTGCGTAAGCCTCCGCACCGGGAAGCCGTCGGTGCAGGAGCGCTACGAGCCGCACCTGGAGAAGCACCTCGAGATCCGCGCCATCCCCCGCCTCGACGCCGACGGCCGCGTCCGGGGGCTGATCCATGTGGTGCGGGACATCACCCGCCGGAAGGAGGTCGAGGAAGAGCGCGCCATGCTCGAGGCCCGGCTGCGGGACGCCGAGAAGCTGGAGGTCATCGGCAGCCTGGCCGGCGGCGTGGCCCACGAGGTGCGGAACCCCCTGAACGCCATCATGGCGCTCACCGACGCCCTGGACCGCGAGGTGGGCGGGAACCCCGAGTACCGGACCTTCATGCACCACATGCGCACCCAGGTGGAGCGGCTCTCGTCGCTCATGAACGAGCTGCTCGACCTGGGCAAGCCCGTGGACCGGTCGAAGCTGCGGCGCGAACCGCTCGCCGAGATATGCTCCCTCTCGGTCGATGCCTGGAAGCTCTCCAAGTGGGGGTGGGGGCGGGCGGTGGAGCTCATCGGACCGTCCGGCGGCGAGATCTTCCTGCTGGCCGACGGGAAGAAGCTCCAGCAGGTCTTCATCAACCTGCTGGACAACGCGGCGCAGCACAGCCCGCCGGATGCCGGGCTCCGCATCGAGATCGTCCCCGGCCACGGGAACACGGCCCACGTGCGGGTGATCGACCGCGGCCAGGGCATCCCGGAGGAGTCGCTGCCCAGGGTCTTCGACACCTTCTTCACCACCCGGCGGGGCGGCACGGGGCTGGGGCTCAGCATCGTGAAGCATATCGTGGAGATGCACGGCGGCGCGGCCGCCCTGGAGAACAACCTGCCGCCGCCGGGCTGCACGGCGACGGTGATCCTGCCGGTCGAGAGGAGCGCAGGTCCATGAAGAAGACCATCCTGATCGTCGACGACGAGCCGGCGGTGCTGTTCGGGTACGGCCGGTACTTCGCCAAGGCGGGATACGAGACCGCCGAGGCGGCGACCCTGGCAGAGGCCCGGCGGGCCGTGGGGTCCCGGCGGTTCGACGCGGTGCTGCTCGACCTGAACCTGCCGGACGGGAACGGCCTGGACTGGATCCGGTCCCTCCGCGAGGAGGACCGGGACATCGCCGTGATCGTCATCACCGGCCAGGGGGACATCCCGACGGCCGTGGAGGCCATGCGGCTCGGCGCGGACAACTTCCTCGTGAAGCCCGTGGACATGGAGGGGCTGGACGTCTACCTGCGCAAGAGCCTCGAGCTGAACGCGCTCCGGCGCGCCGACGGGTTGACGCAGCGCACGCGGAAGCGGGACGAGGGGCCCTGCTTCGGCGCAAGCCCGGCCATGGCCAAGGTGAAGGAAGCGCTCGTGCTCATGGCGGAGAACGACTCGCCCCTCCTGCTCCAGGGCGAGACCGGGACCGGCAAGGGCGTCTGCGCCCGCTGGGTCCACGGGCAGGGGCTGCGCAAGGCGGGGCCGCTGCTGGAGCTGAACTGCTCCACGCTCCAGGGCGACCTCCTGGCCAGCGAGCTCTTCGGCCATGCCAAGGGCGCCTTCACCTCGGCCCACCAGAGCAAGCAGGGGCTGGTGGAGGTAGCGGACGGCGGCACGCTCTTCCTGGACGAGATCGGCGACATGGACCTGCCGGTTCAGGCCCAGTTCCTGAAGGTCATCGAGGAGAAGTCCTACCGCCGTCTGGGCGAGACCCATATGCGCAGGAGCGACTTCCGGCTGATCTGCGCCACGAACCGGGACCTGCAGGAGGACGTGAAACAGGGCAGGTTCCGGAGCGACCTCTTCTTCCGCATCAACCTCTTCCCCATCATCCTCCCGCCGCTCCGCGAGCGGCCGGAGGACATCGTTGAGCTGGCCGACTGCTTCCGGGCCATGGCCGGCCAACCGAAGCAGGCGCCGGCGCAGGAAGTGGTGGACCTCCTGACCGGCTATCCCTGGCCCGGGAACGCGCGGGAGCTCCGGAACGTGCTGGAGCGGGCCGTGATCCTGGCCCGGGGAGGGCCGCTGCGCACCGAGCATTTCCCCGGCATCCTGCAGTCCGCGGCGCCGCCCGGCCAGTCGAGGAAGGCGAAGGGGCTGAAGGACATGGAGAAGGAGTATCTCCAGTCGCTCATCGCCGAGCACGGCGGCGACATGACCAGGGTCGCCGAGGCCCTGGAGGTCTCGCGCGCCACGGTCTACCGGAAGCTGAAGGAGCTCCGGGAGGGAGGCTGAGCTCCGCCTCTCCAGCATGTCCGTCCTGCCCCGCTCTTCTCACTCTTGAGACCCCCTTCTCATTCCTGAGACCGTCCGCCGATCTGCTCCGGCAGCAGTTCTCCGTGATTTCAACAAGTTGCAGAATATGCGCCCCTGGCATGAACTTTGCTTTTTTGGTATTAACAGAATGTTTTAGTTAAATGGGGGCCGAGGGTGCAGCGCAGGGTCCTGATCGTTGATGACGAGGTTGCCTTCCTCCTGCCCATGCAGCGGATGCTGGGCAGCGCGGGTCTTGCGGTCGACACGGCCGAGACCCTCGAGAACGCCCTGGAACTGCTGCTCATGAACCGCTATCACGCGGTGATCGCCGATGTCAGGCTGGGCGGCGCGTTCTCCCGGGAGGGGCTCGAGGTGCTGCGGTTCGTCCGGGCCCAGGGGACGAAGACACGGGTCATCATCATGACCGGTTATGGCAGCGAGGACGTGCGGCGCGAGGCGCTCGGCCTCGGCGCGGACCAATACTTCGAGAAGCCGGTCTCGTTCATCCGGCTGAGCGAGGCCCTGGGCCGGCTCGGCGTCCTGCAGGCTCCGCGGGTGGCGTGATCGGGGCGAAGCGAAGGCCGCGACGGGAAGAGGCAGCAGGACGGGCAGGGGTGTTCTTCTTATCAGTGGAGTGACCGAACGCAAGGAGAGAATCACATCAGGGGAGGTCTCTATGACCAGGGGAACGATGTTCGCGCCGGCACCGCCCGTGAAGGCGACGGCGCAGCGCAAGCTGAACTGCTGGGAGTACAAGAAGTGCGGCCGCCAGCCCCAGGGGCATCATGTCCATGACCTCGGCGTCTGCCCGGCAACGCTCGAGTCGTCCATGGACGAGGTGCATGAGGGGACCAACGCCGGCCGGACCTGCTGGATGGTGAGCGGCACCTTCTGCAAGGGCGAGGTGCAGGGCACCTTCGCGCAGAAGTACAAGAACTGCGAGCTCTGCGACTTCTACCAGCTGGTCCGGAAGGAAGAGGGAGGAAGCTTCACCTATTCCGCGGTGCTCCTGACCAGGCTGAGGAAGTAGCATCCCGCTCCGCCTGCCGGGCTGCTTTCCGCGGCCCGGCTGGCGGGTCCGGGCCCTTCGCTCCTCCTGCCACGGAAAACGCATTCCGACGGCTCCCTTCGTCTCTGACCGGGCCTGTGCGGCGGCAGCTTCCGCCGCAGCGTCACGGCCCTCGTCCTGCCCCGTTGCTTTGACACCCCTCCTGCCGTCTGCTATCCTTCTTTACATGCCGGCTGTTAAGCTTCACGTCTTCATGACCCGCCTCATCTGGCTGAGCGTGCTGCCGCTCGTCCTCCTGGTCGTATTTTTCGCCGCTGCCCATGTCGATACCCTACGGAGCCAGCGCGAACGGGAAGCCGATCACCAGGCGCAGAACTTCGCGCTTGCCATCGACCGGAACCTGAGCGCGCGGATCGCAGGGCTCCAGACGCTCGCCGCGTCGCCGCTCATGAACGGACGGTCGCGGCTGCGCGAATTCTATGAGGAGGCCCGGGGATTCCGCGAGTATTTCGGCGGCCATGTCGTTCTCGCCGATCTCTCTATGCAGATGCTCTTCAACACCCGCGTGCCGTTCGGATCGCCGCTCCCCAAACTTCCCCGTCCGAAGGGACATGCTGCCGCGCTCGCTGCGCTCGAGACCGGAAAGACCCTCGGTAGGGGACATCTTCCTCGGCCCCATCGCCAAGGAGCCTCTGGTGGCCGTCGCGGCGCCGGTCGTCCGCAAGGGCCGCACTACGGCGCTTCTGCTCAGCATCATCGAGACGCGCCTTTTCCAGCAGCGCCTCGACTCCCTGTCCCTGCCTGACGGATGGTCGATGACCGTGCTGGACGGCAAAGGCGAGGTCATGGCCAGCAGAGGGGCGCAGGACCGCATATCCCGCGCCGGGGAGGGCGATGCGCCCGGCCGCCATGTCGCACGGTCCTCGATATCCCCCTGGTCCGTGGTGG
Source organism: uncultured Nitrospiraceae bacterium (assembly GCA_964617655.1). Classification (GTDB taxonomy): domain Bacteria; phylum Nitrospirota; class UBA9217; order UBA9217; family UBA9217; genus JAKAHZ01. Next base: position 4,720 of record CAZTXN010000050.1, on the reverse strand, counting down.
TCGCACTGCCTCCCGGCATATTTCGCTCCTCTGTCGCGGCGGCCACGGCAGTGCTCCTGGGAGCGATCGTCGCCGTGCTGTCCGTCAGCATCCTTGCGGGGCGGCTGGCAGGCCGGAGGCTCATGCAGGCCATCGCGTCGCTCAGCGATGATCCGATGCAGCGCGGAACGCACTCCGGGATCACGGAGATCGAGGCAGTGCGGAACAGCGGGACCACGCGCACGGCGCTGGTCGGTGCGGTTTCCCTGACCGGGGTTTTCGCGGGCATGCACCTCGTCAGCCTGTACGACATAACGGAGCGGAAGCGGGCCGAGGCGGAGATCCGCAGGCTCAATGAGGAGCTGGAGCAGCAGGTCCGGGACCGCACGGCACAGCTCGAAGCCGCCAACAAGGAGCTTGAAGCCTTCAGCTACTCGGTCTCCCACGACCTGCGCGCCCCGCTCCGGGCCATCGACGGCTATGCCGGCATCCTGCTCGAGGACCATGCCCCCCGCCTTGATGAGGAAGGAAAACGCGTCTGCAACGTCATAAGCGAGAGCGCCCGGGAGATGGGCAGGCTGATCGACGACCTGCTGGCATTCTCGCGCGTCGGACGCGCCGCGGTCCAGCCGTCGGTCATCGACATGGGGACCATGGCGCGGTCCATCTTTGCTGAGCTGACCGCGCCGGCCGACCGCGGGCGGATCGATCTCCGCGTCGGCGACCTCCCGCCGGCCGCGGGGGACCCGAGCCTCATCCGGCAGGTCTGGACGAACCTGCTCGGCAATGCCGTCAAGTTCAGCTCGCGGAAGGAGCGCGCCGTCATCGAGGTGTCCGCCGAAGAGCGGGAAGACGAGGCGGTCTATACCATCCGGGACAACGGCGCGGGCTTCGAGATGCAGTACGCGGGAAAGCTCTTCGGCGTCTTCCAGCGCCTGCACAGCGCAAAGGAGCTCGAGGGAACAGGCGTGGGTCTGGCCATCGTGCAGCGCATCGTCCATCGCCACGGCGGCCGGGTCTGGGCCGAGGGAGCGCCCGGCAAAGGGGCGTCGTTCCATTTCTCGCTCCGGAAGGAGGCCGTCCGTGGCTGAACAGGACCTGATCGATATCCTGCTGGTGGAGGACAATCCGCGGGATGCGGAGATGATCCTGCGGGCGCTCAGGAAGCGGAACATCGCGAACCCGGTCTTTATCGCGGAGGATGGGGCGGAGGCCCTGGACTTCATCTTCTGCCGGAACACCCATTCCGGACGGAACCCCTCGCGTCCGCCCCGGGTGATCCTGCTCGACCTCAAGCTGCCGAAGGTCAGCGGCAGGGAGGTCCTGAAGGCGATCAAGGCGGAGGAGCGGACCCGGCACATTCCGGTGGTGATCGTGACCTCGTCCCGCGAGGACCCGGACATCAAGGCTGCCTATGCCCTCGGCGCGAACAGCTACGTGGTGAAGCCCGTGGACTCGGACGCCTTCATCGAGGCGATGAGCAATCTCGGCCTCTACTGGCTGCTGGTGAACGAGCCGCCCCGGTGAGGCCGCCGGCTGCCGGCGCGAAAGGAGCCCGCCATGACCGATGCCGTCAAGGTGCTGATCATCGAGGACCTTCCCACCGACGCCGAGCTGGCCATGCGGGAGGTCCGGCAGGTCCTTCCGGGCGCGCAGTTCCTCCGCGTCGAGACCCGGGAGGACTTCCTTGCCGCGCTGGCGGCATTTTTCCCTGATCTCATCATCGCGGACTTCAAATTGTCGGGCTTCGACGGCCTGGCGGCCCTGAAGCTGGCCCGGGAGCGCGCGCCGGAGCTGCCCTTCATCATCGTCACCGGTTCGATGAACGAGGATACTGCCGTGGAATGCATGAAGGCCGGCGCCTGGGACTATGTGATCAAGGAGCACATCAAGCGGCTCGGCCCCGCGGTCCTGAACGGGTTGCAGCAGAAAGAGCTGCGCCGGGAGCGCAGGACCGCCGAGGACCGGCTCCGGGAGAGCGAGGAGCGCTTCCGCCTGCTCTTCGAGCACAGCATGGATGCGATCATTCTCGGATCGCCGGACGGAGGCATCCTCTCGGCCAATCCCGCGGCATGCCGCATGCTCGGAAGGACCGAGGCGGAGCTCCGCGCGCTCGGCCGCGGCGGCGTGGTCGACAGCAGCGATCCCCGGCTTCCCGGCCTGCTCGAGGAGCGGACCCGCACCGGCAGGGCGTTCGGCGAGCTAACCTTCTTCAGGAAGGACGGCACGACGTTCCCCGGCGAGGTCTCCTCGATCCTGTTCCAGGATGCCGCGGGCAGCGCGCGGAGCAGCATTATCATTCGCGATATCACTGCGCGAAAGCAGGCGGAATGCGAGATCGCGGAGAGTGAATCCAGGTTCCGGAAGCTCTCCCAGGAATTCCACGGGCTGCTCGACGCCATCCCGGACAACCTGACGCTCCAGTCGCCGGACCTGAAGGTGATCTGGGCGAACAAGGGCGCGGCGGACGGGCTCGGGAAGAAGCCCGAGGAGATGGTCGGCCTTCACTGCTACGCCATGTGGCACGGCCGGACCGAGGCCTGCGAGCCCTGCCCGGTCCTGGAGTGCTTCGCCACCGGCCGGCCCGCGGAGCTGATCGTGACGACGCCGGACAACCGCATCTGGGACCTCCGGACGATCCCCCTGCGCGACGAGCAGGGAAAGGTCGTGAACGTCATCGAGGTGGGCAGGAACATCACCGAGCACCGCAGGCTCGAGGCGCAGTACCTCCAGGCCCAGAAGATGGAGGCCATCGGCCATCTGGCGGGCGGGGTGGCGCACGACTTCAACAACATCCTCTCGGCCATCATCGGCTTCGGCCACCTGGCGCTCATGAAGCTGCCCGAGGACGAGCCGCTGCGCCTGGAGATCGAGAGCATGCTCGAGGGCGCGGACCGGGCGGCCTATCTCACGAAGGAGCTGCTGCTCTTCAGCAGGAAGCAGGTGAGCGAGCGGAAGCCGCTGGACCTGAACGATGTCCTGCGGAAGGTCGAGAAGTTCCTTCGGCGCGTCATCGGCGAGGACATCGAATGCCGGACCCTGTTGTCCGGCGAGCCGCTGCCGGTCCTCGCGGACGGCCACCAGCTGGAGCAGGTGCTCATGAATCTGGCAACCAACGCCCGGGACGCCATGCCCGGAGGCGGAACGCTCACGGTGGCCGCGGAACAGGTGGTCATGCAGGAGGAGTTCATCGAGGTCCATGGCTACGGAAAGCCGGGCGCGTACGCCCTGCTGACGGTCTCCGATACCGGCAAGGGCATGGATGACGAGACCCGCAGACGCCTCTTCGAGCCCTTCTTCACGACCAAGGAGGTGGGAAAAGGGACCGGGCTGGGGCTTGCCGTGGTCTACGGCATCATCAAGCAGCACGACGGGTTCATCAATATCTACAGCGAGCCGGGCCACGGCTCCCTCTTCAGGATCTATCTGCCGCTCCATGCTTCGCCCGCGGACCTCGAGGGGCCCGCGCAGCCGCAGGAGCCGTTGCCGCGGGGGTCCGAGACGGTCCTGGTGGCCGAGGATGACGAGGCGCTCCGGAAGCTTACGCAGATCGTGCTGACGAACTTCGGCTATCAGGTCATCGAGGCGAAGGACGGCGAGGATGCGGTCAGGCAGTTCCGGCGGCACCGGAAGGATGTCCGGCTCGTGCTCCTGGACCTCATCATGCCGAGGATGAACGGGAAGGAGGCCGCGGACGAGATCCGCAGGACCGCGCCGGAGGTGAAGATCCTGTTCACGACCGGCTATGCGCCCGACCACGTGCAGAGGAAGGTGCGTATGGATAAGGAGAGCAGGATCATCCAGAAGCCGATCGTTCCGGCCGACCTGCTGCGAAAGGTGCGGAACATCCTGGACGGAGCGGAATAGGCGGCCGCGGACCGCCATCTCTGCATCTCGCGCCTGAACAGACGCGCCATCGCTTCTCCTCCCAAACTGCGTGCACTCCTCTCCTGCCGTCATTCCCGCGCAAGGTTTCAGCCTGCCCCGTACTTGATACGGGGGGAATCCAGTGTTCTCAGATTATTCTGGATATCCGTCCTGTTCTCGCGGAGCACGAGAATCCTCACGGAAGCAGGTGCGGACTGAATGCGGTCGGCGAGAACGGGTAATTATGAAGCAGAACCAGGACCGCTGCAGCGCTTGACAGGGCGCAGTCCTTGTGCTAATAAATAGGAATCATTCCTAACTATGAGATCTCCTCGAAAACCCGGTGAGATCGAGCGCTCGCTCATCTCGAGCCTGCGGAATAAGGATTACAAGCTTACAACGCAGCGACGGGAGATTATCAGACTTTTGTCCCATAACAGGTCGCATCCCGGCGCACGGGAGATCTTTCGGCAGGCCAGGAAGGGCGTTCCGGGGATAAGCATCTCAACGGTCTACTACACCCTCGACATGATGAAGAAAGAGGGCCTGATACGCGAGCTGGAATATTACGACGCGGACAACCGGTATGAGATAAACGTGTCGGACCATATCAACCTCGTCTGCACCAGGTGCGGGAAGATCGCCGACTTCACGGGCGCCGTGCCTTCCTTCTCCAGGGCGGTAGAGAAGGCAACAGGTTTCAGGCCGTCAAGCATGCGGTTCGAGTACTACGGCCTCTGCAGGCAGTGCGCGAAGTAAAGGCCGCGCTTCCCTGCGCGCGGATTTGTTACAGCACACCATAAAGAAAGGAGCAACCAATATGAGTGAAGACGTCAAAACAGGCAGGACAGGCAGAAGCTCTGCCGGAAGAGGC
>CAZTXN010000049.1:0-16181 GCA_964617655.1 uncultured Nitrospiraceae bacterium | reverse complement strand
GTCGGGCTCATAACCCGAAGGTCGCAGGTTCAAATCCTGCCCCCGCTACCAACCAAGACAAGGGGTTCCGGCATATGCCGGAACCCCTTTGCCGTCTCCGTGGGCCGGTAGAAGACCGGTGGGGCCCCCCGTGCCTTGACATCCTTGTACTTAAGCGCTTATTATGCTCCCCTCATGACCTCCTGCAGACATTGCGACACCGACCTCATCCGGGTCCCCCGCAAGCCCTGGATGCGGTTCATCCTCTCGTCGAAGCGATACCGGTGTGATCAGTGCTCTGCCGAGTTTCTGCAGATCTTCAGCCGGCTCGTTAAGATCAGTAGACCCGCCGTGAAAAGAACAGGCCGCTCATAGGCATTCCCCGGCGCCTTCTGCGGCCCCACCCCTCCCAGGCCACCCTCGACCACCCCGGCGCAGCTTTCGAGCGAAAACCGGCGCATTTCCGGCATTCCCGGGCGCTCTACCCCATCCCAATAAGGAGGGCGGACGACCTTCCGGCCGTCCGCCCCGGCTGCTGTGGTCTCCCCTCTCTGAGATTGGCGGATAGTACCTTTCCCTGCAGGCAAAGTCAATGCCGCCCGGCTGCCAGGGCGTCAACCGCGGTAATTGCAGGCAAATGCTATTAATAAAGTTCCTGACAAATATTAGTTGACTCTTCAGCGGCGCGCGCTATGATAATATACAGGAGCGCAGAATCCATGACTTTGGCCAGGCTTATCCAGGGCGAGCTCGACCGGCGCGGCATCAGGACCTTGAGGCGCGCCGCGCAGGTCCTCGGTATCAGCGGCGAGCTGACGCGGCGGATCCTGAGAAGGGACCTCGTTCCCAAGGACCGCACGATCGTCAGGATCGCCTCTGCGCTGGAAATGGAGCCGTCGGTCCTGCTCCTCGCGGCCCATCGACAGCGGCTGCCGCGGGCTGCAGCGGCCTTCATGCTGGACATTGCATTGCCCGCGAGCGGTGAGTGGAAGACCAAGCGCAGGTGGCCGCTCTCGCAGGAACAGTGGGATTATCTCAGCGTTCTCATGCAGGCCCACGAGATCCAGCTCATCCGAAAATACCGCCAGCTGACGCCGGAGGAGCGGCTCCAGGTCCTCGGGTTCATCAATTACCAGTTCGAGACAAGCCGTGTCCCGCCGCCGTCCCCTCAGCCCGCGCTCGACGTCCGGGCCGCCACGTAGCATTTTGAGAAGACCAATAGACAGGGAAAAGACGTTCGGGGCAGGCTTCAGCGTTACTTGATTACACAATAATAATGGTTGTAAACAAATTTCTATTGACTTCGGGTAAAATTCACCGTACAATTTCCCGTCTGATCCAGCATCCATCCGGTCCTGTTTTCGCCGCCATGAAACGCATACCGACCAAAACGATCGCTTCGCCCGACAAGCGGCTCGAAGCCAGGTTCTATCCTGACGAGGGTGTCTCCTGGGAGCTCTCCAGCGCCAGCCTCGAGCTGGCTGACCTGCCCTTCGGCTCGCGCCGGTTCCGGTGGCACGGCATCTGGTCGCCCTGCTCGCGCTACTTCGCGATCTCCGAGTGGCGCAGCGCAAACTACGACGAAGGTCCGAACATGCATCTTCTGGTGATCGACATGGTGAAGCGGCGGGAGTGCATCGTCGTCCACACCGGGGAAGGCTTCGTGGACCCCATGTATGTTCACAATGGAGAGGTGAAATACAGCATCATCACCTCCCGCATGCCCGAGCGCACCGCCCGGTTCCAGCGGATCGACGCACTCACCGGCTGGAGGAAGGTCGAGGACACGCTGCCCCCGGTCGCCGGGTGAGGATAGCAGATGGCGCCGGCCCATGAGATCATCACGAGCATCCTGGAGCATGTCGCCGGGTCCGGCAGGCCGGATTTCGACGCCTGGGCCATCGGCCTGACCCATGAGCGACCCGAGGCATGCGCCGCCTGGAGCAGCAGGGATGCTCTCGTCTCCTGGGAGGCCGATTCCCTTGCCGTGGCCGAGGTCGTCGAGGCCTTCTTCATCTATGAGAAGGGCATGCAGTGCGTGACCGACGGAGCCCTGGTTCCGGAGCGGACCGTGCATATCTGTCTCTTTCCCGCAGCCTGAGATACGCGCCATGAAGTGGTCGTCCTGCTACCCAACCGTGCCCGGCTATTATCTCGTCGTGGAGGACGGCATCGAACCGGTCCTGCTCAAGGTCGATGTCGAGTCTGATTCGCACAACATGTTCTTCGCCACCATCCCCGGCGAAGGCCACAAATACCCCCTGGACCTCTGGCAGGGCGCCCTCTGGTACGGCCCGGTCTCCGGTTTGCACTGACCGAGGGATGTAACGGTTGTCCCTCCGCTTGGATGCCGGTTTGGCACATAAGTTCAGTTGAAAACAGAAAATTCGGATAGGCCGGAAAGCGTCACATGCGATCTGCAGTCGAATATCTCCTGCGGATCAAACGATGCTGTCTTTGCCACGTCAACACTGCATCGATGTTTCAGATTGGGTTGCAACTCACGTACGCTCCTGTCAGCAGCGATTCATAATTAATTAGCCAGCTTGGTTCCCGGCCTGTATCGCGTCCTGCATAAGCAAGAAGGCATGACCATAATATGTACTTCGGATGTGCAACGGATGTGCAACGGGGTAGTAACGCGGCGCCGGTGTATGACCCTTCAGCAAGCAATTTTCTGCAATACCCCGAAAATACCCCCCCCTCCAGGACCCGAGAGACCGATTTTTCCAGCAATATTGTGATATACTAATTTTGTTATGAAAAGAATCGTCATTTATTCGCTATAATTATCAATGGGTTTCATCCTGGAATATGGGCGCCGGCATTGATACACCCTCACCGGAGATCGTCAAGGAGATCCTCGATCATGTTGTGCAGCTGCACGGCATCGATCTCTGTGCCTACCGTCCAGAAGCCTTCCATCGCCGCCTCGCTTTCCGGATCAGGTCCCTCGGCCTGGACGATCACGCAGCGTATCTCCGGCTGATCAGGGATGATCCGGGAGAGGTCGAAGCCCTGGTCGAGGCGCTCACCATCAAGGTCACCTGCTTTTTCCGGAATCCCCTCGTCTTCGAGTCGCTCGGATCGGTCGTGCTGCCCGTCCTCCTCAGGAACTGCCACGACGAGGTCTTCCGGGTCTGGAGCGCAGGTTGCGCCCGGGGAGAGGAAGCCTATTCCCTGGCCCTTCTCCTGCGGGATCTTGCCGCCGGAGAAGACGGCGGTCAGGTGAGAAGCTTCGTGCTTGCCACTGATATCGACCGCAAGGCTCTTGCGGAGGCCGAGCGGGCCGTCTATCACGTCGATGCGGTGCGGGAGGTGAAGAAGCGCCATCTGGATGCGTATTTTACACCCCGCGAGGGCCGGTATGCCGTGAACCACGATATCCGCTCCATGGTGCGGTTCGCCCAGCACGATATCCTTTCCGACCGTCCGCCGCGCGAGGGAATATTCTCCCAGTACCATCTCATATTATGCAGGAATGTGCTGATCCACTTCCATCGCGACGTGCAGCGGTCCGTCCAGCAGAGGCTCGCTTCGATGCTCGTTGCCGGCGGATGCCTGGTCCTGGGTGAGTCGGAGATGCTTGCAGAGCCCGGGTTCGCGGAACTGTTGCCCCAAACCAAGATATACCGAAAGGAGATCCGGCTGTCATGAGGTCGTGGCTTCTGAAGGAAAAGCGACGCATGGTTGCCGCCGGCGTGCTGGTCGCGGCCTTGCCGCTCCTCGGCCTCGCTGTTTTCGTGCATCTCTCCGTCTCGGGAGCGCTCGAAGAGTGGGTCATCAAGGAGACCGGATGGTTCTCTGCCATCGCAGCCCGGATCGTTGAGGACGAGCTGGAGGCGGAGATCCGCCATGGCGAAGCCTATGCAGCCCGTCCTTATCTGCAGGAGGGGACGCGCCGCCGGGACAGACGGGAGATGCACCGGCACCTGAAAGAGCTGGTCGAACGTTCGCCGATGCTGGACCGGGTCTTCATTACCGACCCCGGCGGCATCCAGTTGGCCAGCTATCCGCACACGCCAGCGACCGTGGGCAAGGACTTTTCCGGCCGGGACTGGTACCGGGGCGTTTCCCAAAGCTGGATGCCCTATGTTTCCGAGATATACCAGTGGGCCGCCGAGCCCCGGCTGCTCGTCTTCGCCATCGCCCTGCCGATGCTATCGGACGGCAGCGTGGTGGGGATCCTGGTCCTCCAGCCGAAACCTGAGTTCCTCGTCCAGGCGGCGGGTGCCATTGATCTCGGGAGAGGGCGTATTCACGTCCTGGATAAGAACGGTCGCAGTCTTCATCCGCTGACCACTGCCCAGGACGCCATCTCGGACGATCCGGCAGTACAACGGGTCATGCGGGGAGAGACCGGCATCATCAAGCGGCCGTGTGCAGAAACCGGAGAGATGGAGTTCGCGGCCTATCGTCCTGTCGGCACCCTCGGCCTGTCCGTGATCGTGGACAAGCCGGAAAGCGTCGTGCTCGGCCCGGTCCGAAGGATCACTGCATGGCTCTTTGCCGTCACCGGGCTCATGGCTGTCGCAGGCGGCATTTTCGCCTTCAAGGGCACGAAGATGCTGCTTGAGAACAGGAGCCTGACCGAGGAGCGTGACCGGATATTCAACCTCTCCCTTGATATGCTCTGCGTTGCCGGGTTCGACGGCCGCTTCCGGCAGCTGAACCCGTCATGGGAGACCACGCTCGGCTGGACCCGGGAGGAGCTCAGGGCCAGGCCTTTTCTTGATTTCGTGCATCCCGAGGACCGGGAGGGCACTGTTGCGGCCATGTCGGTCCTTGCCGAAGGCAGGGTGGTCCGCGATTTCGACAACCGCTACGAGTGCCGGGACGGCTCCTTCCGGTGGCTTTCCTGGACCTCCCATCCCCTTACGGAAGAGAAGCTGATCTTCGCCGTGGCGAGGGACATAACGGGCCGGAAGTCGATGGAGAGGGAGCTTTCCAATCGCACCAGACGGCTGGAGGAAGCCAATAACCAGCTTCGGTCCCTGCATGAGGAGCAGCAGGCACTGAACGAGGAGCTGTATGCTGCCAATGAAGAGCTCCAGGCGCAGCAGGAGAAGCTGTCCGAGGCCAACCGGATGCTCCAGCAGGCATCGAGGGCCAAGTCGGACTTCCTTGCGAACATGAGCCATGAGCTCCGGACGCCCCTGAACTCGGTCATCGGGTTCTCCGCGCTGCTGCAGGAGGAGCTGTCCGGCCCGCTGAGCGAGCAGCAGCGGGAGTATGTGGACTACATTGCCGGCAGCGGGCAGCACCTGCTCAGCCTCATCAATGACGTGCTGGACCTTTCGAAGGTGGAAGCCGGTAAAATGGAGCTCGCTCTCAGCAGGTTCCGGATCGCCGACCTCCTGCAGGCGTCGCTCCGCATGTTCAGGGAAAAGGCAGGAAAAGAGGGCATCAGGCTCGAGCTGGATGTTCAGCCGGAGGCCGACGTGGAGATCGAGGCGGACGAGCGGAAGTTGAAGCAGGTCATGTTCAACCTGCTTTCGAACGCGGTGAAGTTCACGCCGAAAGGGGGAGAAGTGCTCATGCGGGCGCGCATGAGTGCGGAATGCGGCCCGGGACCTGCGGATTGTTCATCATCCCGTTCCTCTCCCCAGAGGGATGAGGGGACGGATTCCTCTGAGCTTCGCACTCGCCATTCGCCGCTCCACGGAAGTTTCGTGGAAATATCAGTGTCCGATACCGGCATAGGCATACACCAGGAGGATATGGGCAGGCTCTTCAGCGTGTTTACGCAGCTTGAGCCGTCCTTGACGAAGAAGAGCACCGGCACGGGACTCGGGCTGGCGCTGTCCCGGAAGCTGGTGGAACTGCATGGCGGGGATATCTGGGCCGAGAGCGAGCACGGCAGGGGCAGCGTCTTTACCCTGCGGGTGCCGCTCCGAGCGGGCCGGGCAGATGCGGCTCCCGCTCCGGCGGCGCGGAAGCGTCCTGCGGCAGCAGGCATGCATGCCCTCGTGATCGACGATGATCAGCAGGCCCGGGAACTGATGCGCGAGGCCCTGAGCAGGGACGGCTATGGTGTCTCGACCGCCGCAAGCGGCAATGAGGGGCTTGCTATCGCGGTTCGCGAGCGGCCCGGAATCATCATTGTCGACCTGATGATGCCGGACATGAGCGGATTCGAGACCGTGGAACGGCTGCGGCAGGAGCCATCCCTGGCCGGGGTGCCGGTGATCGTTGCGACCGCCATTGACATTGATGCCGAGGTAAAGAGCCGGCTGGCAGGCAAGGTGCAGGCAACGGTCGAAAAGGGCAGCCTGTCGCGGGAAGCGTTCATTCGCGTTGTCAAAAAAGTGCTTGGGGCGGCTCCTGCCGCAGAGGGGTAGAGTTGTGCAAAGGAAGATCCTTATTGTCGAGGACAATGAACGCAACCGGGTCCTGCTGCGGGACCTGCTGCGGCACCATGGCTATGCCATCCTCGAGTCCGGCGACGGCGGGACGGCGGTTCGCTTGGCACGCGAACATCTTCCGGACCTGATCCTGATGGATATCCAGCTGCCGGTCATGGACGGCATCTCCGCCCTGAAGGCGTTGAAGGAGGATGCCGCGACGCAGGGGATCAAGATCATCGCCCTGACGGCATTCACGATGAAGGGCGACCGGGAACGCATGCTTGAGGAGGGATTCGACGAGTTCCTGCCGAAGCCCGTGGACATCCGCGGCCTACCGGTGCTGATCAGGTCCCTGCTGGGCGAGGAGGGGTCCTCATGACACAGAATCACCGGATACTCTGCGTTGACGACGAGCCCGCGAACCTGGGGCTCCTCCGTGCGGTGCTTGCCTCGGAAGGATACGAGGTCGTTCTGGCGCGGTCCGGCGCCGAGGCCCTGGAGGCGGTTGCGAAGCAGAGGATCGACCTGGTCCTTCTGGACGTCATGATGCCTCAGCTGAGCGGGCATGATGTCTGCCGGAGGATCAAGGCCGATGAGCGGCTCCGGAGCATACCGGTCGTCATGGTGACCGCCCTGGCGGACAAGGAAGAGCGCGTCAAGGGCATCGAAGCGGGCGCCGAGGATTACATCACCAAGCCGTTGAACCGCCTGGAGGTCCTCGCGCGGACAAAAATGCTGCTCAGGATGAAGGACCTGCATGACCGGCTCGAGTCCGCCTATGGCCGCATCACCGACATCGCCCGCTTCGGCGAGGAGATGGTGCTGAACTTCGATCCGATGCATTTCGATTTCCTGCCGCGCATGGACACCGTGGTCAGTCATATCATCAGGCGTTCGTCTGACATGGGCGACCTGCCGGAGATGGTCGTCATCGGGTTCGTTGACGACAACCGGGCCTGGCAGTGGTACCGCTTCGAATGCCTTGACAAAAGGCTTCACCGGACCTGGCTGCACCGCGATCTGCGCGGCGAACTGAACGGCATTGCAGGGGGCGACGGCAGCGCGCTCCGGTATTTCAATGCCGGCGACCTGCGCGGAAAACGGCTTTGCCTCGAAGCGTCGCTTGAAGAGACGGCGAACTGCACGGTCGAGAACATGGCGCTCTGCTTCGTGGGCGGCGCCCTTTGCATCGTGGCGCTGAACTACGGGAAGCCGGTGACGCGGCATGACGCGGAGGTGCTGAACAGCATAGCGCTCCAGAGCCTCTTTCTCAGGTCCTTCTCCTCGCAGGTCCGGGAGACGGAGAAGGCCTTCGACTACATGGTTTACTCCCTGGCACGTGCGGCGGAGGCCAACGATGAAGATACGGGCAATCACGTGCTGCGCGTCGGGGAGTATTGCGCCCTGCTCGCGGCGGAACTCGGGATGTCCGAGAAGTTCACCGGCATTATCCGTCTGCAGGCGCTGATGCACGATGTGGGGAAGATCCATGTTCGGCCCGATATCCTGAAGAAGCCTGCAAAGCTCACGGCTGAGGAATGGGAGGAGATGAAGACGCATACGGTTGCCGGCGCGAAGATCCTGGGAGACCACTGTCGTCTGACCATGGCCCGTACGATCGCCCTGACGCACCATGAACGCTGGGACGGGTCCGGCTATCCTGCGGGCCTGCGCGGCGACCAGATACCCGTCGAAGGGAGGATCATGAACATCGCGGACCAGTATGACGCTTTACGCAGCGTCCGCGCCTACAAGCCGGCCTTCGACCATGAGACGGCATGCAGGATCATCCTCGAGGGCGACGGCAGGACCATGCCGCAGCACTTTGATCCCCAGATACTGCAGGCGTTCCGGGACACGGCATCACGATTCGAGAACACCTATGCGCAAATGAAAGGATGATGCAGAAGGCTCCGCTCTTTTTTAAAGTGGTACAATGGTCATGAACGCAGGCGCCGAGGAGGTGCGGTCATGGCACGGATACGAAGGATCAGGAAGGTCTGGAGAAGCAGGCCGACGCGGGAAGGAGCGGGCGTGCAGCTGCGCCGGGCCTTCGGCTTCCAGGAGACGCCGGAGCTCGATCCCTTCCTGCTGCTGGACGATTTCCGTTCGGACGAGCCGGAGAAGTATCTCGCCGGATTCCCCTGGCATCCGCATCGCGGCATCGAGACGATCACCTACATGCTCGACGGCACGGTGGAGCATGGGGACAGCATGGGGAACCAGGGGGTCATCGGCGGCGGCGACGTGCAGTGGATGACCGCAGGCAGCGGCATCATCCACCAGGAGATGCCGAAGGGCGACCGCCGCGGCCGCATGGGAGGGTTCCAGCTCTGGGCCAACCTGCCGCGTTCGCAGAAGATGATGGACCCGCGGTACCGGGGCATCACGGCCGATGAGATCCCCGCGGTCCGGCTGGGCAGCGGGGGCACGGTGAAGGTCATCTGCGGCACGGTGGCGGGCACGCGGGGCCCGGTGCGGGACATCGTCACCGACCCGGAGTACCTGGACGTGAGCCTGCCGGAGAAGGCGACCTTCCGCCACAGCGTGAAGCAGGGCCATACGGTCTTCGCCTATGTCATCAGCGGCAGCGGCCGCTCCGGCGGGAACGGGGGAGATGAGCTGACCGAGGGGACCGTGGCGCTCTACGACCGGGATGGCGATGCGGTGGAGATCTCGACGGACCGTTCAGCTGCGCGCTTCCTGCTCGTCGCGGGCAGGCCGCTGAAGGAGCCCGTGGCCTGGTACGGCCCCATCGTGATGAACACCGAGGAGGAGCTTGAGAAGGCCTTCGAGGAGTACCGGCAGGGGACCTTCATCAAGTACCGCCCAGGTGAGGGGGGAGGCAAGGAGAAAGGCGGGAAGGGGGGAAGGTAGGAGGTTGGGAAGGTAGGAAGGTGAGGAGATTCATTTCTAACAAGAGGACCATACGGAACCTGTTCCTATCCCTGTTCCTGAGCATGCTCTGGATATCTTTCCTCCTCCTGGCTGCAGTGCCTGCAGGCGGGGCGGAGGAGGCCCTCGCTCCGGACTGCGCCATCGATGCGGGCCCCTGCAGCAGGACCGTCGGGGAGATGACCGTGGCGCTTGAGATCTCCCCCAGGCCGGTCAGGGCCATGCAGGAGCTCTCGTTCACGGTCCGGCTCTCCCGGAACGGGGACCCTGTCGCAGCAGATGAGGTGGAGATCGATCTTGCCATGCCCGGCATGGATATGGGCCGGAACCGGGTGCAGCTCCGGCAGGAAGCGCAGGGGCTGCATCGCGGCAGAGGCGTGATCGTCCGCTGCGCCGGCGGCAGGACGCTCTGGAAGGCCTCGGTCAGGGTCGTCGGCAAAGGCCGCTCGTTCAGTGCGGATTTCCTCATCAATGTACCCTGAGATGCTCCGAAGCCCTGAGGGATGCGTGCTACACCCCTCCGCGCCCCTTGCGTCTTCGGTGTTGTCGTAGTAAGATCGTTCCATCTGCGCACATCACGGACCTCTTTTCTCCCCATGGAACCAGCCTGCGTCCTCGCCTTCATGACCGGCCTTGCCGGCGGGTTCGGCCACTGCATCGGCATGTGCGGCCCGGTGGTCGGCGCCTGCTCGCTCCGCGACCCGTCGCTCACCCCGCGCGGCAGGTTCCTCGCCCAGATCCTCTACCACGCCGGACGGATCGCCACCTACGGCGCCGTGGGGCTGGCCATGGGCTTCGCCGGCTCCTTCGTGAACGTCGCCTCCCGCATCGCGGGCGTCCAGAACGGAGTGATGATTCTGGCGGGCATCATCATGATCGCCATGGGGCTGGGTGTTGCGGTCCGCACCGGCGCGGGATGGCTCGAGCGCCGCGGGGGGCCGGTGCTGCGGCTCGCGCGCACCGTGCTGAACGGGACCTCTTCCCTGCGCTTCCTGCCGCTCGGTCTCCTGCTGGGACTCCTGCCCTGCGGCCTCTCCTATACCATCTTCATCGCGGCCGCGGGCACGGGCAGCGCGCCGGCCGGGATGCTGACCGCGCTCGCCTTCGGCGCAGGCACGCTGCCGGCGCTGGCGGTCTTCGGCATCGCAGCGGCATTCCTCGGAACAGCGCTCCGGGGCAGGGTCCAGCAGGCAGGCGGGCTCCTGGTCGTCCTCTTCGGCCTGCACTTCATCATGAAGGGGCTCCGGCTCTATGCCGCGATGTGACCACTGCCTGATCGAGTTACCTGCCCGCGAGGCGGTGGAGGACGAGGTGCAGGGCCGGCCGCGGGTCTTCTGCTGCCACGGGTGCCAGGGGGTCTTCCGGTTGATCCATGACGAGGGGCTGGATGACTTCTACCGCCGGAGGAGGGACTGGACCCCCGGCCCGGCCCTAGCGCAGCCGCCGGACGCTGCGGCCTTCGTCGGCCAGGTGCGGGAGACGGAGCAGGGGCAGGAGACCGACATGGTCCTGGACGGCCTGCGGTGCGCCTCCTGCGTCTGGCTCATCGAGAAGCTGCTCCTGCGCACATCCGGCGTCCTCTCCGCGCAGGTCAACTACGCCACCCACCGGCTGCGGGTGCGCTGGGACCCCGGCCAGGTCGGGCTCGCCGCCCTCCTGCAGCGCATCGCCTCACTCGGGTACCTGCCCAAGCCCTTCACGCCCGGCTCGCTCGAGGAGGGGCAGCGGGCGGCCTCGCGGGACCTCCTCATCCGCTTCGGCACCGCGGCCTTCCTCTCCATGCAGCTCATGGTCTTCTCGGCCGCGCTCTATGCCGGCTATTTCCAGGGCATCGAGCAGGGCCTGAAGGACCTCTTCCACTGGATCGAGCTCGGTCTCGCCACGCCGGTGATGTTCTATGCCGGGTTTCCCTTCCTTGCCGGCGCGCTCCGGGGCATCAGGAACCGGACGCTGAACATGGACGTGCTGATCGCCGCGGGCTCGGGCTCCGCCTACGTCTACAGCATCCACCGCATGTTCACCGGCGGGGAGGTCTATTTCGACACCGCTGCCATGATCATCACGCTCATCCTCCTGGGCCGTTTGCTCGAGGCCGGCGCCAGGCGGAAGGCCTCGGAGACCGTGGCGAGGCTCCTCTCGCTCGCGCCGCCCCAGGCGCGGCAGGTCATCGGATTGGAGCGCCGGATGGCGCCGGTGGCGGGCCTCCGGCCGGGCGACCGGCTGGAGGTCCTCCCGGGCGAAAGGATCCCCCTGGACGGCGCTGTGACTGAAGGGGCCTCCGAGGCTGATGAGTCCATGCTGACCGGAGAATCGCGGCCCGTGCCCAAGACGGCAGGGGACGAGGTCTTCGCCGGTACGCTCAACCTCCACGGCAGGCTCCTCTATGCGGTGACCGCCGCGGGGAGCGATACGGTGCTGAGCCGCATCATCGGCGCGGTGGAGGAGGCCCAGGCGCGGCGGCCGGCGGTCCAGGCAGCGGCCGACCGGATGGTCGGCTGGTTCGTGCCGCTCGTGCTGCTGATCAGCGCCGGGACCGCGGCAGCCTGGCTGTTCCGGGGCACCGGCGCTGAGGCTGCGCTGATGCATGCGGTCGCGGTGATGGTGATCGCCTGCCCCTGCGCCCTGGGGCTGGCCACGCCGCTGGCCATCCTGACCGGCACCGCCTCCGGCGCCGCACAGGGCATCCTGATCAAGGGCGGCGACGTGATCGAGCGGGCGAAGGACATCAGGACCGTGGTCCTGGACAAGACCGGCACGGTCACCGAGGGCCGGCCGCGGCTGGTCTCCCATCGCGGCATCGGCCTGGCTGACGGCGAGGCCCTGCGGCTCGCCGCATCCCTGGAGCGCTTTTCCGAGCACTCGCTCGGCCGGGCCATCGTGGAGGCCGCGGCTGGCGCTGAGCTCTCCGAGGTCGCGGACTTCCTCGCCGTGCCCGGAAGGGGCGTGCAGGGAACCATCAATGGCAAACGCATCGCGGTGGGGACGAGAGAGTACGTGGAAGATATTTCGGAATGCGGAATGCGGAATGCGGAATGGGAACCCGCGACGACTGAAATGAACACGAAAGGAGCAACGGTCGTCTGCCTGGTGCTTGACGGCAGGCCCGCGGGCGTCCTTGCCATCGCCGATGCTCCGCGGCCGGAGGCCGCGGAGGCGGTCAGGCTCCTGGCAAAGCACGGGTTCCGCACGGTCCTCTTGACCGGCGACGGACCGGAGGCCGCGGAGGCCGTGGCAGCGGCGGCAGGCATCGGCGAGGTGAGGGCGCGCCGCACGCCGCTCCAGAAGGCGGCGGACCTGCGGGAGCTGCGGGAACAGGGCAGACGGTGCGCCATGGTCGGCGACGGGATCAACGATGCGCCCGCCCTGATCGAGGCGGACGCGGGCATCGCCATGGGCCGCGCGACCGACATCGCGCTCGAGAGCGCGGACATGGTGCTGATGCGGCCGGACCTGCGGCTCCTGCCGCAGGCGCTGCTGCTCGCGCAGCGGACCTACCGCGTGGTGCGGCAGAACCTCTTCTGGGCCTTTGTCTATAATGTCACGGCCATCCCGCTGGCCGTGCTGGGCGTCCTGCATCCCATCGTGGCGGCAGGGGCCATGGCCCTGAGCTCGCTCAGCGTGGTGCTGAACTCCCTGCGGGCGAAAATTCAATAACGGCAAGAAGTATGGGACAGGGATAAGATCCGATAAACACGGATCAAGACACAATAACAGGTTCAAGCACGAAAGGTTCTGGACCCCGGAAGTATCAGATCTGATCCGTGTGAATCCGTGTCGTATTCAGGTTTATGGCCTTTGCTCTCAACTCCCCGTTGTGTTATCATACCCCCCGTCCGGAACGGCCTTATGACATCCCTCGACAGGCATATCGTATCAGCGCAGAACCTCACCAAGGTCTACGGCAGCCTCCGGGCCGTGGACGGCGTGGACATCGCCATCGCGCGGGGGGAGTGCTTCGGCTTCCTCGGCCCCAACGGCGCGGGCAAGACCACGGTCATGCGCATCATCTCCTGCTTCCTCCCGCCCACCTCCGGCGCGGTCTCGGTCTTCGGGCTGGACGTGCGGTCCGCGGCCCCGGCCATCAAGGCGCGGATGGGCGTGATGCCGCAGGAGGACAACCTCGATCCGGACCTCTCGGTGCTCGAGAACCTGGTGGTCTATGCGCGGTATTTCGACATCCCGAAGCGGGTCTCCCTGCCCGCGGCGAACGATCTGCTGGGGTTCGTGGAGCTGCGCGAGCGCGGCAGGATGAACATCAAGGACCTGTCGGGCGGCATGAAGCGGCGGCTGATGCTCGCCCGGGCGCTGGTGAACGGACCGGAGCTCCTGATCCTGGACGAGCCGACCACGGGCCTCGACCCGCACAGCAGGCGGGCGGTCTGGGAGAAGCTGAACCAGCTCAGGCAGAACAACACCACGCTCCTGCTCACCACCCATTACATGGAGGAGGCCGAGCGGCTCTGCGACCGCGTGGCGATCATGGACCGGGGCAAGGTCGTGGCCATCGATACGCCGCAGAGCCTGATGGCCGGGCACGGCGGCAACCTCGAGGAGGTCTACCTGAAGCTCACGGGGAGGAACCTTGCGGATTAGCGGCGTCTGGCGGGTGGTGCAGCGGCACTGGACCGTCTATACCAAGCTCTACAAGTCCAACTTCGCCCTGAACTTCGCCGAGCCCATGCTCTACCTCCTGGCCATGGGCATGGGGCTGGGCGCCTTCGTCAGCGACATCAACGGCATGCCCTACGTGAAGTACATCGGCCCGGGCATCATCGCCTCCTCCTCCATGTTCGCCGCGGTCTACGAGTGCACCTACGGCACCTACATCCGGATGACCTTCCAGAAGACCTTCGACGCCATCCTGGCCACGCCGGTGGATCTGAACGAGCTCGTGGCCGCCGAGATGGTATGGGCCGCGGTCAAGAGCGTCATCTACGGCATCACGATCATGATCGTGGTGGCGCTCTTCGGCATCGTGGACTCGCCGCTCCTGCTGCTGGCGCTGCCGGCCGTCTTCCTGGGCGGCATCATCTTCGCCGAGATCTCGATGATCACCACGGCGCTGGTGCCCGGGATCGACTCCTTCAGCTACTTCTACACGCTCTTCATGACCCCGCTCTTCCTCTTCTCCGGCATCTTCTTTCCCGTCGATGCGCTGCCGAAGGCCGTGGCGGCCATCGCCTGGTTCACGCCGCTCTACCACGTGGTGAACGTCTGCCGGGCCCTGGCCCTGGGCGACGCAGGGGGCGCCGTGGCCGGCATGGCCTGGGTCCTCGTCGTGGCGGCGGCCCTGGCGCCGGCGCCCTTCCGGCTGATGCGGCGGAGGGTGATTCAGTGAAGCAGTGCCTGGAAGTTGGGAAGATGGGATGGTAAGAAGGTGGGAGAGCTGAGAAATAAAAGCATGAACCCTTGACACGGATCAAGGCCGATGTATTTTGATTGCCACGGATACGGACTTTTGATCTGAAAGTATCCTGCAAAAACCGTGTCCAAAGCATGAGGGAGCGTCATGGAACTGTTGGAAGGCCTGCATACCCGTCGGAGCATCCGGAAGTTCACCGACGAGGCGGTCACCCGGGAGCAGCTCCGGGAGATCCTCCACGCCGGCACCATGGCGCCGTCAGGCATGAACAACCAGCCCTGGCGGTTCGTGACCGTCCAGGACCGGACGATTCTCGGCAGGCTCGCGAAGCTGACCAAGTACGGCCATATCATCGTAGGAGCAGCGGCCTGCATCGTGGTCTTCGTGGACCGGGAGGCCATGTACCACGAGGTGAAGGACCACCAGTCCATGGGCGCCTGCATCCAGAGCCTGCTGCTCGCAACGCACGGCATGGGGCTCGGCGGAGTCTGGCTCGGGGAGATCCTGAAGAGCGCGAAGCAGGTCCGGGAGCTGGCCGGGCTCTCGGAGCGGTACGAGCTTATGGCGGTCGTGGCGCTCGGCCATCCGGCGGGGAAGGGCGGGACGGCCGACCGCCGGCCGGTGGAGGAAGTTCTCCTGAAGGAGCTGTGATCAATCCGATCACACAACGTTCCGCAGCGCGTCCTCTCCCTCGCGGGAGAGGATAAGAGGTGAGGGGGCGTCTCACCGCTTGACCATGGATACTGAAGATGCAATAATGGTCTTCGAGTGAAGACTCTTCAGGTGTTTGAGGAGGGGGTATGAGCACCCTTGAAATATTGAATATCAACGTACAGGAGCTCAGAAAGAGGTTTCATGTGAAGAAGATCGGCATCTTTGGGTCGGAATCGAGGCGCGAAGCGACCCATGCAAGCGATGTCGACATTCTTGTGGAATTCGAGCAGCCGGTGGACATGTTCGAGTTCATCGATCTCAAGGAATATCTTGAGCGTCTATTAGACAGGCGGGTCGATCTGGTCACCACGAAGGCCCTGAAGCCGCAGCTGCGGGACCGTATCCTGAAAGAGGTGGTGTATGTCTGAACGGGACCAGACGGTATTCCTTCAGGATATCGTCGCCGCGATCTCGAAGATCCAGCGCTTCACCGCCGGCATGACCTATGAAGAGTTCGTTAAGAACGAGATGGCCGTTGATGCCGTCATCAGGAACTTTGAGATCATCGGCGAAGCGGCATCACATGTGCCGGAACATACGAAGCGCGGCAATGCCGACATCCCCTGGGATAAGATGAAAGCGATGCGCAACATCCTGATCCATGAGTACTTCGGCGTTGATACGGAGACGGTCTGGAAGACGGCGATTGAATCGTTGCCGAAGCTTAAGGACGCTGTATCGAAGATCGCGGCAAAATGAGTAATTGCATCTAGAGTCCGTGCTGCTAGAAAAATATCCTGAAAGTAAATACGCCCGCAAGTTATCACGACTTGAGCCATCTTGCGGGGCTCTGGTCGAAGGAAGATGCCGCTGAATCTTGTAGCGTGTACGAAGTTGAAGGAATTCAGGACAAAATGAACTGCGCAGGCTGAAGTCCCCGATAA
>CAZTXN010000048.1:0-16665 GCA_964617655.1 uncultured Nitrospiraceae bacterium | reverse complement strand
GGAGGTATTCAGGGGCATCGGCGCAGAGATGCGCGCAGGCCTTCCCGCGGTCCTGGCAAGCGAGGACCGGGGCACGCCGGTCGGCAGGGGCGCGGGAGGGGACCGGACCTTTCCGGTGGACCAGTGGGCCGAGAAGATCGTGCTGACGGCGCTCCACCTGCTTGCGGAGAAGGGGATCTCCCGATGACGGACCATATCGCCGCGAAGGGCGCTTCGCTCCTTCGTGCAGCGCTGTGCGCCGCTTTGATCGCCGCGCCGATGATTCCGGCAGGCTGTACGCGTCCGTCGCGGGGGCCGTTCCCGAGCGAGCAGGGCGTGACATTCAGCGTACGTGCTCCCGGTGCTAAGCGGGTGGCTATTGCGGGCAGCTTCAATACGTGGGACCGGAACAGGGACCTGCTGTCCGGTCCGGACAGCAACGGCTGGTGGAGCATCACCCTGCCGCTTGGTCCGGGCAGGCACGAATATCTGTTCCTGGTCGATGGATCGACATGGCTGGCCGACCCCCATGGAACGGCCACGGCAGACGACGGATTCGGGGGAAAGAACTCCGTCCTCTATCTACAGCGATAAGGGGGCGCGATGCTGCGGGTCTCCGCGGACGCCGGAAATTCCGGGTCCGGGGGCGGTAAAGGGCGACGTAACCTTTTCCTGTTTCATCCGTCTTATAGGCAGACGAGAGCGACATCAACGAAGATCGCTAATGGAGCCAACGGAAAACGAGATCATCGAGCGTTGCCTTGAGGGCGACCGGGATGTCTACGCGCTGCTCGTGGAGCGGTACCAGCAGATGGTCTATACCCTCGCATACCGCATGCTCGGTGATGAGGCGGCAGCCAAGGACGCGGCACAGGAAAGCTTTCTCTCCGCCTATGTTTCGCTCCGCCGGTTCAAGGGGGGGGCAAAGTTCTCCACCTGGCTGATGAGCATCGCCCTGAACAAATGCCGGGACGCGCTGCGGGCGAGGAGAGAGACGGTCTCCGTGGCGGAGATGGAAGAGATGCTGCCGGATCCCGCGGCCGGCCCTGAAACGCGCCTGCAGCGGAAAGAGGAACAGGACCGGCTGCAGAAGGCGCTGAACAGGCTGCCTGATGAGTACCGGGAAGTGATCGTTATGAAGCATGTACAGGGAAGGGACTACGCCGAGATAGCCGCCGCGGCCGGCGCGAGCGAAGGGGCGCTGAAAGTGCGGGCTTGGCGGGCCCGGGAGATGCTCCGGTCGCTGCTGGTCAAAGAAGAGGATGCCAATGTCTGACGGAAAGAAGAGAAGGCAAGTGCAGCGGCTCCTGGACGGCGAATTGAGCGGTACGGAGCGTGCCGAGCTCTTGAAAGCCATGAGCGCCGAACCTCTTCTGCAGCAGGACTATGAACGTCTCGCTCAAATGATTCGCGCCGTCGAAGAGGCAGAGCAGCCGCCTGTGCCGCCCTTCTTCACCGCCGAGGTGATGCGCAGGATTCCGGCGGGGCATGTACCGCTCCGGAAAAGAGCGTTGCTGTTTATCTTCAAGCAGCGCACGCTGCGTTGGAATGTGGCCGCGCTGGCGGTTCTGCTCCTGGCAGCGCTTTCCGCATCGCTTTTTCTGAGCGGGAGAGACGCCGTGCTTATCGCGAAGAACACAGGGAAGGGCGCAGATTCCGTCATGACGGTCCGGTTCCATCTCAGGGCCCCTGACGCGAAGAGCGTCGCCTTGGCCGGCGAGTTCAACAAATGGAGGCTGAACGAGATACTCCTTTCGCGCAGCGACGGCGGGGAGTGGTCCGTTGAGGTCCCGCTTCCGCCGGGGACCTATGTCTACATGTTCGTGGTCGACGGGCGCGAATGGGTGCCGGACCCGGAAGCTGACGCGTACCGTGACGACGGCTTCGGTTCGAAAAACTCCGTGCGCAGGGTCTATCAACTGTAGCAGGAGGAAGAGAGAGGACCATGGCGAATCGACTCCAGCTTATCATGGCGCTTGCCGTTCTCGTTGCGGGGACCGCTGAAGCGGGCGCCCCGTCGCCGGGGGACGCGCTGGCGGAGGTCGGGCGTATCGCCGCGGAGGCGGGCTATGCCGCCGAGGTCCGGACGGAGCTTATGGCGAAAGCGCGCGAGGCGCTCGAACAGGGGGTCCTGCCGCAGGACGTGGCCGCCCTCGTGCGGACAGGCGCCGGGCGGAATACGGAAGGGGATCAGATCGCCCGTTATCTGGCGCTCGCGGCCGAAACGAAGCGCGCAGGCCTCCCCGAAGGGCCGGTGCTGAACCGGATCCACCAGGGCATCGCCAAAGGCGCGCCCGCCGACAAGGTGCTTCTGGTGGCGGGGCAGGTCAAGGCAAACCTCACGGCGGCAGGGAGCCTGGTTGACAGGGCAGCAGCACAGGGACTGGCATCCGGCGGCCAGGAGGAGCGGAGCCGCGCGATCCGGGCAGCGGCCCTGGCCATCGAGACGGGCTTTGCGGCGGGTGACCTCGAAAAAATCGGAGGCCTTGCCGCGCGGGAAGAGCTCGCCATGCGGCAGTTCGCGCGCGCGCTGGAAGCGATGACGAATCTCAGGGAGACAGGCATGCCCATGGATCTGGCGGTCCAGACAGCGCGCCGCTTCGTGATCCTGGGCTATTCCGAAAAGGGAATGGCGCGGGAGGAGATCAATCTGCTGCGAATGCATGAGAGCGGCGCGAGCTGGGGCGATGCATTCAGGCAGTTCCAGTCCGAATACGAACGCGGACCCCGAAGAGAGGGGCCGCCAGCTCATCTACCCGGCATGACCCCTGGCCCGGGCGCCGGAGGCAGAATGGGCAGGTGATGGGCGCCGGATCGGTTGAGTGAATCCCTGGGCGACCGGCCGGATGCTGTCACAAACCCATCAAAAAGCAAGGAGGGATGAATCATGAAAAGGACAGGTGCAGCAGCAGCGATTATTTTTGCCATCGGTCTTCTTGCAGCGGGGAGCGTTTACGCGCTCACCAGCGAGGAGGCCAAAAAGCGGGTGGAAAATCGCGCGTCAGAGCGGGGGCTCATTGCGAGTGAAACATCCGCTGCCGTGCAGACGCTCCAGCGTCTCGTGGACCAGGGCGTGCCCGTGGAGCATGCCCTTCGCGTGGTGTCGGCGGCCATTGACGACGGCATCAGGGGAGAGGACCTTGCGGCAATCGCCCGGTCCATGGAGAAGGACATGAAGGCCGGCATGACGGCCGAGAAGGCGACGGAGCGGGCGCTCTCCACCGTGCGGGAACGGTCGCAGGCGCGGGAGCGCGAGGTCGTCCGGGAGCGGATCAGGCAGGATACGGGCCGCGGACCCGGAACGGGAAGCGAAGCCGGACGGCAGGGCATGGAGCGAATTCCCGGCGGGACGCCCATGCCGAGCATGCCGGACACACCGGGCCCCGGCAGGTAATTCGATTGTGTCAACATACCATGCCTCTGGGGGGCCGCCGGCCCCTCAGGGGGTTTTTTGCGCTCTTTTGACTCACCGGGCGGTTTCCACCCCGCGTATCCGTACTCGCTTCCGGAGGAATGAAAACACATGAGACTCATCTCTCTTATCGCCGCACTGCTCTGCATCATGTTCCCCTTCCCGTCCTTCGCGGATTTTCTGATGGAGGCCGGCGTTCGCGTGGCCTACGAGGACAACGTCAACGGCTCTCCATCCAGTGCCGGCAGGGACGGCGACCTTTCCACCACGCTCTTTGTCGATCTGGGCGGATATGAGGAGGTCGAGAAGTCAAAGACCTATAGGTTCCTGCGCGGCGGGATCGAAATATACTCCTTTGACACCTATGAATATCTAAACGGGATCTTCGCGAGCGCCCGTGCCGGCCTGTATCATGTTTTCGGCCCTGTTTTCTCGGCGCAGGCCGCCTTCATCGCCGGCATCAAGGATTTTGAGAATGACCAGGCCGACGCCCTTTCACTCGGCGCGCTGATCGAGCTCCGGCAGCAGGCGTCGCGGAATCTGTGGATGAAGGAGTCGTACCGGTACGAATACAATGAAGCGGACACCGATCTCTATACCTTCCACGCTCACCATGCCGGCATCCGGATAGGGTTCTCCCCGTCGGTCAAGAATACGATCGTGCTGGGGTATGCCATTCTGGTCCGCTCCTACGAAGATCCTTCGGCAATTTCCCTGGAAATCCAGACGGCGTCCGCCGCGCTCGAGCGCAGGATTTCCAGGAACATTTCTCTGAACGCGTCCTACGACCGCCAGAACGGAGAGGCATCCTCCTCGGGCGCTTCACAGAGCTACCTGAACAACATATACTCGGCGGGGGTGATATACAGCTATTGAAGGGTGCCGTATGGGGTCAGACATGAATCTGTAGTTATTGACGCCCTGCTCTGAGTCTGCTATCATCGCCTCATGCCTCGCAAGCCCCGCATCGAGTATTCCGGCGCGTTCTATCACGTCATCACCCGCGGCAACCAGAAGCAGTACATCTTCAAGGATGCATCGGACCACGAGAAGTACCTTCAGCTGCTCGCGTCATACAAACAGCGCCGGCAGTTCCGCCTCTATGCCTATGTGCTCATGAACAACCACCTCCATCTGCTGATCGAGACGGGGGACATCCCCCTGTCGAAGATCCTGCAGGGCCTCAATCAGAGCTATACCCTTCACTTCAACCGGAAGTACCGGACCGTCGGCCACCTGTTCCAGGGCAGGTACAAGGCGATACTGTGCGACCGGGAGCGATACCTTCTGTCCTTGCTCAAGTACATCCACTACAACCCGGTCCGGGCGAAGATTGCTGAAACGCCCTCCCGCTACCGCTGGAGCAGCGATCACCTCTACCGGGCCGGGGGCGGCAACGGTCTCGTGGATACGGACGCGGTGCTGCGCCTCTTCTCCGAGAGCCGCACGCGGGCGCGCCGGAAGTACCGGGAATTCATGGATGACGGCGCAGCGGTCAAGAAGCAGGATGTGTACGCAACGGTCGACGAACGGCTGCTGGGAGATGACGCGTTCGTGGACAAGATCGCGGAAGAGCATGGAACGGTGAACAAAGAGCGTCGGACGCGGGAGCATTCTCTTGCCCGAATCGCCGGCGTCGTCGCGCAGGCGGGCGGATTCAGTACTGAAGAACTGCGGGCCGGCGGCCGGCAGCGGTCGCTGGCGCAGGGGAGGGTCGCTGTAGCGGTCCTTGCGAGGGAGTGCGGCTACCGGTGCGCCGAGATCGCCGCGTATCTGGGCAAAGATCCCACGGCCGTCACGCAGTATGTGCGGAAACGCGATGCAGCGCGGGCTCTGATCGCCGCAGGAGGATCGGCTCTCGGTGAAGCAGGTAAATAACTACAGATTCATGTCTGACCGGCAGGGGGAGCGGGAAGATGAACCATCAGGAGTGGCTGGAGGCATTCAGGGGCATCGGCGCAGAGATGCGCGCAGGCCTTCCCGCGGTCCTGTCGCGCGAGGACCGGGCCAGGCCGGTCGGCAGGGGCGCTGGCGGGGACCGGACCTTTCCGGTGGACCAGTGGGCCGAGACGATCGTGCTGACGGCGCTCGAGCGGGTCCACCAGGCCGGGGAATCCTTTACGCTCATCTCCGAGGAGCTGGGCATCCGGAAGTTCGGCGAGGGGAAGCGCATCGTGCTCGTGGACCCCATCGACGGCAGCAACAATGCCAAGAACGGCCTCCCGTTCTTCGCCACCTCCCTGGCGCTCCTGGACGGGGAGCGCCTCGCGGACCTGCAGGTGGGATATATCGCCAATCTCGCAGTGGGGGAAGAGTTCCGGGCCATTCGGGGACAGGGCGCGTACAAAAACGGTACGCTGCTCCGGACACCGACGAGCCATGATATCGTGATCGTCGCCTACGAGGCCACACGGCCGGCAGAGGACCTTCCCCGGATCCTGCCGCTGCTCTCGGCCGCCAGGCGGACGCGCTGCCTCGGCGCCACGGCGCTCGACCTGGCCTATCTCGCAGCCGGCGCGGTGAGCGTCTTCGCCACTGCCACGGCATCCCGGGCCTTTGACTACGCGGCTGGCATGCTGGTCCTCGAGGAAGCGCACGGCGTGATCACGGACCTGGAAGGCGACACGATCGACCATATCACCGTCGGGCTCGGCCGCACGGTCCCGCTTCTGGCGAGCAAGAACGAGATGACGCACCACCGGGCGCTCGCGCTGCTCCATCCCTGACCCGACCGGACAGCAGACCCGGAACCCCGCCTGCGGCCGCATACTTGTTGACAGGTCAGGGGAATTGTGTAAATATTGCACTGTTATGGCACTGGTGAACCATACGACGCGCGAGATCAACGCGAAGATCGTCTATTACGGCCCGGGACTCTGCGGCAAGACCACGAACATCCATTTCATCTTCCACCGCATCTCACCCACCCAGCGCGGCAAGCTCATCTCCCTTGCCACCGAGACGGACCGGACGCTCTTCTTCGACTTCCTCCCCGTGGAGCTCGGGTCGGTCAAGGGGTACAAGGTCCGGTTCCATCTCTATACCGTGCCGGGCCAGGTCTTCTACAACGCCACGCGGAAACTGGTGTTGAAGGGCGCCGACGGGGTCATTTTCGTGGCCGACTCGCAGCGCACCATGGTCGACGCAAACCTGGAGAGCCTGGCGAACCTGAAGGACAACTTCGCGGACATGGGCGTCGACCTGGACGATTTCCCGGTGGTGCTCCAGTACAACAAGCGCGACCTGCCGGACATCCTGTCCGCGCAGGAGCTGAACGCAGCGCTGAACCCACGGAAGGTCCCCTTCTACGAGGCCGTGGCCATGAACGGGGACGGCGTGCTCAGGACCTTCGCGGCCATCTCCAAGCTGGTGCTCCAGGACATGCAGCAGAACCCTGAGCGGCACAATTTCTCGGCCGGCGACATCGCGACCAAGGCGGAGGAGGGCCAGCCCCCGCCATTTCGGCAGACGGCGCAGCCGCAGGAACCGGCCCTGCCGGACGCTCCGCTCGACGAGGCGCGGCCGGTCATGGCGGCGCTCGAGAAGACCATCGACCGCGGCGTTCGCGTGGAACTCGGCAAGCCGGTGCTGCAGGACGGCCAGATCATGCTGCCCTTCGAGCTGCAGAGCAAGACCGGCAGCGACCAGTACCAGCTCCGGGTCACCATCAATGCCGACGCGCCGGCGGCCAAGCGGTTCAAGGTCGTGGTGAAGGGATACAAATAACCATGCGCCGGCCGGCGATACCAGCTCTCACCGGCGCGAGGAGAGCATGTCCAAGGTCACGGCACTGATCCCCGCAGCAGGCATGGGCCGCAGGATGGGCAGGGCGGTCGCCAAGCAGTTCCTCCCCCTGGGCGACAAGCCCATGCTGGCCCACACGCTCCTCGCCTTCCAGCGGGCCTCCGAGATCGACGAGATCATTCCCATTCTCTCCGAAGAGGACATGGAACACTGCCTCGCCGACGTGATCGAGGCTTTCCATATTACGAAGGTGCGGACGCTCGTGGTGGGCGGCAAGGAGCGGCAGGATTCGGTCCTGAACGGCATCGGGAAGCTCGAGAAGGACGCCGCGGTCGTCGTAGTGCATGACGGCGTGCGGCCCTTCGTGACAGCGGAGATGATCCGGGAGTGCGTCGACCTCGCCCGGAAGGGCGAGTCCGTGACCGTCGGCGTGCCGCTGAAGGACACCATCAAACAGGTCGATGAACGGGGGGTGATCCTCCGGACGCTGGACCGGGGGAAGCTCTGGGCCATCCAGACCCCCCAGGCATTTCCTGCGAAGACGCTCCGGATGGCCCATGAGGAATCGTACCGGAAGAAGGTCGCCGGGACGGATGATGCGACCCTGGTGGAGCGTGCGGGAGGCGCGGTGCGGGTGATCATGGGCAGCTATGACAACATCAAGATCACGACGCCCGAGGACCTGATCCTTGCCGAGGAGATCCTGCGAAGACGATGAAGATCCGGGTCGGCATCGGCTATGACGTCCACCGGCTGACGGAGGGGAGAAAGCTCGTGCTCGGGGGCGTCGAGGTCCCCTATGCACAGGGGCTGCTCGGCCATTCGGACGCGGACGTGCTGCTGCATGCTGTCTGTGACGCCTTGCTCGGCGCCGCCGGGCTGGGGGACATCGGCGCGCATTTTCCGGACACCGATGAGCGCTTCCGGGGGATATCCAGCCTCATACTCCTGGCCGAGGTCTGCCGCCTGCTGGCGGAGCGGGGGTTCGGGGTGAACAATATCGATGCCACCATCGTGGCCGAGCGTCCGAAGCTGGCACCGTTCATTCCCTCCATGGCCGTCGCGGTCTCCCGCGCTGCAGGCGTTGAACCAGGCGCGGTCAATATCAAGGCTACGACGACCGAAGGGCTCGGCTTCACCGGACGGGGCGAGGGCATCGCGGCTTACGCGGTCTGCACGGTCCTGACAGGAGTGGACCATCCGGCGGCCGGTATGCCGAAGGGAGGCGGCGGGGGATGAGATCGCATCGCGCGTTCTTGGCATTCTGGGTCCTTTGCGGCCTCGTGTTCACCGCTGCCGCGGCGGCAGCCGGCGACGAGCAGCGGGAGCCGGCCTATCTCTATCAGTGGACCGATGACCGGGGTGTCGTCCATATCACGGACAAGCTGAACAATGTGCCGCCCCGGTACCGGTCCCGTGCGCGGGCGCTCGAGGGGCGCCCCGCTGCTGCCGGCGCGAGCGGTCAACATGCACCGGCGCCTGAGCCGTATCTGCCGGAGGAGCAGCGCGACCGCGCCCTGCAGGCTGAGGAGGACCGGAAGGCCGAGTGGCAGGAGCGGCTCTGGTCCGCCAGGGTCCGGCTGCGGAACGCAGAGGATCAGTACCGGGCGCTCGAACGGGAACGGGACGCGCTGAAGGAGCAGTACGGCGGCGGGACCTCGGTCATCACGCTGCCCACGGGGGAACAGATGGTTTCCGGAACGGCTGCGGCACCCCAGGAGGTCCTCAATCGGATCAGCGTGCTCGAGGTGGAGATGGTCCAGGTGCGCCGGCGGATCGATGACGAGCGGAACCAGGTCGAGGTGGTCATCCCGGACGAAGCGCGCAAGGCCGGGATCCCGCCGGGGTGGCTTCGCGAGGTCGAGGAGAAAGGAATGGTGCCGGAGCGATGACCGAGACCTGCAGGAAGATCCGGAACGATTTCCGCGCGGCGCTGTCCATGGACCCGGCGGCCACGAGCAAACTGGAGGTGGCGCTCACCTATTCGGGGTTCCATGCGCTGCTGTTCCACCGGTTCGCCCACTGGTTAGCGAAGCACCGCGTGCCGTTCATTCCCCGGGCGCTCTCGCAGTTCGCCCGGTTCCTGACCGGCATCGAGATCCATCCCGGGGCCGTCATCGGTTCGGGGCTCTTCATCGACCACGGCATGGGGGTCGTGATCGGCGAGACCGCCGAGATCGGCGACAACGTGACGCTCTTCCAGGGCGTGACCCTCGGCGGCACGGGCAAGCAGCGCGGCAAGCGCCATCCCACCATCGGCAGCCATGTCGTCGTGGGTGCGGGGGCGAAGGTGCTCGGTCCTATCGTGGTCGGTGATTATGTCAAGATCGGCGCGAACTCCGTGGTCCTGCAGGACGTGCCGGACCATTCCACGGTCGTGGGCATTCCCGGCCGGATCGTCCGGATCAAGGACGAGCGGGTGCCCGACGAGGCGCTGCTGGACCACATCCACATCCCGGACCCCATTGCGGACAAGCTGATCGAGCTCCAGGTCCAGATCGATGCGCTGAAGAAGGACTTGTACCGCTCAGGAGGAAAATGATCTTCTTGTGCCCGCCGTTCGCATTGCCGACGCCGCGTCACTTTTCGATGATCCGGTAACTATGCGTGATCGTCCCGGCCCTGCTGAGCGTGGCGCCGACGGAGCAGTACTTTTCCAGCGACAGCTTGACGGCCCGTTCTACCGCCTCCCGTTGGACGCTTTTCCCCTTCACTACGTATTCGATATGCACGGTCCGATAGACCTTGGGGTAGTCGTCCGCCTTCTCTCCCTGTATCTCCATCTCCAGGCCGGTGACCTCCTGGCGCTTCTTCCTGAGTATCGAGATGACATCCATTCCCGTGCAGCCGCCGAATGCGACGAGCAGCAGTTCCATGGGGCGGAAACCGGCATTCGTGCCTCCTGAAGCGTCGTCGGCATCCATGACGAGCCGGTGGCCTGAACCGGCACTGCCGTAGAATTGCATATCCTGGACAAGTCGCACCTTGGCTTCTATCATTTTCTCTACCTCCTTGCAGGTGTTCGGTGCCAGTATGGCGGGCGCTCCATTATACCCTGAATATCCTGTAAGGCAATGAAGGTCGCAGGAATTCCGATGCTCTGACATGCTCTGACAGGTCGTCGGGAGACCTTCTACTGGTGAATTGCGCAGGTTTCGATATAACGTATTGGTAATAATACCAAAAAGTCTGAAATTGGCTTAATTAATTGTAATTCTGTAGAATATTATTATTACTAAAATTATCTTGGTAATAATGCCAATTAGAACGCTGTAATTTCTGTTTTGTTAATCGTATAAAATTATATTAATTAATGAGTTAAATCCTGAATTTTAAAACTACGGGTGGCAATCAATTTGCATTATTCATCCAGTTTGCTATGCACTCATATTAATCAAATATTACTTCATGTTACATCGCTGAACATCGTCTCATATTATTATGCCTGGATAAGTTTTTCTTATTTGACAAATATGGCTGTTTCCTTAATACTGCACTGCCCCGCGTTTCTATCGGCTTGACGCCTTTTTGATCCACATCCCGCAGTATCGCATGTCGCTTCAGCAGTGTAATTGCAGCGTTGGACCCTGCTGTACCTGTCTCGTTACTGCCCGCTCCTGTTCTTTCCGCACGAAAAGAGGGTGAGCAGTGCGTGCCGTTCTTCGACACCAAGCAGAGGAAAGGGGGATAACGGCGCCATATCCGCATGAACCGCAGCAAGACAGCCTGGTCCTGACGGTGCCGGTCCGTATGAACATTCGTCGCGCCGGGTTCTGGATGTTGCATCTCATTCTCGCACTGCACAATTCCATAAGGAGGGTTCCACATGGGTAAAGATGGAAAGACACCGATGCTTGATGATCTGGAAAAAGGCGCATGGCCGAGCTTCGTGAAGGAGATGAAGGTCGCCGCAAAGAAGAGCAACGCCGCGAAGGACCTGCTGGGCATCCTGGAGCGGTCCTATGAGGACAAGATTGGCCACTGGAAGCATGGCGGCATCGTCGGCGTGCTCGGCTACGGCGGCGGCGTGATCGGCCGGTACTGCGACCTGCCTGAGGAGTTCCCGGGGGTGGCGCACTTCCATACGGTCCGCGTCAATCCGCCTTCCGGCTTCTTCTACACCTCCAAATCGCTCAGGGAACTCTGCGACATCTGGGACAAGTACGGCTCCGGTCTCACGAACACCCACGGCTCCACGGGCGACCTGATCTTCCTGGGGACCCAGACGGACAAGCTCGAGCCCATCTTCGCCGAGCTCACCGCGAAGGGATGGGACCTCGGCGGTTCCGGTTCCTGCCTCCGGACCCCCAGCTCCTGCGTCGGCATGGCCCGGTGCGAGTTCGCGAACATCGACAGCATGAGCATCTGCCACAGCCTCAACCAGGAGTTCCAGGACGAGCTCCATCGTCCCGCATTCCCCTACAAGTTCAAGATCAAGGTCTCGGCCTGCGCCAACGACTGCACCGCCTCCGTCGCCCGGGCCGACCTCTCCATCATCGGCACCTGGAAGGACAGCATCCGGATCGACCAGGCCGAGGTGAAGAACTACGCGAAGTCCATGAACATCGCCGAAGAGATCGTCGAGATGTGCCCCACCCGGTGCATGAGCTTCGACGGCAGCAGCCTGAAGATCAACGACAAGGACTGCAACCGCTGCATGCATTGCATCAACCAGATGCCGAAGGCGCTCCGCCCCGGCAAGGAGAAGGGCGCCACGATCATGCTGGGCGGCAAGGCCCCGATCGTGACCGGCGCGCTCATGAGCTGGGTCATCGTGCCCTTCATGAAGCTCGAGGCCCCCTACGACAACCTGAAGGACCTGATCCGCAAGATGTGGGAGTGGTGGGACGAGCACGGCAAGAACCGCGAGCGCATCGGCGAGCTGATCGACCGGCTCGGCATGCGGTCCTTCCTGGAGCACACGGGCCTGCCGCCGGTGCCGCAGATGGTGAAGGCGCCGCGCACCAACCCCTATGTGTTCTGGGCAGCGGACGAAGTGGAGAAGTAAGGAGAGCGACGGTGCTCGTCGAATAATTCCAAGGAGGATTGACTATAATGGCTGACAAACCGAAGCGGATAACGGACCTCGGGTCCCCTGACTATAATAAGTTCCTGCCGCCTGTCATTGCGAAGAACTACGGCAAGTGGAAGTATCATGAGCAGACCGGGAAGGGCGTGATGAAGCATGTCTCCGAGACCGGCGATGAGCTCTACACCGTGCGGATGGCCACGCCCCGCCTCTGCAGCACCGATTATATCCGTGAGATGTGCGACATCGCCGAGAAGTTCAGCGGCGGCCACCTCCGCTACACCACGCGCCACAACATCGAGTTCTTCCCGGCGAAGGACCAGGTCGAGCCGCTGAAGGCCGAGCTCAAGAAGCGCGGCCATATGGTGGGCGGCATCGGCTACGGCATCAGCAACGTGGTGCACACCCAGGGCTGGGTCCACTGCCATACGCCGGCCACCGACGCGTCCGGCGTGGTCAAGGCCGTGATGGATGAATTGCATGAATATTTCACGACCAAGTCCCTGCCTGCCCGCGTCCGCATTGCGCTTGCCTGCTGCCTGAACATGTGCGGCGCCGTGCACTGCTCCGACATCGCGATTCTGGGCATCCACCGGTTGCCTCCCAAGATCAACGATGCGCGCCTCCCGAACGAGTGCGAGATCCCGACCACGATCGCCTCCTGCCCCACGGGCGCCATCAGCCCGAACCCGGCCCTCAAGTCGGTGAAGGTGAAGGAAGAGCGCTGCATGTACTGCGGCAACTGCTACACCATGTGCCCGTCCCTGCCGCTGGCCGACGGCAAGGGCGACGGCATCTCCATCTACGTAGGCGGCAAGGTCTCGAACGCCCGCGGTCCGGCACGGATGTCCAAGCTGGCCATCCCGTTCCTGCCGAACAACCCGCCGCGCTGGCCCGAGACGGTCAAGGCCGTGAAGCACCTGGTGGAGGTCTACGCCAAGGACGCTCGGAAGCACGAGCGCATGGGCGAGTGGATCGAGCGGATCGGCTGGGAGCGCTTCTTCAAGCTCACCGGCATCCCGTTCACCTACCAGCATATCGATGACTTCACCTTCGCGCGCGAGACGTTCCGCATGACCCCCACCTTCAAGTGGGAGTAGAGATCAACGACAGACCGGCCCCGGTGCAGACCGGGGCCGGTTTTGGCTCCACACTTCATCTGATCAGGGGGAACGACCGATGGATGCCCAGGAATTGCAGAAGAAGATCTATGAGCTGGTCGAGAAGAACATGGGGAAAAAGAAGTTGAAGGCCGGCGACATCAAGAAGGCGATGGTGGCCGAGGGCGCTGCGGAGGATGAGGTGAAGGCGGCGATCCGCGAGCTGGTCGACGGCGGCAGGCTGGTCTATTCCTATTTCGGCGGCAGCTTCATCGAGGTCCCGCATAAGGAAGGCTCGGCCAATCCGTAATGGCCGTGCCCCGGCTGGTCATCTCGGCCGTTCGCGGCGGGCTGGGAAAGACCACGATCGCGCTGGGCATCATCGGCGCATGGCGCGGCCGGGGAAAGCGGGTCGCGCCCTTCAAGAAGGGGCCTGACTATATCGACGCCGGCTGGCTCGGCGCCGCAGCAGGTTCGTTGTGCTATAACCTGGACCTCTTCCTCATGGAAGAGGAGAATATTCTGGCTTCCTTCAATCGTCACACGGCTGGAGCGGATGCAGCAGTCATCGAGGGGAACCGCGGCCTCTTCGACGGCGTGGACGAAGCGGGCACCTTCAGCACCGCGCGGCTCAGCAGCATGCTGCAGGCGCCTGTCGTGCTGATCGCGGACTGCACCAAGTCGTCCGGCACGGTTGCGGCCGTGGTGCTCGGCTGCAGGCAGTTCGATCCGTCGCTCTCCCTGGCCGGCGTGGTCCTGAACAACGTGGCATCCGCCCGCCAGGAGACCGTGGTCCGGAAGGCTATCGAACGGGCAACGGCCGTTCCGGTGCTCGGTGCGGTGCCGAGAATGGGGCGCAGCGAGTTCCCGGAGCGGCATCTGGGGCTCACGCCTTTCCAGGAGCATCCCGATGTGGACCAGGCGGTCCGTTCCGCCGTCGCCGTGGCGGAGCGCTACCTTGACCTGGATGCGCTCTGGAATATCGCGCAGACCTCAGCCGGCGCACAGGAAATCATGAGAAGCGAAGCGCCTGTCCAGGCGATGCGGCATGACCCCGCAGCCGGGCAGGGGCCGGTGATCGGCGTCATACGGGATTCGGCGTTCCAGTTCTACTATCCCGAGAACCTTGAGGCGCTGGAGCTTCAGGGCGCGGTCATCCGGGAGATCAACGCGTTGCAGGACCGCGGGCTTCCCCCTCTCGACGGGCTGTACATCGGCGGGGGGTTCCCGGAGACCCAGGCCGCTGAGCTTGCGGCGAACGAGCCGTTCTGCAGGTCCCTGCGGCAGGCTGCGGAACAGGGATTGCCGGTCTATGCGGAGTGCGGCGGCCTCATCTACCTGGGCCGAAGCCTGGAGGCGAACGGCAGGACCTATCCCATGACCTCGGTGCTGCCGCTGGACCTCGTGCTGGAGCAGCGGCCCCAGGCCCATGGGTACACGGTCCTGGAGGTCTCCGGACCGAATCCCTTCTTTCCCGAAGGGGTCGTCCTGAAAGGCCACGAGTTCCATTACTCGAGGGTCAGGAACCTGCCGGAGCTTCCCCCGACGGCATTCACCATGCGGCGGGGGGGCGGCATCGACGGCGCGCGGGACGGCGTCGTATACAGGAACGTGCTCGCGACGTATACACATCTGCATGCGTCCGGCACGCCGGCATGGGCCGAGGGCCTGGTGCGGAGCGCACGCGCCTATCACCGGTCCCGCGGGCAAGGGGTGTCCTCATGAGGGAACGGGAGAGGGCGATGGCGCCGCGCTGCCCGTTCTGCGAGGCGGCGCTCCAGCGGCCGGAGTCGATCGAGATCGGCGACGGCGAACGCATGCAGGGAGGCGCCTGCTCATGCAGCGCGGTCTATCTCGTGGACCCCACGGGAAAGAACGTCGGGACGGTCATGGCACAGGCCCTGGCCATGGCGGCAGGCATGCTGCGGAAGAAGATCACGGAGCTCGATCCGGCAGAGGATTATGAGGATGCCGTGCTGAGCTATGACTGGCGGACCCACCGCTCCACCGGCCCGGTCTCGGGCTATATGGACGGCTACGGCCGGCTGTACGTGATGCGCGTCCGCCGAAGGATCACATGAGCCGACATCCGCAGCGCTCCGGCGTGCGGACCGAGAACGGTAGTTCCCGAAAAACCACCGCCGGGAGGTGATCACCGCACACGAGGGAGCAGACAGCAGCATGCAGCAGCGGGTCCGGGAAGGAAGCGGGCCCTGACACAGCAGAGAGCAGCGCGATCCGAACAAGACCACAGAACGAGAGAGACGCCGGTCACGGCGTACGTGAAATCAAGAAAGGGGACAAGGAACATGGGAACGATCACAGTGAAGGACAAGACGATTGAGGTGGATGAGGACGGCTTCCTGGCCAACCTGGACGACTGGAGCATGGACGTGGCGAACTATTTCGCCGAGGTGGAAGGCATCCAGATGACCGACCAGCACTGGGAGGTCGTGAACTTCCTCCGCGACTACTACAAGCAGTACCAGATCGCGCCGATGATCAAGATCCTGGTGAAGGAGATCGGCAAGAAGCTCGGTCCGGACAAGGGCAACACGAAGTACCTTTACGAGCTCTACCCGGGCGGCCCGGCCAAGCAGGCCTGCAAGATCGCCGGGCTTCCGAAGCCGACCGGCTGCGTGTAGTCCGGGCCGGCGGCCCGCCGGGAACCGCGGAGCGCCGGAGGCGTCTGCACCGATGCACAGGGGCGTGGTCGACAGGGACAGGCACGAGAACGGTGCAGCTGCGCCGCGGTGCACGAGCTCTCGGCATGGCGTACCGGTTCAGGCACAGCAGGGGATAGTTGAATAAATTATCCCCTCTTTTTTTATCAACAGACATCCGCAGGGAGGTGATTCCATGAAGCTGGCAGCTTTTCTGAGCGACTGGAAACGTACGGAAGACTCGCTCGAGCGCATCAAGGCGGACAAGCTGGGCGTCATCCTCGTCGGCAACGGGATCTATCATGCCGTGACGAAGGAGGGCGGGAAGGACTCGCCCGTCCTGGCCAAGGCGGGCGCGACGTTCTACGCGCTGGCGGACGACCTGGAGATCCGCGGGTTCACCGCAGCGAGCGTGAACGCGAAGGTCAAGGTCATCAGCTACGCCGATATCGTCGATCTCATCATGAACGACTACGAGAAGACCGCGTGGCTGTAGTTCTTCGGGGCATATCCATTCCAGGACACGGGAGGACCATATGGCAGAGTTGACGATCGGCGTGTTCTCGTCCCTCGTCGGTTCCATGTCGCTTGATTTTTCGTTCAAGCTGGCCGAGGCCGCGATGGCCAAGGGACACAAGGTGAACGTCTGGCTTTCCGGGAACGCCGTCATGATGGCCAAGAAGGGGCAGAAGGCGTTCAAGGATTATTCGCACAATGAGAAGCGGATGAAGGAACTGA
>CAZTXN010000047.1:0-16749 GCA_964617655.1 uncultured Nitrospiraceae bacterium | reverse complement strand
CTAGATCTGAAAGATCTTATTCTCGCAGGCGCAAAGTAAGGCTACGCAGGATAGTGAGCAAGGCGCAAAATGAGTTTCTGCTTCAGGATCACGTCAGGATAGGACGGCGCGCTCCTGACGGCCTTCACCTCCACGATCTCGGTGACGAAAAGGTCCATGTCGGTCTGGCCGGCCAGGAAGACCACGAGCGTTCCGGCCAGCGGCCGGACCGGCGGCGACAGGGCGTTCATGGCCGAGCATCCCCCTGCCCCGGCACTTCAGGATCGTATGGGTACTCGTCCTCGCCGAGGGCCTGCACGCTGAACGCCAGCAGGGAAACGATCCCCCAGGCCAGGCCGATGACCACGCCGAAATCGATGATGCCGCGCCAGGGCTGCGCGATGAACCGGACGGTCACGACCAGCGCGATGATGCCGATCGTGAGCGACAGTGAGGTGATCCGACGCCTCCGGGTCGCGTGAAAGTACCCCATGCAGAAGAACGGCGCCAGGAGAACATGCAGCGGCTCGGGATGCCGGAGCAGATGGCGGGCCCGTGCGGCCGTACGCGGAGAGAAGGCCATCTGAAATCCCTTATATCCCTCGAAATAGGCCATGCCGATCGCGATGACCAGCAGGGCCATGCGGTGATGCAGATTCAGGGGATGCGAGAAGGCCTCCACGGCCACCGGCCAGAGCCTGAGCACTGCGCCCAGCAGGAGCGCCAGAATGCCGGCCAGGCCCCAGACGGCCCCGATCGTCCCGAAGATGGAATGCCTTGTTCCCATATGGTTCAGTCCGTTACTGCTCCCGCACGACCGTTCATTTTCCGAAAAGCATCGAGTCCCCGAAGAAGAACGTTCCTGCCACCGCGCCGGTCATGAGGCAGGCCAGGGTCGCTGCCAGGAGCGCCCGGAACCCGAGGCGCGAGAGGTCCGCGGTGCGCGAGGGCGCCAGGGCCGCCACACCTCCCACGAAGATCGCCAGGGACGGGATATGGGCGAAGCCGCAGAGCGCGTAGGTCGCGATGACCGCGGACCGGGGGTCCCGGAGGCCCTGGGAGGCCAGGAGAGCGGCCAGGTCCTGATAGGACTTCACCTCGGTCAGGATGATGCGTTCGCCGATCAGCCGGGAGACCTCCCAGGCGTCGGCAGGAGGAACACCGATGACCAGGGTGAAGGGGTAGAATACATAGCCGAGCAGTCCCTTGAGCGACCAATCCAGCCGCAGGCCGGTAATGCTGTTCAGCCATCCTCCCGTTGACCCGACAACGAGGTCCAGGAGCGCTGTGATGCCGAGCAGGGCCAGGAGCAGCGCGGCAACGCCGACCACGAGCTTCACGCCGGCATTCGCGCCGTTGATGATGGACTCCATGAAGGTCGACTCGCGCTCATACTGCGGGGCCACGTCCAGGCCGAGCGTGGCAGGCGCGCCGGTCTCGGGCAGCAGGAGCTTGGACATCACGATGGCCGCCGGCGCCGAGAGGAACGATGCCGAGATGAGATGGCCGGCGATGGCAGGGAAGTCCCTCTGGAGGATGAAGACATAGAGCGCCAGCACGCTCGAGGCCACGGTGGCCATGCCGGCGGTCAGGACCGTGCAGAGCTCCGACGCGGTCATCCGCGCCAGGTAGGGCCGTATGGTGGTGGAGGATTCGATGCCCACGAAGATGTTGCTCGCCGCGCAGAGCGACTCCGCTCCGCTGATGCGCATCAGCCGGGTGAAGAGCCGCGAGAAAAGTCCGATGAGCCTGGGCATGATGCCGACGTAGTAGAGCAAGCCCATGAGGCTGGCGAAGAAGACGATCGTCGGCAGGGCCTGGAAGGCCAGGATGAACCCCAGCGACCCCTCGCCGAACTCGTTCGTGCTCCCCGGCGCGAGCGCCAGCCTGCCGAAGAGGAACTTCGTCCCGGCCGTGGCGCTCTCGAGCACCTTCACGACCGCATCATTGAGGAAGAGGAAGAGCCTTGATCCGGCAGGGACCACGAAAACGAAGAGCGCGAAGAGCAGCTGGAGCCCCGCGCCCCAGAGGACCGCCCGCCAGTTGACCACCCTCCGGTCCGTGGAGAGGGCCCAGGCGACCGCCATGAGGATGAAGATGCCGAGAAAGCTTATCAGGTTGTGCATTGCACCGCCGCCCTCCGTCGCCCGGCGCACCCCGGGTCGCAGGTTGTTCTTGTGAAGCGTTGTCGTTACACGGACAGCAGGATCAGGCCCGTCTCTTTCCGGATATCGGCAAAATGTTTGTCCAGCGTCAGGACCGCCGCCTGATTGCTTTTCGCGATCATTGCAATATAGCAATCCGCAAAATTGATCGTCTTTCCCTTCTTCTTCAGATCGTACGCGAGCCTGCCTGCTTCCATCCAGGTCCCCTCCTCTTCGCCGACCACTACGAATGCTTCCAGGAACTCCCGGATGACCGCAATGTCCTTCTCGGAATGTGCGCCCTGGATCAGCTCAGCCAGCACGATCTTCGGCACGAGGACATCCTTCCCTGCAAGCAGATCGTCCACGAGGACCTGAAGCGCTTCCCGCGCGGTCCCCTGCAGATACTCGATCCAGACGGAGGTATCGATCAGCACTCTATCTCTCATAATGCCGTATCTCGTCAGCGGTCTTGTCGAACTTCACCTTGCCCTTCTTCAATTTGATCTTTTCAACTTTCTTCTGCCGGAGGTAAAGCGCGACAGCCTCCCGCACTGCAGACGCCTTGTTCTTCTGGCCGCTTTCCTCCACGAGCTCATCAAGGATCCGTTTATCTATGGTCACGGTGGCACGCATGGCATGACCTCCTGATTCAAATGCTAACTTAGTTTTGTGCATTTGTCAATTCTATTTTGTGCACATCTGCGCACATGCATATCGTATTTTCTGTGCATAATGCGAACAATACGGCATTTGAAGGGGGGAGGACGGCATGACGTTTTTTTCAGGTAACCCTAGCAGATCCGCGGCAGCTGCTCGCCCTGGAGCATATCGATGATCCTGCTGCCGCCGATGCCCGTATCGAGCAGCACCATGCCCGCCGGCCCGTTCTCCACGGCTCCGATCACGGTCGCTTCTGCGCCGAAGGGATGCTTCTTCATGGCCGCCAGGAGCGCGCCGGCATCATTCCGGTCCGTAACAGCCACGAGAATGCCCTCGTTCGCCACGTAAAGCGGGTCCAGGCCGAGCAGCCTGCAGGCGCCCCGGACCGGCGAAGGGACCGGGATGTCGGCCTCCCGGATGCGGATGCAGAGGTTCGACTCCAGGGCCGCCTCCTTCAGGGTCGTGGCGAGGCCGCCGCGCGTGGGGTCGCGCATGAAGCGCAGCCCCGGAGCCGCATGGAGCATCGCCCGCGTCAGCCCGTTCAGGGGCCGGGAATCGGTTTCCACCGGCGGTTCGAAGGTCAGGCCGTTCCGTTCGGCCAGGATGGCGACGCCATGGTTCCCGATCGGACCGCTGAGGATGACCAGATCCCCTTCCCGGACCTGCGATGGCGCGAGAACAGCACCGTCGCGCAGTACGCCCACGCCCGAGGTATTGATGAAGATGCCGTCCGCCTTGCCCTTGTTCACCACCTTGGTGTCGCCGGCAACGATCGC
The DNA here is from genome assembly GCA_964617655.1 of uncultured Nitrospiraceae bacterium. Lineage (GTDB taxonomy): Bacteria > Nitrospirota > UBA9217 > UBA9217 > UBA9217 > JAKAHZ01. The sequence continues at coordinate 13,187 of CAZTXN010000047.1, read as the reverse complement.
GACGCCTGCCTGCTTCGCTGCCGCCGCCATGGACGCCACGATCTTCGTCAGGTCGGCGAGCAGGAACCCCTCCTCGAGGATGAATCCGGCGGTGAGAAAGAGCGGCTCAGCACCCGCAACGGCCAGGTCGTTCACGGTCCCGCAGACCGCCAGGTCGCCGATGTTACCGCCGGGGAAGAAGAGCGGCGTGACCACGTAGGAGTCCGTGGTATAGGCAAGGCGGTTCGCGGGCACGCTCACGACCGCCGAGTCCCCTGCGCCGCTGATGCCGAAGGCCGGGCTGAAGTGCTGACGGATCAGCTCATGCATCAGCTTCCCGCCGCTGCCGTGTCCTAAGAGGATCTTATCCATTGATAAGCTCCGTAAGCACCAAATCTCCAGCACCAATCTCCAAATAATTTCCAAACTTCAAATCCGAGAACTCAAACATCTTGAAATTTGGAACTTTGATTCTGAATAGTATTTGGGATTTGATGATTGCTATTTGGAATTTGCCTCAATGATTCCCGTACTTGAAGTACGCCGCGCAGCTTCCCTCGGCGCTGACCATGCAGGGGCCCACCGGGCTCTCGGGCGTGCAGCCCGTTCCGAAGAGCGGGCACTCGGTCGGCACCTTCACGCCCCGCAGGACCTCCCCGCAGGAGCAGAGCTCCGGCTCGGCGATCCCCGTCGTCTCCGGCCGGAAACGCGCCTCCGCATCGAAGGCGCGGTACTTCTCCCGAAGCCTCAGCCCGGTCCCCGGTAGGTTCCCGATGCCCCGCCAGTAGGCGTCAACAGGCTCGAAGACCTCGTTCAGGAGCGCCATGGCCCGGGGATTGCCCTCCGGCTTGACCGCCTTCGGGTAGGCGTTCTCGACCTTCGCTGCGCCCGCGCTGATCTGCCGGACGATCATCAGCACGCCGAGCACGATCTCCTCGGCCTCGAACCCCGTGACGACCGAAGGGATCCGGTAGTCCGCGGCGATGAACCCGTAGGGCGCCAGCCCGATCATGGTGCTTACATGGCCGGGCATGATGAAGCCGTCGACCTTGACCTCCCCCGAGTCCAGCAGCGCCTTGACCGCCAGGGGAACGGTCTTGTGGGACGACAGGATGGTGAAGTTCTTCACGCCGTCCCGGGACGCGGCAACGACCGTTCCGGCAATGAGCGGCGAGGTGGTCTCGAAGCCCGTGGCGAAGAAGACGACCTGCCTGCCCGGCTCCTGTTTTGCGAGCTTCAGGGCGTCCAGGGGCGAGTACAGGACCCGCACGTCAGCTCCCTCGGACCGAGCCTCCATGAGAGACTGTTTCCCGCCCGGCACGCGCATCATGTCCCCGAAGGTCGCCAGCACCGTCTCCGGCCGTTTCGCCAGGGAGATCGCCGCGTCCACGTCATGGATGGAGGTCACGCAGACCGGGCAGCCCGGACCGCTCAGGAGCGTGATGCTCTTCGGCAGGACGGACCGGATCCCGTGGCGGAAGATCTCGACCGTGTGCGTGCCGCAGACCTCCATCAGTTTGAGGGGACGTTTGATTTGTGCTGTCAGCCGTTGAAGTTCATCAAGCATCTGTTTCATAGGTCTTCGTTCTTTTCCTCTCCCCATAGGGGGAGAGGGAGCTATTGCTTCTTCAGCCTCTCTCTGATGATATACGCCTGGCCGAGCGAGATGCAGGCATCGTTGGGCGGGACCCGGGAGTTCAGATGCACTGCGAAACCCGCCTCCTGCAGCAGCCGGACCGCACGCTCGGTCAGGCAGCGGTTCTGGAAGGCGCCGCCGCTCAGCGCCACGTCGCGGATCCCGGTCCGTTCGGCCATCCGGGACGCCATGGCCGCGATGATATCTCCAAAGGCGTTGTGGAACCTGGTCGCGATCAGCGACCGGTCCCGGCCGGCCTCCAGGTCGGCAAGCGCCTCCCGCACCAGCGGCGCCAGGTCAACGACAGTATACCCGTTCCTCACGGCATATTCGACCGGATAGGACCTCTCCTCGGACGGAAGCACGAGCGACTCCAGCGCCATGGCGGCCTCGCCCTCGAAGGTATTGCTGTCGCAGAGCCCAAGCAGCGAGGCGATGGCGTCGAAATACCGGCCTGCGCCTGACGCAGGAGGCGAGAGCTCTGCCGAGCCCGCCACCTGGAGCACCTGCCGGACCTCCGGCCCCCCGCGCCGCGCGACCAGGCCGGTCCGTTCGAGACGCTCGAAGGCGGTCTCCCCTGCTGCCATCTGCACCAGGCTGACCGCGCTCCGCCAGGGCTCCCGGATGGCCGCCTCCCCGCCCGGCAGCGGCAGACAGGCGAGCTGGCCCATGCGCTCGAAGCCATCGATGTCCACAGCCAGGAACTCGCCGCCCCAGAGCGTGCCGTCGGTCCCGTATCCCGTGCCGTCCAGGGCGATGCCGATGACCCTGCCGCTGAGCCCCTTCTCCGCCATCACCGACCCGATATGCGCATAATGATGCTGAATGCCGTGCAACGGCAATGCGGAGTGCTCTTTCGCCCATTTTGTGGAGAGGTAGCCGGGATGGAGGTCATGGGCGATCGCGACCGGGTCGGCCCGGTAGACCTTCTTCAGGTTCGCCAGGCATTCCTCGAAGAACCGGAGGGTCTCGTAGTTCTCCATGTCGCCGATATGCTGGCTCAACACTGCCCAGGGCCCCTTGGTGAGCGTGAAAGTGTTCTTGAGGTCCGCTCCCACGGCCAGCACCTCGGGACCGTCTCCCGGAAGCTGTATGGGCTCCGGCGCGTATCCCCGGGAACGGCGGACGAACATGATCGCGGATTTCGGATCATGGATTTCGGATGTAGTGTTCTGCACAACGTCGCCGCCGCCATTCCGTATTCCGCATTCCGCAATCCGCAATACGGAATCATCCACCCGCATGAAGATATCCCGGTCATGGAGCAGGAAGGCGTCCGCGATGGATCCCAGCTTCCGCACTGCTTCTTCATTGTCCCGCACGATCGGCTCTTCCGAGAGGTTGCCGCTGGTCATCACGAGCGCGCGGAAGAGCGGACCGCGGGTCCCTTCGCCGTCAATGGGATACCGGAAGAGCAGCTGGTGCAGCGGCGTATAGGGCAGCATCACGCCCAGCCGCCGGTTCTGCGGGGCCACCGCTCCGGGAAGCGCGGTCCCCTCCCGCTTCTCGAGCAGCACGATCGGACGGGCCGCCGAGAGCAGGGTCTCCTGCTCCGCTTCGGAGACCAGGCAGAGCTCCCGCACCGCCTCCAGGTCCGGACACATGACCGCAAAGGGCTTGTTGCTCCTCCGCTTGCGCTCCCGCAGGGTCCTGACCGCTGCTGCGTTCAGCGCATCGCAGGCGAGATGGAACCCGCCGAGCCCCTTGACGGCCACGATCCCGCCTTGTATCAGGGTGTCAATACAGTGTGCCAGAGCTTCATTGCCTTTTAATTCCGCACGCCGCATTCCGCACTCCGCATCCGGAACTCCGCACTCCGCACTCCGCACCCGGAACTCGACCTGCGGTCCGCACTTCGGGCAGGCGTTCGGCTGGGCATGGAACCGCCGGTCCTTGGGGTCATGGTATTCGCGGTCGCAGTCCGGGCAGATGCGGAAGGGCGCCATGGTCGTGTTCGGCCGGTCATAGGGCACTGACCGGGCGATGGAATACCGCGGTCCGCAGTTGGTGCAGTTGATAAAGGGGTACAGATAGCGCCGGTCGCGGGGATCGGAGAGCTCCCGCAGGCAGTCAGGACAGAGCGAAACATCGGGAGGGAGGAGGGTGAAGGCGCCGGCAGCGTCCGCGCTCGCGACGATCGAGAAGGCGGAAGCGCCCTGGACCGGGAGCCGGGTGACCGTCAGGCCGGCGATGCGCGCCAGCGGCGGGGCCTCGCGGGGAAGGCGGTCGAGGAACTCCTCCAGCCGCTCCCCTTCCGCATCGATCAGGACGCCGGACGCCGTGTTCGAGACGGATCCGGCAAGACCGAGCTGCTCCGCGAGATGATGAACATAGGGCCGGAACCCCACGCCCTGCACGACGCCGGTTATCGAGATCTGAGCCCGTTCAGCCATTGCGCCCACGGTTCGATCCCCTCCCCGGTCCGGCAGGACACCTCGAAGACCGAGAGGCCGGGGTTCAGCGCCAGGGAGTCCTTCCTCATCCGGGAGATATCGGCATTGGTGTACGGCAGCAGGTCGATCTTGTTCAGCACCAGGGCCGAGGACTCCCGGAACATGAGCGGGTACTTGAGCGGCTTGTCATGCCCTTCGGCCACGGACAGGACCATCATCTTGACGTCCTCGCCCACCTTGAACTCCGCCGGACAGACCAGGTTCCCCACGTTCTCGATGATGACCAGGTCCAGGTCCCGGAGCGGGAGTTCGTCGAGCACCTCGCTGATCATGTTCGCGTCGAGATGGCAGGCGCCGCCCGTGTTGATCTGGACCACCGGGACGTTGAGCGCACCGATCCGCTCCGCGTCATCGGTCCCGACGATGTCCCCTTCGATCACCCCGATCCGGAGCTTCGGCTTGAGCGCCGCGATGGTCCGCTCCAGGAGGGTCGTCTTGCCCGCTCCCGGGGCGCCCATGAGGTTCGCGACGAAGACCCCGGCCGCCTGGAACCGCTTCCGGTTCTCCACGGCGATCCGGTCGTTCGCCTCCAGGATCCGTGATACGACCTTGACCTTCATCTTCCCGCCTCTGCCTGCTCACTCCGCATTCCGCACTCCGCAATCCGCATTGATCTCAATGCATCTCCATGTCCGAGATCTCCATCTCCCGGCCCCGGGTGAGCTCGAAATCCTTCGAGCCGCAGTGCGGGCACTCGAGGACAAACTGGGCGTCCGGCATATCGAACTCCCTGTTGCAGCCGCTGCAGCGGCCGCCGACCGGGACGATCTCGATGGTCAGCTTCGCGTCCTTCGCCCTGGTCGGCTCCTTCAGCGCGTCGAAGGCGAACTGCAGGGACTCCGGCATGACGCCCGTCGCCCTCCCCAGCCGGACGGTCAGCGCGTCCACGACCGTGCAGCCGTTCCCGGCGCACTGCTCGTCGATGATCTCGAGGATGCTGTGGGCGATGGAGGACTCGTGCATGATCTCCCCCGTGGCGAAGGTCTCGGCCTTGATCGACTGGATCGCGAATCCCGCATGGACCAGAACATAATCGCCGATGCCGGGCGTCTCGGGCAGGAGCATGATGTTCACTTCCTTCCGGGCGCCGTAGACGTCCACCGTGGCCGTATCGCTCTCGATGGCTATGATCCGTGAGGGGACCGCAAGGCACATGGTATGTCCCATTCGCGCAGCTTCGCGACGATGCGCTCGATAAGCGCATCTTTTTTATCCCATATCTCCGGGGTCAAGTCAAGGCCGAGCTCCAGGCTCCGCGGCTGGATGCCGATGAGACAGAGCCGCCGGGGGTAGTTGCCCGACATCCGGACGATGGAGAGCACGTCCATCAGCCCCAGATGGTGCAGGGAAGCCTTCTCGGTGATCCGCGCAGGGATCTCGTCGTTCTCGAGGATGCCGATATGGCCCGGCGCTGCATCGAAGTTCACGGCGTCCACCATGAGCACCATCTCCCGGCCCTCGATGAAGGGGATGAGGTCCAGCCCCGCGGCGCCGCCGTCCACGATCTCCACGTGGTCCGGCGCCTCGTAGCGCCGCTCGAATTCGTTCACCGTGTGCACGCCGACCCCCTCGTCGCTCATGAGGATGTTCCCCAGCCCCAGGATGGTGACCGTCGGTTCCCGCAGCATTCGCGCTCCTCTGGACAAAGAAAAGGCCCTCCGCCTCCGGACGAGGGGGCGCGAGGGCCCGTTAGGATACTGATCGCCGGCCGGGAGGCCGGCCCCTACAGCGCCTTGACCGTGACGATGCCCTTCCCCCTGGCATCCACCATATGGATGGCGCAGGCCAGGCAGGGGTCGAAGGAGTGCACGGTCCGCAGCACCTCCAGGGGCTTCTCAGGGTTCGCCAGGGGCGTCCCGATCAGCGCGGCCTCGTAGGGGCCGCGGGCATCGTTCTGGTTCCGCGGGCTGGCGTTCCAGGTGGACGGCACGACGCACTGGTAGTTCTTGATCTTGCCGTTCTCGATCACGGTCCAGTGGGACAGGATGCCGCGCGGTGCTTCGTGGAACCCGAAGCCCTTGATCTCTCCCTTGGGGAAGACGGGCGGATTGAAGGTCTTCACGTCGCCCTTCCCGATGTTCGCGATCAGGGCGTTCCACTGGTTGAGGCATTCGTCATAGAGCACGGCGCAGCGCACGGCCCGCGCGCCGATCCGGCCGATGGTGGAGTGGAGCGCCGCAGGGCCCACCTTGGTCTTGGCCAGGGCGCTGACGGTCTCGAGCAGGCCGGTGACGTACTTCTTGGTGCCCGCGTGGCCGGCGGCGAACATGCAGAGCACGTTGGCCAGCGGTCCGACCTGGGCCGGCTTGCCGTTGAAGGTCGGCGCCTTGACCCAGGAGTACTTGCCGTCGTACTGCATCTTGGTGTAGTTGGGCTCCGTGGTCTCGTCCCAGGGGTGCCTGGTCCAGTCCCCCTTGTACCAGGAGTGCTTGATGCTCTCCTTCACGCCGTTCTTGAAGTACTCGTCCTGGAAGCTCTTGATGGGCTTGAAGGAGCCGAGGTCGCCGTTCTCGATGTACCCGCCCGGCAGGGCGAAGGTCGTGCCCTTGGGGTCCATGGGCATGTCCGGACAGGACAGATAGTTGGTCACGCCCGCGCCGTACTTGGTCCATTCGGCGTAGAACGCGGCCACGGCCGCGACATCGACCAGCAGGGCGTTCTTCACGAAGCTGCCGACCTCGTCGATCAGCGTCTTGATGTAGTAGAGCCGTTCCATGTTCAGGGCCGACTGGTTCTCCGGGTTGATCGGGTTCGCCACGCCGCCCACGGCCAGGTTCTGGATGTTCGGCGTCTTGGACCCGAGGATCGAGACGACCATGTTGATCCTGCGCTGGAAGTGGAGCGCCTGCAGGTAGTGGGCCGCGGCGATGAGGTTCACCTCGGGCGGCAGCTTCATGGCCGGATGGCCCCAGTAGCCGTTGGCATAGATGCCGAGCTGGCCGCTCTTCACGAAGGTGGTCAGGCGCTCCTGCACCTCCTTGAAGTGCTTCGTGCTGTTCTGGTCCCAGTCCGACAGGCTCTCGGCGAGCTGCGAGGCCTTCTTGGGGTCCGCCTTGAGCGCCGAGAGGATGTCCACCCAGTCGAGCGCTCCCAGGTGGTAGAAGTGCACGATGTGGTCATGGACGCCGTGGGCGGCCATGATCAGGTTCCGGATGTACTGCGCGTTCAGCGGGATGTCGAGGTTCAGCGCGTTCTCTACCGACCTCACCGAGGTCAGCGCATGAACGGACGTTCAGACCCCGCAGATGCGCTGGGTGAAGAGCCAGACCTCCCGGGAGTCCCGGCCCTTCACGATGTTCTCGATCCCGCGCCACATCTGGCCGGACGACCAGGCATTGCTGACCTTGCCGTTCTCAACTTCGCACTCGATGCGGAGATGGCCTTCGATCCGGGTGACCGGATCAATGACGATTCGTTTCGACATTGCGCTGTCTCTCCTTCCAGAGGATTATGCGTGCTCAGCCTTCGGCAGCACGGGGAATCTCTTGACCAGGTACAGGTAGGCCATGATCTCGAAGGAGATGATGCCCAGCGTGATCATGGTCTCCGAGAACGACGGGAAATAGCTCCAGTGGGCCCCGGGGTTGAACCCGATGAGGAACGCGTTGAAGCGGTAGACCGTACCGGCCAGGAGCATGCAGAAGGCCGACAGGAACAGGGGCCGCGGCCTCGTCCGGTTCGCCTGGGGAAGCAGGTAGACCAGGGAGGCGATGTAGAGGGCGTTCTCGACCAGGAACATGATGCTGTTCAGGTCGAACCGGAAGGCGGCGCCGATCTGGCCCCGGAAGATGATGTCCCCGAACCGGATGACGAGATAGATCCCGATCAGCGGCGGCATGACCGCCGAGACCCTGGCCAGGAGCGGCGTCTCGACCGGCCGTTTGAGCCCCACCGATGCGAAGAGCGATTCGAAGATCACGATGGCGTACCCCATCGTGATGGCGGAGATCAGGAACAGGAGCGGCAGGAAGCCGGTCTGCCAGAGCGGCGAGAGCTTCTTTCCCGCGATCAGCATCAGCGATCCGAGCGAGGACTGGTGCATGGTCGGCAGGAGAATGCCGACCGCGATCAGCACAAAGAGCCACTTGCCGAGGGTCCGCTGGAGGCCCTCGACGTTCCAGCCCCGCAGGAACTTCGGCATGTTCTCCCGGTGTTTGCTGATGCCATCGAGGATGGTCGGCGCGAACTCGATCCAGAGCACGATGATGTAGAGGGAGACGCAGAGGGCCACCTCGAACATGATCGAGTTGACATTGGCATGCCACGGCAGGAAGAGCTTGTAGGCGTTCCAGTACCGGCCGATGTCCACCATGATGGAAACGCCGGCAAGGGTGTATCCGAACAGGCTGGCCAGGAGAGCCGGCCTGACCAGCGGATGGTACTCTCCCCGGTTCATCACGTAGACCAGCAGCGCGATGGCATAGCCGCCGCAGGCGATGGCCGTTCCGGCCACCACATCGTAGGCGATCCAGAGGCCCCAGGGATACCCGTCGTTCAGGTTCGCGACCGCGCCGATCCCGAAGAGATACCGGACCGCTATCAGGACCAGCGCAAAGCCGAAGACCCCGGCGAGGGCCAGGAACGGCTTGGTCAGGACCGTACCGCCTAATGGCTTGTTTTCCTCTGACATAGGTCTCTCCCTTTGGTTATTTTTCGCCCTTGGCGCTCTTGTGCACCACATAGAGCAGCCCGCCCAGCAGCACGATCGGCATGATCATGCCCTTGTAGAGCGCGTGCTGGATCGACTCCGAGCGCTGGGCATCGGACCGCTCCTCGAGGGCCGGCATCCCGAGCTTTCCGAAGGACACGCCCGCGAGCATCAGCACCTGGGTGCCCCCGCCCTCCTTCTCGCCGTAGATATGACCGATGTAGGGCGTCACGATGCGCTCGGTCGTGACCCTGCCGTTCAGCTTCTCCACGCCGTAGACCTGGGACGTGCCGGGCTTGTACTGCAGCCGCTTCTTCGCCTCGACCAGCAAATCCTCCACCTTGCCGAAGAGCGTGGCGCCGGTGGGGCAGAACTCCGCGCAAGCGACGATCTCCCCCTTCTCGAGGCGGTGGGCGCACATCTCGCACTTCCGGATCTGGGGGATCGCCTTCTCGAACTCGAACTTCGGGATGTTGTAGGGGCAGGCGAGTTGGCAGTACCGGCAGCCGATGCATGCGTCCTTGTCATAGGTCACCACGCCGTCCGCGGGCCGCTTCTTGAGCGCCGTGACCGGGCAGGCAGAGACGCAGGCCGGGTCCACGCAGTGCATGCACTGCCGCTTCACGTAGGCATGGCCGTCCTTCTCCCGGTCCTTGACCGCGCCGGTGCCGTCCTTGTAGAGCTTGATGATGTTGTAGGTCTTCGCGTCCGTGTCGAGCGGATTGTCCCAGAGCGGGTCGTTCTTGCTCGAGAAGCTCGGCGGCATCTCGTTGTACTGCTTGCAGGCCGCGACGCAGGCCTTGCAGCCGGTGCAGACCGTCGAGTCGTAGAGGAAGCCGACCGCGTCCTTCAGCCGGGTCCGGGGCTCCCGCGCAAGGGCCGGATGGGCGCCCGCCGCGGCCGCAAGGCCGCCTGCCGCGGCCACCTTCAGGAAATCCCTTCGCTTTATCTCCATGGTTTGTCTCCCGTGGCCTTACTTGGCTTCCTTCTCGCCCTCGCCCAGCTTGCCCGCCACCTTGTTCACGGCGGCAAAGGCCGCTCCCGCGGCCGCCGCGGCCACGGCCACGCCGGCGATGGTCGCGCCGGCGCCCTGCTTCTCCTGGGTGTGCGGATAGGTGTCAGGCGGGGTCACCAGGTGAAGGCCGGCCCTCGTGAAGAGCGGTTTGTGGAACCCGATGCCCTGCTCGGTGCAGCCGAAGCAGGGATGGCCGGACCCGACCGGCCAGGTGCCCGAGCCGGTGTCGCCGAAGAGGATGGACGGGCAGTTGGCATGGGTCTCGGGCCCCTTGCACCCGAGCTTGTAGAGGCAGTAGCCCTTGCGGTGGTTGTCGTCCCCGAACTCGGTGGCGAACCTGCCTGCGTCGAAATGCGGCCTGCGCTCGCAGTTCTCGTGGATCAGCCTGCCGTACCCGAAGAGCGGCCGGGCCTTGTCATCGAGCTGAGGCAGCTTCTTGAAGGTCACGTAGTAGAGGACCGTGGAGAGGAAGTTGTAGGGGTTCGGCGGGCAGCCGGGGATGTTCACTACCGGCGTCTTGATGCCCGCATCGTTCAGGATCTTATGGACCGGCGTGGCGCCTGTGGGGTTCGGGTCCGCGGACGGGACGCCGCCCCAGGACGCGCAGGACCCGATCGCCACGATGGCGCCGGCCTCCTTGGCCGATTCCTTCAGGATATCGAGCGCCGTCCTGCCGGCGATCATGCAGTAAATGCCGTTGTCCTTCACCGGGATGGAGCCGTCGACCACGAGGATGAACTTGCCCTTGTTCGCCTTGATCGAGGCTGCCCGCGCCTCCTCTGCCTGATGGCCCGCAGGCGTGCTGAGCGTCTCATGGTAATCCAGGGAGATGAGGTCCAGGATCAGGTGCTCCAGGGTCGGGTGAGTCGCCCGGAGGAGCGTCTCGGTGCATCCGGTGCACTCCTGGGCCGATAGCCAGATGACCGGCGGCCGCTTGGGGCTGGTCACCGCCTCGGCGATCTCGGCTGCAGCCGAGGCCGAGAGCCCCATGGTGGACGCCATGATGGTGCAGAACTTCAGGAAATCCCTTCGAGATACCCCTCCCAGCTGTTTGCTCAGTTCGGCGAAGTCCTTGTTCTTCATACATCCCCCTCACGGAAAAGGATAAAGAAAGGTCATGCCTGCTCGGTCTGTCCAGGTAAAGCTGCTTCGATGGTGATGCGGAAGGGTCTTACGGATAAGAAAAAATCATGAATATATAAGCATTTTTCATGCCACACCTGTTACGTTAAAATTCAACGAGTTAATGGCAACAATAGGACTATAGTGACAACATACGTCACTCAATTAGTTACCATAGGTAGCACTTTATTCATGTAATACTCATCTACCCTCACCCTACTTGGCAAAGGTCTTCAGGATGTAGCTTGCAACGGCCCTGGCGTCCTTATCAGGAAGCGTCTTCTCATCGAACTTCAGCATGCCTGGTCCGGGATTGCGCATGAACTTCACGACCGCATCCTCGGTCATGAGCTTGTTCGCCGCCATGTCCTTCTTCTTCAGGGTCTTGTTCGGGTTCACGATGTTCCCGCCGTCAGGATGGCAGGCAGCGCAGTGCTGCTTGAACAGGGCCTCGCCGGTCTTGTCCGCTGCATCCGAGGTCCCAATGCTGATGAGCGCGACCACTGCTGCCAGGAACAGGATGATCCAGAGCGTGCTGTGTAGATTCCTTCCCATGAGCGCCACCCTTGAACCTGAAAAAAGCATTTGGACACGGATAAAATCTGATAACGTCAGGAGAAACCTACAGTCAATACTTGAAAAAGAACTCACCTGCAAGGTGAAAAGCTTTTCAGAACAAAAGTATTGCCTTTTCAGGTTTTATCCGCATTTTCCGTGTCCCAACTGCCGTTTTTAGGTTGAACCGGAATTGGCGGGCCGTCTGCCGTGACCTGCCTGATCTGCCCCTACGAAGGTTCACTTGATACGAAGCCCTTCTGCATGCAGGACCGTGCCAGAATACCGGACCGGCGAACCGTGAGAGACCGGTCCAGGCCTCTGACAATGGTTAGATTATAGCTGAGAACTTGGGGAACGCAAGAGGTCAGCCGAAAGAATCAGCCGCCTGCCTGGTTGCGGGGATGCGAAACCGTGCGGATGATGAGGTATCCGGAGAGCAGGATCAGGAACCCGCCGAAGAGCGCCGCAGCTCCCGGTGATTCAGCCAGAAAGAAAAATGCCAGCGGCACTGCAACGAGCGGCTCGATATAGCCGAGGATCGCCGCATGCTGGGCGATGACGCTCCGGAGGGCGCTGAAATAGAGCAGCGGCGCCAGGGTGGAATGGGCAACTCCGGTCAGGAGGAGCAGCAGGCCGGTCTTGAGCGTCAGGGAGTGGTCAACGCTCAGTGCAAGGGGCGCGGTCGCGGCCGCGGTGATCCAGAGCAGCAGGACCACGGCCTTGTGATGCATCAGCATCTGGCTCAGCCTGCGGGAATAGATGATCAGCAGGGCGTAGGCCACGCCCGATACCGTGCCGGCGATGATCCCCGGCGCATGCGCGCCCCCGAGCCGCAGCCCGCCGCTGGCGATCACGATCAGGGCCATCCCGGCGGCCGCGATCGGCAGCGATATCAGCGTGACCCGCTGCAGCCGCTCCCGGATCAGAAGCGGCGCCAGGAGCGCGACGAAGACCGGGGCCGTATAGTGCGTGAAGACGGCGTTCGAGACCGTCGTATGGCCCAGGGCGTAGAAATAGGTCAGGTTGTTCACGATCGATGCGGCGGCGAGCGCGGCGAAGAGCCTCCAGGCCCCGAGCGCGCCCGAGAGATCGAACTCGCCGCGGGCCTTCAGCACGGCCGGCACGGTGATGCTCGCGATGAGCGAGTTGTAGAAGAGCACGACCACCGGTGGCAGCCCGAGCCAGCGGATCATGAGACCCCAGGTGCTCCAGATGATCATGGCGGCGACTATCAGCAGGTAGTGTCCCATATTGAAAAAGAAGAAGCCAGAAGCCGGGAAGCGGAGATCGGCTATGGACCGTCCTGACCGCCTTCTGACTCCTGGCTCCTGGCTTCCGTGTCCCGGTCTTCGATGCTAGTACCGGTAGTGCTCCGACTTGTACGGGCCTTCCTTGGACACGCCGATATAGGCGGCCTGCCGGTCCGTCAGCTCGGAGAGCTGGGCGTTCAGCCGCTTCAGCTGCAACCGCGCGACCTTCTCGTCCAGGTGCTTGGGCAGCGTATACACGCCCACGGGGTACTTTTCGGTCCGCGTGAACAGCTCGATCTGGGCGATGGTCTGGTTGGCGAAGGAGGACGACATCACGTAGGACGGGTGGCCGGTGGCGCAGCCGAGGTTCACCAGGCGGCCCTTGGCCAGCAGGATGATGCGCTTCTTGTCCGGGAAGATGATGTGATCGACCTGGGGCTTGATCTCTTCCCACTGGTACTTCTCGAGCGAGGCGACGTCGATCTCGTTGTCGAAGTGGCCGATGTTGCAGACGATGGCCTGGTCC
>CAZTXN010000046.1:0-16801 GCA_964617655.1 uncultured Nitrospiraceae bacterium | reverse complement strand
CCCGAGATCAGCTCGCCCATCGAGTCCTCGGTCCGGAACGCCTGCGAGGCCTGGATGCTGGCGAACCCGAGCATGGCCGACCCGGTCGTGAAGCGCGTGCTGCTGGCGGCCGAGGCGCGGCTGGCCTCGCGCGCCGCCAAGGACAGCGTGACGCGCAAGCTCTCGACGCTCAAGCTGAACCTGCCGGGCAAGCTGGCCGACTGCTCCACCGGCAGGGTGGAGGATTCGGAGCTCTTCATCGTGGAGGGCGATTCGGCCGGCGGATCGGCCAAGATGGCGCGGGACCGGAAGACCCAGGCGGTGCTCTCGCTGCGCGGCAAGATCCTGAACGTGGAGCAGGTGGCGTCGCTCGAGCGGATCCAGTCGAACAACGAGATCAAGAACCTGCTGGCCACGCTGGGATGCGGCGTGGGGTCGCACTTCGACCTGAACAAGCTCCGGTACCACCGCATCATCCTGATGACCGACGCGGACGTGGACGGCGCGCATATCAGCGTGCTGCTCCTGACCTTCCTCTACCGGTACATGCCCGAGCTGATCAACAAGGGCCATGTCTTCCTCGCCATGCCGCCGCTCTACCGCATCGAGGCGGGCAAGGAGGTCTTCTACGCCATGGACGAGCGGGAGAAGGAGAAGGTCCTGGCGAAGCTGAACGGCAGGAAGTACGATGTGGGGCGATTCAAGGGATTGGGCGAGATGAATCCCGAGACGCTGAAGGAGACCACGATGAACCCGAAGACGCGGTCGCTCATGAAGGTCCAGGTGCTGGACCATAAGGCCACGGGCGAGACCTTCGAGCGGCTCATGGGCAAGGACCCCAAGGCCCGGTTCACCTTCATCCAGGAGCGGGCGGAGTTCGCCGAACTGGACATCTGACCGCAGGCGCCGCGGTGCGATAAGCGAAAAGGACCGGAACAGGCAATGCCTGCTCCGGCCCTATATTTCCTTCTCTCCTGCCGTCTAGTGCGGCAGGGGGGTGGGCACGAACTTCCTGCCGGCCTTCTCCAGGCGCTCCAGGTGCTCCTTCCGGAGTTCGGCGACGGTCTTGTCCGTCAGCACGTAGGGCGTGATCAGCATCACCAGCTCGGTCTTCTTCTTCTCCTGGCTCGTGTACCGGAAGAGCGCGCCGAGCCAGGGGATGTCGCCCAGGAAGGGTACGCTGCGACGGGTCTCGATGATCTTGTCCACGATCAACCCGGCGATGACGGCGGTCTCGCCGTTCCGGACCTCGATCATGGTGTCCACCTCGCGGACATCGATGACCGGCCGGGTGCTCCTGCCGTCCGGCGAGACCGAGGTGCGCGATTTCTCGGAGATGCTGGGATGGATCTGCATGGAGATCACGCCCTTCTCGTTCACCTGCGGCGTCACGTCAAGGTAGATCCCGATCTCGTCGATCTGGGGCAGGGTGTCGGTGATCTGGACCGGCGGGCTTCCCGGATAGGTGGTCGTCTTCTGGAACCACGAGACCTCCTTGGTGGTCAGCTTGATGACCGCCTTCTGGTTGTTCAGGGTCGCCACCTTGGGGCTCGAGAGGATATTGAGCTGGCCCTGCTCCTTCAGGGCGTCAAGGAGCGCGGTGAGCTTGTTGTTGGTCAGGCTGAACTGGAAGACCCCCGTCGGCGGGCTCGGGACGAGGCCCTGGCTCAGGGTCACCGTCGTGGGATTGGAGCTTCCCGCATCCAGCGTGCGCAGGTAGCTCCAGTCGATGCCGAGCGAGAAGGTGTTGCTCAGGGTGACCTCGGCGATGTGCGCCTGGATCAGCACCTGCCGCTTGACCGACCGCTCCACGTCCTCGAGGAACTCCCGCACCTGCTCCATGTTGTCCGAGAAGTCGCGGACCAGCACGACGCCCGCGAGCTCGTTCACGATCAGCCGCCTGCCCGCTTTGTCGCTCCTGCTGTGGCCGCTCTCGGTCCTGCCGCCGGTCGCCGTATCGCCGAAGATGATGACCTCGAGGCCCTTGATCATCTCGCGCCAGAAGTCCGAGACCCCCGAGGTCTGGACCGTGACGCTGCCCTGCGCTGACGAGCTGCCGCCGGAGGCCAGGACGCCCGTGGACTGCGCCGCTCCCGGGGAGCCCGAGTCCGAGATCGAGGCGTTCATGGTGCTGGTGGAGGACCGCTTGTCCTTCATGTAGTTCACCGTGAAGGTCCGCGAGATGAGCCGCGGCCGGCTCACCCGGATGAGCCCGTTCTCCACGTAGACCGTGTAGCCCGAGGGCTTCAGGATCGCGTAGAGGATGTCGCGGAGCGAGCGGTCCCGCAGGTCCACCGTGGTCCTGCCGGTCACGTCGCGGTCCGGAACGATCGATGCGCCGGTCTGGCGCGAGAGGAGCAGCAGGGCGTCCTGGATCTCGGCGTTCCGGACCGTGAAGGTGTAGGTCAGCTTCGTGTCGAGCCCGGCGAACTCCTCGGGTGTGAGGGGGGGCTCGACCGGAGGCGCCGCCTCATCGATGATGGGAATGGTCAGCGCCATGGTGTCCGGCACCTTCGCGGGCTTGGGGCTCGCGCAGGAGGCGAGCAATGCTCCCATCAGCAGGAACAGGGTTGTCCGTTTCATCATTGGTTCACTCCTTCCCGGCCGGTCGTTTCAGGATGTGCAGGGTCCTCGCGCCCCCGGCGCCCCTGAGGGTGACGGAGCGGTCGTCGATCGCCGTGATCTGCTCTCCTGCGACCCGGTCCCCGACTGCATAGACCCTGCCGTTGATCAGGGCATAGCCCTTGTTCTCCTTGATGGTGGTCCCTTCGAGCCGCACGCCCCGCTCGTCGGCCGGGGTCCGCATGCGCGGACCGGCATAGACCTGCTGCCGGCGTCCGTCGGGGTACCAGAAGGGGTCACGATTCCATGCCGGCCGGTAGTCTGCGGCCTTGCCCGCAGCAGCGGTCCGGCCTGCCGTACGGGCCGCCGAAGCAGGCTGCGAGACCTCTGCGGCCTGACGGTCCGGTCCCCGCCGCTGCAGGAAGAACCGGACATTATAGAACGCCACGAGCAGCAGCAGAACGCCCAGAACGGCGATGAGATACCTGTTACGCAGCATGGGACGCCTCGAACGCGGTGATCTCGATGACGATGCTGATGCGGATCGTCTGCTTGTGCGGCTTCAGCTCGACCTGGACCAGCCGCTTGTACCGCTCCATGGCCTGGACCAGGCGGAGATATTCAGCCGCGGTCCGGTAGTCCGCCTCGAAGGAGAGCTTGACCGGGTAGGATGCCATGCGGCCCGCTGGTGCGGCGGCAGGCGCCGCCTGCCGCGCCGGTGCAGCGGACTTCGCGGGAGTCAGCGTCGTGATCTCGAGGTTCCGGAGCCCGGCCTGCTGCGCCAGCAGCGAAAGACCCTCGACAAAGGAGGCTATGTCCGCCTGCGGCGGGAACCGCCTCCGCAGCTCTTCGGCCTCCGCGCCGGCCAGCAGCATCTGCTCTGCCTGGCGCTCCAGGCCGGCCAGCTGGTGCTGCGCCGCGCTGATCTCCCGGAGCCGGATGCCGGCAAAGATCACCGTTGCCGCAAGCGCCGCTGCCGCGGCGGCGATGAAGACCTTCTTACCTCGGCTTCTCATGGGGAAGCACCTCGCACTGGACCTTGAACCTCGTCTGGACCGTCTCGCCGTGCCTCACCACCGACAGGGAAGGCTCTGCCAGGCGCTGCAGCATGCCGGAACGGTCGATCATTGCCGTGATCTTCGAGAGCAGTCTTCTGGCACCCACCTCGGCGGCGGGCGGGGTAAGGAACTCGAGCTCCAGGACCGGGCTGCCGGAACGCTGGGAGTAGGAGATCCCGGCGATGAGCACGCCGTCCGGCGTCCGGTCCGCAAGATAGCCGAAGAGGGGATAGAGCGATGCTTCCTTCCGCAGCAGTCCGTTGAGCTGCTGCCGGTGCCGGAGGTAAACCGAGGCCCCTTCCAGGGCGAGCTCACGCGCAGCGATCTCCTGGCGCAGCGCATCGAGCGTGCTGAGCGTGCGGCTGTGCCGGGACTCGATCAACGCGGCGGTCGCGAGCAGGATGATCGCATAAGCGCATGCAGCTGCGATGCGCACGGACCTCCGCATCGGCCAGCGAGCGGACAGGTCGCGGGGAAGGAAGTTCACCGCCGTGCCGTCCTGCAGGCCCAGCGCCAGCCCGGCCAGGGCCGTGTAAAGCGGGCCGTCCGCGTGCTCCTCGCCGAGCAGGTTCAGGGGCGCCACGGCCACGCCGGTCGTCTCCTTCAGCACCTCCGCGATGCCCGGAAGCGAGTGGCCGGCGCCGGAGATGAGGACCGCGTCGAGCGGCGCGTCCGGATGCTCGTTCTGGTATGCCAGGTAGGCGCTATAGACCGACTCCACGGTCCGGTAGACGCGCATCTTTCCGATCCGCTCGGCGTCCGCGCCCGAACCGGCCGCCTGTTCCGGCTCCACGGCAGGGACCGCGGTCCGCTGGAAGAAGAGCGGCTCCCCGTCCAGGGCAACGGTCAGTTCGATATGGCTCCTGCCGAGGTCGATCAGGGCGGTGCGGCGGCCGGACGCGGAGGCCGCGCCGGCGAGGGCCTTCAGGTTCGCCCGGCAGGCGGAGGTGCAGGTCCTGACGGTGATGCCGAAGGTCTGGAAGAGTTCCACCAACCCGGTCAGGGCATCGCGGCTCACGGTCTCGGCGAGGTAGACCTGCCGGTCCCCGCCCTTCGCCAGGGGGAGGATCCGGAAGAGGGGGTCGTCGGTCCCGGTCTCCCGTGCAAGCTTGCGCCGGATCACCTTCTCGGCGTCCCCCTCGGACATGGCGGGTACGGCATGCGTCGAGACCGCCGCTGCATCGGCGGGCAGGATGAGGTGCACCCGGTCGATCTTCACGCCGGCGTCCCGGCTGACACGGCCGAGCGTCTCGGCGGCCTGTTTCGGTTCGGCCAGAGAGAAACGGTCCACGAAGGTCCGGTACTGGACCGACCCGCTCTCGGCGATGACCACGGCCAGCGCCTCTCCCCGGAGATCAAGCAGGATGTTTTTCATGCGAACGGCTCCTCAGGGTCCCACGGACTGGACCTGGAGATTCACGAACAGCGCGTTCCCGCTGATCGTTGCCAGGACCGTCAGCGGTGTTCCCGCCAGGCTGGTGCTGCATGCCGAGTCGCCGGCGAGGCGCGCGGATGCCTCGATGATGCCGGCCGGCAGCCTGAATGGCGGAGCAAGATTGCAGGAGAACGCTTGAGTGTAGTTCACCTGCGTGTTTCCTCCGCTGCCTGCGATCGACTTCTGCACCATATCGCAGCAGACGGCTGATGCCACTCCTCCGGCGCCGTCACGGTACTGCAGGACGACGCCGGCATAGTACAGGATCGCCGCGGTCGGCGCGGTCTGGAAGGTCAGGCTGATATTGCCGCTGACCGCGGAAGCAGGCGCTACCTCCTGGGCCGATACCTGGACATCCGGGGCGCTGATGTCGTCTCCCGTGGCGAGCACCCCGTCAGGACCGGCGCTCCGAAGCGCGGCTGCGACCCGGCGGCCGCTGCCGTCCGTCACGGGCGTGTACTCAATGAGCGCGCCCCAGGCGTCACGGCCCCAGCCGGCCGGGTCGAACCCAGCGGGGAGGTAGGAGCCGTTCCAGTTCGCTGCAGCGTCGGCGTTCACCTCCAGGCCCGCGAGCGCGGAGGGGAGCTGGCCGATGTCCCCGGCATAGCCGAAGGAGGTCCGCACGCCGTTCTGGACCAGTCGGCTGTCGCCCACGAGGGCGATCTTGAGCTCGCGCATGCGCTGGCGGGTCAGCTCCTCGTCGTTGCTCTCCCAGACGCGGTAGACCATGGGCACCATGATGCCGGCAAGGATGGCTATGATGGCCATGACCACGACCACCTCGACGAGGGTGAAGCCGTTCTTCGTCATGGAAGACCTCACCGGACCCTGATCCCTCCCACGATCTTGTAGATCGGCAGGAAGACCGAGAGCAGCACGCCGAGGACCAGCAGGCCGAGCAGGACGATGATCATCGGCTCGAAGAAGCTGAAGACCTTCTTGAGGGTCTCGGGCACTTCCTTGTCGAACATCTCGCTGACGCGCTTCACCGCGCTGTCGAGGTTCCCGGTCTTCTCGCCGATGGCCACCATCTCGACGACCAGCGAGGGGAAGACGCCGGACTTCCGCAGGGAGTCCGCGATGCCCTCGCCGTTCATGACCGACTCGGTCACCAGGGCCAGGCCCTCGGAGAGGACGGTGTTCCGCACCACGTCCGCGGAGGTGGAAAAGCTGCGCTCGACGCTCAGGCCGGCCGCATGGAGCGTGGCCAGGGTCTTGCAATACCGGGAGAGCTCGATCTTCCGGATCAGCTGCCCCGCGAGCGGGAGCGCCAGGAGAAAGGCGTCGAACCGCCTCCGGCCCTCGTAGGTGTTCAGCCAGAAACGGAGGAGCACGGCGCCCGCGACCGCAGCGAGGAGGAGCACCGGCCAGTAGCTGCCCGCGAAGCCCGTGATCGCGAGCAGGACCTTGGTCGGGAGCGGCAGCTCGGCGCGCAGGCCGGTCAGGATGCCGACCAGCCGGGGAAAGACGAAGGTGAAGAGGGCCGTGACGAGCAGGAACACGGCGCCGAGCACCATCAGCGGGTAGATGGTCGCCGCCCGGACCGTCTTGCGGAAGCTGATCTGCCACTCAAGATACTCCATCACGTCCTTCAGCATGGCCTCGAGCTTGCCGGAGGCCTCGCCGGCGGCTATCATCCGGACATAGTAGTTCGGGAAGAGGGCGGGGTGTTCCTGCATGGCATCGGAGATGGACATGCCGGCGTTGACCTTGGCGTAGACCAGCTCTGCCGCATGGGCGATCCTTCGGTTGTCGCGGTTCCTCGCCAGGTCGGCGAGGCCGGTGACGAGCGAGAGGCCCGATGCGATTATCATATGGAGGAAGTAGCTGAAGTCCGCCAGGTCCTGCTGGTCGAACCGGACGCGGCCTTCCCCCAGCTTGAAAAAGGCCGGTTTTGCGGCCTCGATCAGCGTCAGGCCCTGGAGGCCGAGCCGCTTCTCCAGGTCGTCCTCGTCCCGCGCCTGGACCCTTCCGGTCAGGACGTTCGCGCTGCTGTCGGTCGCCCGGTAGGTGAAGGTCGCCATCAGGCACCTGCCCGGGTGACGGTGCTCACTTCCTCGACCGTCGTGTCGCCCGCCCTGACCTTTTCGATCCCGCACTCGAACATGCCGGTGAACCCTTCCGTGCGCGCCAGGGCCGTCATCTCGTCGACGCTTGCCTTCCGGCCGATCATTTCCCTCAGCCCCGGCGTGACCTTCAGGATCTCGTAGATCGTGGTCCTGCCCCGGTACCCCGTGCCGCGGCAGCTGTCGCAGCCCGCGCCGCGGTAGAGCGGCGAGGCCGCCGGGTCCGCGCCGGCCTTCCGGTAGTGCACATGGTCAGCCGGGAGCGTCTCCCGGCAGTCGCGGCAGAGAAGGCGCACGAGCCGCTGGGCGATGACCGTGTCGAGCGTGGAGGAGATGAGGAACGGCTCGAT
The DNA here is from genome assembly GCA_964617655.1 of uncultured Nitrospiraceae bacterium. Taxonomy (GTDB): domain Bacteria; phylum Nitrospirota; class UBA9217; order UBA9217; family UBA9217; genus JAKAHZ01. The sequence continues at coordinate 9,351 of CAZTXN010000046.1, read as the reverse complement.
GCCCATGTCGATCAGGCGGACGATGCTCGAGAGCGCGTCATTGGTATGCAGGGTGCTGAAGACGAGATGGCCCGTGAGGGAGGCCCGGACCGCCAGCTCAGCGGTCTCGAGGTCGCGCATCTCGCCGACCAGGATGACGTCAGGGTCCTGGCGCAGGATGGAGCGCAGTCCGGCGGAGAAGGTGAGCCCCGCCTTGACGTTCACCTGGGACTGCCGCACCAGCGGGATCTGGTACTCCACGGGGTCCTCGATGGTGAAGATGTTCCTGCTGACGCTGTTGATGTAGGAGAGGCAGGAATAGAGCGTTGTCGTTTTCCCCGAACCCGTGGGCCCGGTGACGAGCACCATCCCGAAGGGGAGCCTGAGCGACTCATGGATCCGGGAGACGTCCGCTGGGCGGAATCCGAGGTTGTCGAGGCCCAGCTTGAGCTGCGACTTGTCGAGGATCCGCGCCACGATGTTCTCCCCGCTGATGAGCGGGAAGGAGGAGATGCGCAGGTCGAGCTTGCGGTCCTGGTGGACGAACTCCGCTCCGCCGTCCTGGGGCACGCGGCTCTCGGCGATGTTCATCCGGCCGAGGATCTTGAAGCGGGAGATGATGGGGTTCAGGAGGGAGCGGGGGAGCAGCATGCCGTGCTGGAGCATGCCGTCCACCCGGTACCGGACGCGCGTGCCGCGCGCATCCGGGCCCACATGCACGTCCGTGGCGCCCCGGCCGATCCCCGAGATGATGATGCGGTCCACCAGCCGCACGAGCGGCGACTGGGCGGAGTCCATGTGCTTCCGCTCCAGCCCGCTGTCCGTCTGAAAGACGATGCTGCTCTGCTTGACGAGCGATTCGATCTCGTCGGGGACCTCGACGGACTCCTCGGCCGGCTTCGCATCGCTCCCGCCGCTCATGCTCTGGGAGAGCGAGAGCACGCGGAACAGGTCCTGCTGGGTGATGAACCCGCGGCTGAAGAGGATCGCGCCGAGGAGCTCTCCGGTCCGCTTCTGCTCCGCAAGGGCGGCCTGGAGCTGCTCTTCCGTGATGCGCTTCTCCTCAAGGAGGATCTCTCCGATGCGCTTGCGGGCGATCATGGTCCTGGTAACCCTCGGTAGTGCGTAGGAAGCGTCAATGGCAGGCAGATGGCGCTCGATAGGTCGCGGGAGATCGGTAAAAGCGTGTTCGGGCGATCGGTCATTCTGTCTTTTCCGCACACAACCCCAGGGTTATTCATTGACCACCCGTGCACAGCGGGGCCCCGTCATTCCCGCTGCGAAGACCGGTTCCCCGACGGTCAAACCGTTGAAACGAGGATGCTCGATAACGATGTCGCTTCCTGCTGGCCAACAGTGTTTGAATTATAGCAGATTGTATTCGAGGGGCAACTAAAATAAAGTTGCCTAAAACAATATATTTGGTTTTTCGTGTCGAGGGCATTTGGAACAAGTGCAGCTGCTGCCGGGTTGACAAGGGGCACGGAAAAATGCTTTACTCTGACAGACGGTGCGGGTCCGGGCTCCGGGCAGAGAGGGAATCCCCATGTCGGAAAAGAAACGCGTGCTGGCCGTCTGCCGTTCAGCCGCAGGCCGCATGTACCTGGCGGTGCTGCTCAAGCGCATCTGGTTCTCACCGGTCCTGGCTAAGACCGCTTTCGAAGCGGTCCCGGCGGTCGAGGGCAGCGGTGTTTCGGTCATACTGTTCGACGCCGAGCTGCCGGAGGACGAGCTGCGTTCAACGCTGGCCCTGCTCCGGAAGGACCCGGCCCTTCGCAGGCTTCCGCTCATCGCCATTGCGGGCGGGAGCGGGGCGCCGGACAAGGAGGGATTCATCGCGCAGGGATGCGCGGCGGTGGTCGGCCGGCCGATCGACCTGTCCTTGCTCTACGGCGTCTTGAACCGGCTGAGCGGCCAGCCGCGCGCCACGCCGCGGGCGCCGGTCAAGATGCGCGTTCAGGTCCTTGACGCGTCCCGGGAGCGCCCCTACACCTGCATCAACCTCTCGGAGGGCGGGCTCTATATTCGCACCGCCGCTCCCCTCCCCGTGGGGACCATGCTGAACCTCCGCTTCACCCTGCCGCTCGACAAGGAGCCAATCGATGCGTCCGCCGTTGTCGTCCGCGGGGCCCCGCTCGGCAGTGAGGGGGATGCGGAGCCCGGCATGGGGCTGTCCTTCACGGCGCTTCCCGACCGGGACCGGCAGAAGATCCGGAATTTCGTCCAGTGGGAGATGATGAGCGATCTCGAATGGGAGGCGGGTATCTGAGACGTTCGGGTCCCCGGTGCTGGACCGTTCCGCCCCTGCGGGGTAGTTCCGCTTCACTTCGAGTTGCATCTCGTCCCTATCGCTGCTTCCGATCCCCGTTCATCCCCTCGGCCTCTTTGGGATTGACACTCCTTTTCCTTATCTGGTATAGTAAATTCCTATTTTTTTGCAAGGGGTTTTATGATCCGTCCGTCACTCAGCGAGTTCAGGGAGCGCGCGAAGCAGGGGAACCTGATCCCGGTCTACCGCGAGGTCCTGGGCGACATGGAGACGCCTGTCTCGGCCTTCCGGAAGATCGATGACGGGAAGTATTCCTTCCTGCTCGAGTCCGTGGAGGGCGGCGAGAAGTGGGCGCGCTACTCCTTCCTCGGCAGCCGTCCCGAGGTGATCGTCCGGTCCCACGGCCGGAGCGTTGAGGTCATCCGGCAGGGGCGGAAGGAGGTCCGGTCATTCGTCCAGGACCCCCTCGAGGCGGTCCGGGACCTTCTCGCCGAGTACCGTCCCGTGCCCGACCCGGGGCTGCCGCGTTTTTACGGCGGCGGGGTGGGGTTCCTGGGCTACGATGTAGTGCGGTTCTTCGAGCGCCTGCCCGACCGTCCGAAGCCCGGGCTCGGCCTTCCGGACGTGCTCTTCATGATCACCGACACCCTGGTGATCTTCGACAACATGACCCATCGGATCACGGTGGTCTCGAACGCCCATGTGAACGGCAGGTCCGCATCGGCGGCCTACCGGGACGCGGTGCGGAAGATCGATGCCATTGTGGCAAAGATCAAGAAAGGAGCCGGGAGCCAGAAGCCGGGAGCCAGAAGGAAGGCGAAGAAAGAAGCAAAGCTCACCTCAAATTTCACGAAGGCACAGTACGAGCAGGCGGTGCTGAAGGCCAAGGAATACATCAAGGCAGGCGACATCTTCCAGGTGGTGCCGTCCCAGCGCTTCGAGACAGCCATCAGTGTGGAGCCTTTCGAGATCTACCGGGCGCTCCGGCTGATCAATCCCTCGCCGTACATGTACTTTCTGCGCTGCGGCGACGCCACGGTGGTCGGCGCATCGCCCGAGGTGATGGTGCGGCTCGAGGACGGCCGCATCGAGCTCCGGCCCATCGCCGGCACGCGGAGGCGCGGCGCCGCGGAGGACGAGGACCGGGCCCTGGAGCAGGAGCTCCTGGCGGACCCCAAGGAGCGGGCCGAGCATATCATGCTCGTGGACCTGGGCAGGAACGACGTGGGCCGGGTGAGCGCGCCGGGGACCGTGCAGGTCTCGGAGCTCATGGTGATCGAGCGTTATTCGCATGTCATGCATATCGTCTCGAACGTCCGCGGCGCGCTCGCGCCCGGCCGGGACGCCTACGACGTGGTCCGCGCCTGCTTCCCCGCGGGCACGGTCTCGGGCGCGCCCAAGATCCGGGCCATGGAGATCATCGACGAGCTGGAGCCCGCCCGGCGCGGTCCCTATGCCGGCGCAGTGGGCTATTTCGGCTTCTCGGGCAACATGGATACCTGCATCACCATCCGCACGCTGGTGATCAAGGACCGGATGGCCTATGTCCAGGCCGGCGGCGGCGTGGTCGCGGACAGCGTCCCGGCCCTGGAGTACCAGGAGACGGTGAACAAGGCAAAGGCCATGCTGCGGGCCGTGGAGATGGCGGAGGAAGGACTGGATTAGAGGACGCGCCAAAATACAAACAGCAAATTACAAATACGTTCCAAGCATCAAGCACCAAGATTCCAACGGTTGCATTGAGATTTGGGATTTGAAGATTATTTGTGATTTGTGTTTTGGGATTTGGGTTTTGAGGTTCCTATGTTATTGATGATCGACAACTACGACTCCTTCACCTACAATCTCGTCCAGTACCTGGGCGAGCTGGGGCAGGACCTGAAGGTCTTCCGGAACGACAAGCTCACGATCGCCGAGATCGAGCAGATGCGGCCCGAACGGATCGTGATCTCGCCCGGCCCCTGCACGCCGAAGGAGGCGGGCATCTCGGTGGAGGTCATCCGGCAGTTCACCGGAAGGGTGCCGCTCCTCGGCGTCTGCCTGGGCCACCAGTCCATCGGCGAGGCCTTCGGCGGGGACGTCATCCGGGCGCCCTACCTGATGCACGGCAAGACCTCGATGATCCACCACGACGGCAGGACCATCTTCGCCGGTCTGCCGAACCCCTTCGAGGCGACGCGGTACCATTCGCTCATCGTCAGGCGCGAGACGCTGCCGTCGTCGCTCGAGGTCTCGGCCTGGACCGACGACGGCATCATCATGGGTCTGCGGCACAAGCAGCACAAGGTGGAGGGGGTGCAGTTCCACCCCGAGTCCATCCTGACCGGCGCGGGCAAGGACCTGCTGCGGAACTTCTTGAAGCTCTGACGAGGAAAGTGCTTCGACAGGATTACAGGATAAGGTCCGATACAGTCGTTTCATGATCCTGCAGATCAGGGCGATCCTGTTATCCTGTCAAAAGATCTTCATTTGTCGTTGAGGACCCTATGATCAAAGAAGCAATATCCAAGGTCGTGTCCGGGACGCATCTCACCGAGGCCGAGGCCGAGGCCGTGATGCGCGAGATCATGCAGGGCGAGGCCACGGACGCCCAGATAGCCGCGTACCTCACCGGTCTCCGCGTGAAGGGCGAGACCGTGGAGGAGATCACCGGGTCCGCGCGCGTCATGCGCGAGAAGGCCTTCTCCGTGAAGCTCAGCGCGCCGCACCAGGTGGACACCTGCGGCACCGGCGGCGACCTCTCCCATACCTTCAACATCTCCACGACCGTGGCGTTCGTCGCGGCCGGCGCGGGCGTGGCGGTGGCCAAGCACGGCAACCGGTCCGTCTCGAGCAGGAGCGGCAGCGCCGACGTGCTCCAGGCCCTGGGCGTGAACATCGAGATGCCGTCGCAGCGGCTGGAGGAATGCCTGCGGGATGTCGGCATCGCCTTCCTCTTCGCGCCGATGATGCACCAGGCCATGAAGTACGCCATCGGACCGCGGCGGGAGATCGGGATCCGCACCCTCTTCAACGTTCTGGGGCCGCTCACGAATCCCGCGGGCGTGAAGGCCCAGGTCTTGGGCGTCTACGCTCCGGACCTCACGACCACGCTCGCCCGGGTGCTCGGCAACCTGGGCGCCGAGCGCGCCTACGTGGTCCACGGCATGGACGGCCTGGACGAGATCACCATCACCGACCGGACCAGGGTGGCGGAGCTGCGGGACGGGAAGGTGAGCGACTATTTCGTCCATCCCTCGGACTTCGACCTGCCCGCGGGAACGAAGGAGGACCTCCGGGGAGGCGATGCGAAGCAGAATGCCGGGATCACCCTCGATGTGCTGAAGGGGCGGAAGGGCCCCCGCAGAGACATCGTGCTCCTGAACGCCGCGGCCGGGCTGGCGGCATCAGGCAGGGCCCGGGACCTGCGCGACGGCGTGCAGATCGCCGCGGAGTCCATCGATTCCGGGGCTGCGATGAAGAAGCTGGAGGAGCTCAGGAAGTTCACGAACAGACCGTAAGAAGTGCGGAATGCCGTAGGGGCAACCCTGTGTGGTTGCCCTTGCGCGGGCGGCCACGTCGGGCCGCCCCTACATGGACAGCGTACCTTGCCAGTTGTCATGATCCTGGACGAGATCATCGCATATAAGAAGGAAGAGCTTGCCGGAGCGAAGCGGAGGGAATCCCTGGCGGACATCAGGGCACGGGCCGCCGACGCGGGCCCGGTCCGCGGGTTCGGCCGGGCGCTCGGCGAGGGGAAGAACATCCGGCTGATCGCCGAGGTGAAGAAGGCCTCGCCGTCCAGGGGGGTCATCAGGCAGGATTTCGATCCCGTGGCCATCGCGAAGGTCTATGAGGCATCGGGCGCGTCCTGTCTTTCGGTGCTGACCGAGAGCCGGTACTTCCAGGGGGACCTGGCGTATCTCGGCAGCATCCGGCAGGCGGTGAAGCTCCCGCTGCTCCGGAAGGACTTTCTCACCGACCCGTACCAGGTCTACGAGGCCCGGGCGTCCGGTGCGGACGCCATCCTCCTGATCGCGGCCTGCCTGGAGCGGCGGCAGCTGGAGGACCTGCTCGGGACCGCGGCAGAGCTGGGGCTCGATGTGCTGGTGGAGGCCCACACCGCGGCAGAGCTGGACCGGACGCTCCTGGCAGGCGCTTCCCTCGTGGGCATCAACAACCGGGACCTCTCGACCTTCCAGGTCAGCCTGGAGACGACCTTCAGCCTGCTCCGGGATATCCCGGACGACCGGACCGTGGTGAGCGAGAGCGGCATCGCGACGCGGGGGGACGTGCTCCGGCTGGAGGCTTCCGGCGTGGACGCCATCCTGGTGGGCGAGAGTCTCATGCGGGAGAAGGACATCGGAGCAAAGGTCCGGGAGCTGCTGGGGAAGGCGTGATTAGGAGCAGAAAGGCAACAGGGACCTTGACACGGATAACGGCGGATCGAAACGCGGACGAGGCAGAACGCCAAACATCTTCATCAGGTTCCATCCGTGGATATCCGTGTCAAAGGATTCGTTGTTGTCATTTGTTGTCCTTGCTGTTCTGTATTGGAGATCGCGACCATGATCAAGATCAAGATCTGCGGCATCACGAACCTCGAGGACGCGCTGGCGGCGGTGGACTTCGGCGCCGACGCGCTGGGGTTCAACTTCTACAGGAAGAGCCCGCGGTACGTGGAGCCGCAGAAGGCCGCGGAGATCATCGGCCAGCTGCCGCCCTTCGTGGTGCCCATCGGCATCTTCGTCAACGAGAAGGAGGACCGGATCCGGGACATCGTCTCGCTCGCCTGCATCCAGGGCATCCAGCTCCACGGCGACGAGACGCCGGAGTTCTGCCAGCGGTTCGGATCGCGGGTCATCAAGGCCTTCCAGGTGAAGAACAAGGAGAGCCTGCGGCGCATGTCGCACTACCGCGTGAGCGGCTACCTCCTGGACAGCTACAAGGAGGGCGTGCGGGGCGGCACGGGCGCCACCTTCGACTGGCATCTCGCGGTGGTGGCCAAGACCTTCGGCAGGATCATCCTGGCCGGAGGCCTCACGCCCGAGAACGTGATCGAGGCGATCCGGCTCGTGCAGCCCTATGGCGTGGATGTCTGCGGCGGCATCGAGCGGGAGAAGGGCCTGAAGGACCATGGCCTGATGAAGCGGTTCATCGCTGATGTGCGGGGGGCGTCCCGGCCCTGAGGGGTCCGGTCGGCCAGCACGCATGATGGAACGGTTGTCAGCAGGCGGTCTGCCCGTCCACGTTCACCCCCACCTTCTGGTCCTCCCCCGTCAAGGGGGAGGAGAGAAGGAGAAAGGCTTGATCTGGTGACCATGCCCGACAAGAAGGGACATTTCGGCGTCTACGGCGGGAAGTTCGTTCCCGAGACGCTCATGCCGGCCCTCGACGAGCTGGAGAAGGCCTACCTCGGCGCCCGGAAGGACAAGGAGTTCCAGGCCGAGCTCGAGTTCTACTTCAGGGAGTTCATCGGCAGGCCCACGCCGCTCTATTTCGCCCAGCGCCTGACCCGCCATCTCAACGGCGCGCGGATCTACCTCAAGCGCGAGGACCTGGCCCACACCGGCGCGCACAAGATCAACAATTCCCTGGCCCAGGTGCTGCTTGCCAGGCGCATGGGCAAGACCCGCGTGGTGGCCGAGACCGGCGCGGGCCAGCACGGCGTCGCCACGGCCACGGCAGCGGCCATGTTCGGCCTGGACTGCGAGGTCTACATGGGCACGGATGACGTTGCGCGCCAGTCGCTGAACGTCTTCCGCATGAAGCTGCTCGGCGCGGTCGTGCGGCCCGTGGACCTGGGCAGCAGGACCCTGAAGGACGCCATCAACGAGGCCCTGCGCGACTGGACCACGAACGTGCGGAACACCCACTACGTCATGGGCACGGTCTTCGGCCCCCATCCCTATCCCCAGATGGTGCGGGACTTCCAGTCCGTCATCGGACGGGAGGCGAAGAAGCAGGTCAAAAAGCTCGAGAACAGGCTGCCGGACGCGCTGGTGGCCTGCGTGGGCGGCGGCTCGAACGCCCTGGGGCTCTTCTTCGAGTTCCTGAACGACCTGTCCGTGAAGATGTACGGCGTTGAGGCAGGCGGGATTGCCATCGAGCGGGGGAAACATGCCGCGCGCTTCGCCGGCGGGTCCCTCGGCGTGCTCCAGGGCTCGAAGACCTATGTGCTGCAGGACGCGCAGGGCCAGATCGAGTTGACCCACTCCGTCTCCGCGGGGCTGGACTATGCGGCCGTGGGGCCGGAGCACGCGTACCTCCATGACACCGGCCGGATCGAGTACACCCATGCGAACGACGAGGAGGCCCTGGAGGCCTTCGACCTTCTGTCGCGGCTCGAGGGCATCATCCCCGCGCTCGAGAGCAGCCATGCCGTGGCGTACTGCCTGAAGCTCGCGCCGACGCTCGGCAAGGACAAGGTCATCATCTGCAATCTCTCCGGCCGCGGCGACAAGGACGTGATGCAGGTGGCGAAGATCAAGGGCGTGGAGCTCTGACCAGTGCGGAGTGCGGAATGGGACGTCCAGTAAAACATATTGAGAAGTGGCTGCCCAACAATGTAGAGAAGGACGGCACCGTTTTTGTTTACTACTCCGGCCATGTCGCTCCGGATTCCAGGACGGGAGGGGCTTACCTGGTCCCCTACGACGGCGACCCGACCTTCATCGAGGAGACGGGGTATTCCCTCAAGCGCATGTACGACGCCCTCGGAAAACTTCCCGCAAAGGAGATCATCGTGGCCCTCGACTCCTGCTTCTCCGGCGCCGGAGGCCGCTCCGTCCTTGCCAGGGGCGCCCGGCCGCTGGTGATGAACCTGAACACCGCTTCTCCGGCAAAGAACATGACCGTGCTCGCGGCATCGAGCGGCGAGCAGATCAGCTCGACCTATGACGAGAAGGGGCATGGGCTCTTCACCTACTTTTTGCTGAAGGGTATCAAGAACGAGGATGTGGTCAGGCAGGACGGCTCCCTCGATATCCCGGCCCTCTTCGACTATGTCAAACCCCAGGTGCAGAGCATTGCGCGCAAGAAGTACAACAACGAACAGACGCCGCAGCTCATCGGGGCGGGGAAATGATGCACAGAGAGGATCAAGGGAGTGGAGTCGTCGGACG
>CAZTXN010000045.1:4764-17017 GCA_964617655.1 uncultured Nitrospiraceae bacterium | reverse complement strand
ATAAAACCTATTGACAAAACGCCTGCTTTATGGTTCAATTGGTTCAATTGAATAGACAAGGCAGGTGCCCGGGCCCATGATCCGCTATGACCTCTACCAGCTCCTGAAGGACGAACTCAGCTTCGGCTCGAACAACCTCGTGACCAGGCCCTCGGGCCAGGCGGTCCGGGAGCGCATCGAGCGTGAGCTCGAGAAGCTCGGCCCTCAGGAGGTGGTGGTCCTGGACTTCGGCCGCATCGCGGTGATCGACTACTCCTGCGCCGACGAGATCATCGCGAAGCTCGTCTCCCGCCTCCTGGCCGGCGAGTACGGCGACAAGTACGTGGTCCTGGACGGCCTGAACGAGAACCAGCGGGAGAACATCGAGGTGGCGCTGGAGCGCAAGGACCTGGCGGTCATGGCCGGCATGCGGGACGGAAGCCGGGTCCTGCTGGGCGGGCTGAACAACTATCTCCGCGAGACGCTCGAGTTCATCCAGCAGAACCGCAGGGCCTCGTCGCGGGACCTGGCGGAGGCCAAGAAGATCGAGCCGAACACGAGCGGCACGCGGCTCCTGAACCTCTATAAGAAACGGCTGGTGCGGCGGGTGGAGGACCAGGGCAACGACGGCGCGCTCTGGGCCTACGAGGCGCTGTAGCACCGTCCGGCCGGGACCATACGGAGAGGATAGAGAAAAGGCGTGAACACGAATCGCACGAATGGACGAATGGCGCGAATGATGGTGTGAGCAGTGTTTCCTCAGCAGGTCACGGAATACGTTCGTTACTGTCTTTGCGAGCGAAGCGAAGCAAACCCGTAGGTGGAAATTGTATGCAGACATGATATCGCTTCCCCCGCTTTGGGCACGCGGGGGCAGGCTCCGGCGGGAATCCAGGCCTTTTTTGCTGCTGCTGGATCCCCGTTCCCCGACTCCTTCGCTCGGGGACAGGTTTCACGGGGATGACGGATCAGATTGACGGACGGCGGCTACGACATCGAGGCTGTGCCGGGACGGATCATGGCCAGACAGAGAGCTCTTGACCATATCATCCTCTTCATCGCCCAGGGGGCCTACAGCGGCAGGGTGCCGAAGGCGCCGGGCACGGCAGGCACGGTCCTGGCGGTGCCGCTCTATCTCCTGCTGTGCGGCCTCGGCCCGCTCGAATACGCGGCGGCCTGGGTCGCGGTCGCTGCCGTCGGGCTCTGGGCCGCGGGCAGGGCGGAAGGGCTCCTGGGCGTGAAGGACCACCAGTCCATCGTGATCGATGAGATCGCGGGCTACCTGGCCGCCCTGGCGTTCCTGCCCTTCTCCTGGTGGGCCGTGGCAGCGGGCTTCGTCCTCTTCCGGGCCTTCGATATCCTGAAGCCCTGGCCGGTCGATGCCCTCCAGCGCGTTCCCGGCGGGGCGGGCGTGATGCTGGATGATATCGGGGCAGGGGTGTATACGAACATCGTTCTTCAGGCTGCGATCCATATTTTCGGCTGAGGGAAGAGCAGTGGTCAGGAGTTCAGGATGAGTTCGGAGTACGGAATGCGGAGGATCGTAGGGGCAACCCTGCGTGGTTGCCCGGACCAGGGCGGCCACCCCCGATCTCATCCTTTGAGGGCAGGCTCCGGGCCGCCCCTACAGGACGAATCATCCTAAAAACGGCAGTTGGGACACGGAAAATGCGGATAAAACCTGAAAAGGCAATACGTTTGTTCTGAAAAGCTTTTCACCTTGCAGGTGAGTTCTTTTTCAAGTATTGACCGTAGGTTTCTCCTGACGTTATCAGATTTTATCCGTGTCCAAATGCTTTTTTCAGGATCATGTCTCCCTGGAGAGGTGCAGATCCATGCGCGCTGAGATCATCGCCACCGGCAGCGAACTGCTGACCGGCGGGTCCGTTGACACCAACTCCCCGTTCCTTGCCGCGGAGCTGCTGGACCTGGGCATCGAGACCGCCTTCCGCACCGTGGTGGGCGACGACGAGAAGGACCTGGAGAGCGCCTTCAAGCGGGGCATCGAGCGCTGCGAGATCGTGCTGATCACCGGCGGGCTCGGCCCGACCGAGGACGACCTGACGCGGCGGGTGCTCGCCCGGGTGCTCAGGAAGCGGCTGATCCTGAGCGACGACGCCCTGCGCGGCATCAAGGAGGTCTTCGCCGCCCGGGGGCGGGAGCATCCCGCGGCGAGCGACCGGCAGGCCCTGATCCCCGCGGGCAGCCGCATCCTGCGGAACCGGGTCGGCGTGGCGCCGGGCTTCGTGCTGCAGGAGGAGGAGCGGCTCGTGGCCGTGCTGCCGGGCGTGCCGGCGGAGATGGAGGCGATGTTCCGCGAGGAGCTGCGGCCGCTGCTGCGGGAGCACCGGCGGAAGGACCAGGCGGTGCTGCGGCGGGTGCTGCATACCAGCGGCCTGACCGAGTCCCGGGTGAACGAGCTGCTCGAGGAGGTGCTGCGCCAGAAGCAGCCGTCCGTGGGGCTCTCCGCGGGCGAGGGGCAGGTGGACGTGCGCATCCTGGCGCGGGAGCGCACCCAGGCCCGGGCGCTGAAGGCGGCGGAGCGGACCGAGGCCGAGGTGCGGAAGCGGCTGGGCGACGCGGTCTTCGGCGTGAACGGCCAGACGCTCGAGGAGATCGTGGGCGTCCTGCTGGCCCAGCGCAGGATGACCCTGGCCGTGGCCGAGTCCTGCACCGGCGGGATGATCGGGAGCCGGATCACGAACAGCGCCGGGAGCTCGGCCTACTTCGAGCGCGGCGTGGTGACCTACAGCAACGCCTCCAAGACCGACCTGCTCGGCGTCCCCGCGGAGCTCATCGAGCGGAGCGGGGCGGTCAGCGCTGAAACGGCCCTGGCCATGGCGCGGGGCGTCCGGGAGCGGGCGGGCACGGACCTGGGGCTCGCGGCCACCGGCATCGCCGGGCCGGCCGGCGGACGGCCGGAGAAGCCTGTGGGGCTGGTCCATATCGCCCTGGCCTGGCAGGGCGGGGAAACGGCGGAGGAGCACCGGTTCCTCGGCGACCGCGGCCAGGTGCGCCGCCGCGCGGCCCAGGCGGCGCTGGACAGGGTGAGAAGGCATTTGATTGCGTGATTGCGGAATGCGGATTGCGGAATGATGGCCATGAATGATTCCCGATCCGAAATCCGCAATCCGAAATCCGAAATGACCATGCGTCTCTTCATCGCCATCGAGCTGCCCGGGGAGATCAAGCGGGCGATCGCGGAGGTCCAGGACCGGCTGAAGGCCGCCGGCGGGAACGCGAACTGGACGCGGCCCGAGGGCATCCACCTGACCCTCAAGTTCCTGGGCGAGGTGGAGGAGGCGCGGATCCCCGGGATCCTGCAGGCCCTCAGCGGAGCCGCGCAGGGCGCCGGGCAGCTCGGGCTCGAGATCGCGGGAGCAGGGGCCTTCCCGAACACCAGGGCGCCCCGCGTGCTCTGGCTCGGTGTGATGGGCGATACCGGGAAGCTCGCCGCCCTCCAGGCCAGGATCGAGGATGCCATGGCAGGCCTGGGGTTCGAGCGGGAAGCACGGAAGTTCAGCCCCCATCTTACCCTGGGCCGGGTCAGGTTCCCGAAGCCCCGGGACGACTGGGAGCGCCGGATCGAGGCGGTCCGGAACGCCCGGCCCGGCGGCTTCGATGCATCGTCCGTGAGCCTGATGCAGAGCGAGCTCCGGCGGGAAGGGGCGGTGTATACAGAAGTGGAGAGGATCAACCTGACATAATTTGCCGGAGTAGCGGAGGTCGCTGAGGTAGAAACACGAAATCCGAAGTTCGAAATTCTAAACAATATCGAATGATCGAAATGAAGAATTCCTATTTTGAGATTGTTTAGAGCTCAGATATTCGTGCTTAGGATTTCTTGACTCCTCCGTGTTCCGTGCCGCTACGGCGATCAATCAAAGGAGGCAAGACATGGCTGACAAGGACAGACTGAAAGCACTGGAGCTGGCCGTGGGCCAGATCGAGAAGCAGTTCGGCAAGGGGTCCATCATGCGGCTGGACAAGGATGCGGCGCCGGTGAACATCGCGGCCATCTCCACGGGCTCGCTGGGGCTCGACGTGGCGCTGGGCATCGGCGGCGTGCCGCGCGGCAGGATCATCGAGATCTACGGCCCCGAGTCCTCGGGCAAGACCACCCTCGCCCTGAATGTGATCGCCCAGGCGCAGAAGATCGGCGGCCAGGCCGCCTTCATCGACGCGGAGCATGCCCTGGACGTGGCCTACGCGCGGAAGCTCGGCGTCCGGACCGATGAGCTCCTGATCTCCCAGCCCGACACGGGCGAGCAGGCGCTCGAGATCACCGAGACCCTGGTGCGGAGCGGCGCGGTCGACGTCATCGTCGTGGACTCCGTGGCCGCGCTGACGCCGCGCGCCGAGATCGAGGGAGAGATGGGCGACGCCCACATGGGCCTCCAGGCGCGGCTCATGAGCCAGGCGCTCCGGAAGCTGACCGGCGCCATCAGCAAGTCCCAGACCACCCTCGTCTTCATCAACCAGATCCGGATGAAGATCGGCGTCATGTTCGGGAATCCCGAGACCACCACGGGCGGCAATGCGCTGAAGTTCTACGCCTCGGTCCGGCTGGACATCCGGAAGATCTCGGCCATCAAGGAAGGCGAGGATGTGACCGGCGGCCGGGTGCGCGTCAAGGTGGTGAAGAACAAGATCGCGCCGCCCTTCCGGTCCGCGGAGTTCGACATCATGTTCAACGAGGGCATCTCGAAGCTCGGCGAGGTCATCGACATCGGCGTGGAGAAGAACATCGTCGAGAAGAGCGGCGCCTGGTTTTCCTACAACGGCACGCGCATCGGCCAGGGCCGGGAGAACGTCAAGACCTTCCTGAACGAGCACCCCGAGATGGCCGCCGAGATCGAGGCGAAGGTCCGGGAGTCCTACGGCCTGCAGCCGCCGGCAGCGCCCGCCGGCGCCGCGGCGAAGGACCCGGAACCGCCCGCGGAGAAGGAAAAGGAGAAGGAACGGCCGGCCCGGGCGGCGCGGGCCCGGTAAGGGCCGCGCGGCCGGCAGCGCCGTCGCGCCTTTGCGAAATCGGGCCGCACCGTGTATAATGGAAACCGGTTCTCCCGCGCGCCGCCCTGACAGCGGCCGCGGGAGCAGCATGGACCGGGGAGGCGCGCATGGCACTGAACGACCTGCTCAAATCGACCTTCGAACGGAAGGCGTCGGACCTGCATCTCAAGGTCGGCGTGCCGCCCATCCTGCGCATCGACGGCCGTCTGGCGCCCATCGAGACCGAGAAGCGGCTGATGGCCGAGGACACCCTCGCCATGGCCAGCAGCATCATGAACGCCCACCAGAAGGCCCGGTTCAACGAGAAGAACGAGCTCGACATGGCCTACGCGGTGCCGGGGCTCGGCCGGTTCCGCGTGAACGTCTTCAAGCAGCGCGGCAGCGTGGGCATGGTCTTCCGCATGGTGCCGGCCAAGATCCTGAACTTCGAAGAGCTGCTCTTGCCTCCCGTGCTGATGAAGGTGGCCCAGGAACAGCGGGGCCTCATCCTGGTGACCGGGACCACGGGAAGCGGCAAGTCCACGACCCTGGCGGCCATGATCGACTATATCAACACCTCCCGCACCTCGAACATCGTGACCATCGAGGACCCCATCGAGTTCCTCCACCGCGACAAGAAGAGCATCGTGAACCAGCGCGAGATCGGCTCGGACACGCAGACCTTCGGCGAGGCGTTGCGCAGCGCCCTGCGGCAGGACCCGGACGTGATCCTCGTCGGCGAGATGCGGGACTTCGAGACCATCTCCACGGCCCTGACCGCGGCCGAGACCGGCCACCTGGTGCTCTCCACCCTCCATACCGTGGACACCTCCGAGACCGTGAACCGGATCATCAACGCCTTCCCGCCCTACCAGCAGAAGCAGGTGCGGATGCAGCTCGCCTCGGTGATCAAGGGAGTGGTCTCCCAGCGGCTCGTGGGGCGCGCCGACGGCAAGGGCCGCGTGCCGGCCGTGGAGATCATGCTCGGCACCCTCTCGGTGCGCGAGGCGATCATCGATGAGGCAAAGACCCGCACGATACCCGGCATCATCGCCGCGGGCATGCTGCACTACGGCATGCAGACCTTCGACCAGTCGCTCCTGGGCCACTACAAGAAGGGCATCATCACCTATGAGGAGGCGCTCATGAGCGCCAGCAATCCCGACGACTTCGCGCTCAAGGTGAAGGGCATCCAGTCCACGAGCGACCTGACCATGGAGGAGGACGAGAAGCGGAAGGCCGGCGGCAGCGTGATGAAGGGCACGATCGGCGGAGCGAAGCCTGCGACACCCCCTCCGGCCCGGCCGGCGCCGAAGGAAAAGGAAGCGCGGGAGTACACCGGCGACTCGAACGACACGGGCTTCAAGATAGACCGGTTCGGGCAGTAGTGCCGACAGGCGACAGGCGACAGGCGAACGTCATCGGGCGGCCGGGAAAGGCCGCCCTCGTTGTTTGATCATGGACCAGGACGAGAAGGAGCTCAAGCGGGCGAAGAACGCGGCCTACCGGTTCCTCGCGGTCCGGCCGCGCAGCCGCGCAGAGGTGGAGCGGCGGTTGGCCGGGTTCCTGGAGAGGAAGGGCTTCTCATCCGGGACCATCCGGGAGGTCCTGCGGTCGGCAAAGCTGTAGGGGCGGCAGGGTCCGCGATGCAGCGATGCCGCGGGGGATCGCAGGCCGGCTGCGGCAGAGGCGGGTTTCAGACCTTTCCTTTTAATGTAACGTATCCTCTCCCTCTGGCGGGAGAGGGCAGGGTGAGGGGGGTGGGGCTGCCCATCTCTCTGTTGCAGCCATGGGGTGGAGGATGCAGATCAAGACCGTGCTCTTCGATTTCGGGGGCGTGATCGCCGAGGAAGGGTTCCGCGAGGGGCTCTTCGCCATCGGCAGGATGCAGGGGCTCGATCCTGAGCGGTTCTTCCGTGACGTGGAGCGCATCATCGTCGCGACCGGCTATCTCACCGGCGCAGGGGACGAGGCCCGGTTCTGGGACGCGGTGCGGAAGGAGACAGGCATTCGGCGCTGCTCCCGGGGAGACTCTCTTCATCGATGACAATGCGGGACATATATCCCGCGCGGCCGGGCACGGCCTCCGGACGCTTCATTTCACCGATGTCAGGGACTCCCTCCGCCGGCTGAGAAGCATGATCGGGGATGCAGCCTGATGCCAAGCGTGAAGATATCCGCTCTCCGCGTTCCGGCAAGAACCGTCCTGACCGACAGGCCGGCGAACGAATCTATTGAATTCTTCCTGTATTTCTGCTATTTTCCCTGTGCTTCCCAGGCCGGATACCGCAGTGGCAGGTCGGGCAGAACCCCTGCTTACCGTACGCTGGGGCAGGCTGCGTGAGACCCGACAAGTCCCGTTGGGTTGCGCTGCGCTTAACCCAACCTGCGAAGAATCTACCAGGCTGAACGTAAAGGAGTCCATCGGTGAAGGCTGCTGACCTCAGAAAGCTGTTCCTCGACTATTTCGGCCAGCGGGGCCACAAGGTGGCGCCCAGCTCCTCCCTGGTGCCCAAGAACGACCCCACGCTCCTCTTCACGAACGCGGGCATGGTCCAGTTCAAGGGCGTCTTCCTGGGCGAGGACGTGCGCGACTATAAGCGCGCGGTGACTTCCCAGAAATGCGTGCGCGCCGGGGGGAAGCACAACGACCTGGAGAACGTGGGCCATACGGCGCGGCACCACACCTTCTTCGAGATGCTCGGGAACTTCTCATTCGGCGACTATTTCAAGAAGGAGGCCGTCGCCTATGCCTGGGAGTTCCTGACCGAGGTGGTGAAGCTGCCCAAGGACAAGCTCTGGGCAACGGTCTACAAGGACGACGACGAGGCCTTCGAGCTATGGCAGCAGGTGGCCGGCCTCAAGCCCGACCGGATCGTGCGGCTGGGCGAGAAGGACAACTTCTGGGCCATGGGCGACACGGGCCCCTGCGGCCCCTGCTCCGAGATCCTGATCGACCAGGGCCCGGAGCTCTCCTGCGGCAAACCGGGCTGCGCCGTGGGCTGCGACTGCGACCGGTACCTCGAGATCTGGAACCTGGTCTTCATGCAGTACAACCGCGACGCGACCGGCAGGCTCACGCCGCTGCCGAAGCCCTCCATCGACACCGGCATGGGGCTGGAGCGTCTCTCGGCCGTCTGCCAGCAGGTGCGCTCGAACTTCGAGACCGACCTCTTCCAGCCGATCATCCGGGAGATCGCCGCGATCGCCGGCGCGCCCTACCACAAGGACGAGCAGACCGACATCTCCTACCAGGTCTGCGCCGACCACCTCCGGGCCGTGACCTTCCTGATCAGCGACGGCGTGCTGCCCGCGAACGAGGGCAGGGGCTATGTGCTCCGCCGCATCATCCGGCGGGCAAGCCGCTACGGCAGGCTCATCGGCATCACCAGGCCTTTCCTGTACAGGCTTACCGGCGCGGTGGTGGACGGGATGAAGACGGCCTACCCGGAGCTTGCCGATTCCCGGGAGCACGTGGCCAAAGTGGTGCTGATCGAGGAGGAGCGCTTCGGCCAGACCCTCGACTCGGGCCTCGCGCTCCTGAACGAGACCGTGGAGAAGCTCAAGGCGGAGAAGAAGGTGATGATCCCGGGCGAGGTGCTCTTCCGGCTCTATGACACTTTCGGGTTCCCCCTGGACCTGGTCGCGGACATGGCGCGCGACCTCCATCTCGAGATCGATGAGGAAGGCTATCGCCGGTCCATGCAGGAGCAGCGGGAGAAGGCGCGGGCCGCCTGGGCCGGGTCCGGCGAGGCGAAGATCGATCCGGTCTACAAAGAGGTCGTCGCGAAGGTCAAGGAGACCGCGTTCTTCGGCTATGACGCGCTGGAAGGGACCGCCGAGGTGGCGGCGATCATCGCGAAGGGCAGGCAGGTCCGGCAGGCCGCCGAAGGGACCGAGGCCGAGCTCGTCCTGGACCGGACGCCCTTCTATGCCGAGTCAGGCGGACAGGCGGGCGACCGGGGGGAGCTGCTGGGCGAGGCGGCCAAGTTCAGCGTCAGCGACACGGTGAAGCCGGTCGAGGGGCTCTTCGTCCACAAGGGCGTGGTCAGGAAGGGCGCGTTCACCGTGGGGGATACGGTGCTGGCAAAGGTGGACGACAGGGAGCGGCTGGATACGGTGCGCCACCACACGGCGACCCATATCCTGCATGCCACGCTCCGCTCGGTGCTGGGCGAGCATGTGAAGCAGGCGGGCTCCCTCGTGGCGCCGGACCGCTGCCGGTTCGACTTCACGCACTACACGGCGCTCTCGGAGCGCGAGAAGGAGCGCATCGAGGAGCTGGTGAACGAGCGGATCATCGAGAACCATCCCGTGGCCATCGCGGAGATGGAGATCGACCAGGCCATCGCCGCGGGGGCCCTGGCGCTCTTTGACGAGAAGTACGGGGAGAAGGTCCGCGTGGTGACGGTGCAGGACGTGAGCAGGGAGCTCTGCGGCGGGACCCACGCGAAGGCCAGCGGGGAGATCGGGCTCTTCAAGATCGTCTCCGAATCCGGCATCGCCGCCGGAGTGCGGCGGCTCGAGGTCCTGGCGGGACGGCAGGCTTACCTGGCCGTGCGGAAGGAGGAGCAGGACCTGCGCGAGATCGGCCGGCTCCTGAAGGCCTCGGACCCCGACGTGGCGGGACGGGTGGAGAAGCTGATGGGCCAGCTGCGGGACGCCGAGAAGGAGCTTGACCGGCTGAAGCAGAAGATGCAGTCCTCCCGGGCCGGGGATGTCATCGCCGGGGTGCGGACCGTCAAGGGCGTGAAGGTGCTGGCCACGCGGCAGGAGAACATGGCGCAGAAGGACCTGCGAGACTTCGGGGACAAGCTGCGGGACCGGCTGGGGAGCGGCATCCTGGCCGTCGGGTCCTCGCAGGACGAGAAAGTGAGCCTGATCGTGATGGTCTCGAAGGACCTGACCCAGAAGTACCAGGCCGGCAGCCTCATCAGGGAGATGGCAGCGGTCCTGGGCGGGACCGGCGGCGGCAAGCCTGACCTGGCGCAGGCCGGCGGCAAGGACCCAGGGAAGCTGGATGCCGCGCTGGAGGCGCTCTACACCGCCGTGGAGAAGGCCGGGTAGCAGCGTGCCTCGGCCGCGTGCTGCGCTCTTTTCGCTGCAGAACGCTTCTATGGTATAATCAAATCACCAACACGCGCGCAGAGCCGCTCCGCTGTCGATCTGCTGCCCGATGATCCGTGTTCAACCGTGTTCAACCGTGTCCAGATGTTCCATCCAGGAGAGAGGAGGGTTCCATGGTGATTGCTGATATCATCAAGAAGGCGATGCTGGCAGGGCTGGGTGCGCAGGAGAAGGCCCGGGAGTTCGTCGATGACCTGGTGAAGGCCGGCGAGCTCTCGAAGAGCGATGCCGCCACCCTGGTCAGGGAATGGACCTCCAAGGCGGAGCAGAGCAGCAAGGAGATGGACGCCAGGATCAGGGAAACGGTCGCCGGCGTCCTGGAGAAGCTGAGCGTCCCGACGAAAGAGGATATCGAGAAGCTCGAGAAGAAGGTGCAGTCCCTCAACAGCCGCCTCCGGAAGCTGGAAGGCGACGGGGAGACCGGGGACTGATCCGGTTCCGTGAGCGGACATGTCCTTCCTGGGCTTCTGGCGAAAGCACTACCGCGACATCCCCCGGGTCCGGCAGATCCTCCTGGTGGCCACGCGCCACGGCTTCGGGCATCTCATCGAGCAGACCGGCCTGCAGCGCCTCATCTCCTTCGGCAGGCGCATGGCGCCGGTCCGGCGGCGCCGCATGCCGGCCGGGCCCCTTGCGGCGCCGGAGCGCATGCGGCTGCTCTTCGAGGAGCTCGGCCCCTCCTTCATCAAGCTGGGGCAGGTGCTCGCCTGCCGGCCCGACCTGCTGCCCATCGAGTATGCCGCCGAGCTCACCAAGCTGACCGATTCGGTCGCCCCCTTTCCCTTTGCCGAGGCCCGGGACATCGTGGAAAAGGAGCTCGGTTCTCCCCTCGAGGCGCTTTTTTCCGAATTTGACCCCCGTCCCATCGCCGCCGCGTCCATCGCCCAGGTGCACCGGGCCGTGCTGCCCGACGGCCGGCCGGTCATGGTGAAGGTGCAGCGGCCGGACATCGAGCGGACCATCAGCCGCGACATCAGCATCCTGCGCGGGATCGCGGCGCTCATCGACGACCATGTGGCTGAGCTGAAGCCCTACAACGCGCCGGGCATCGTGGACGAGTTCAGCCGCACCATCCGGCGGGAGCTCGACTTCTTCATCGAGGCGTCGAACGCCGTCCGGCTCCGGAAGAACTTCGAGGGCAGCCCGGACCTCCGCATTCCCGAGGTCTTCCGGGAGCGGTCGGCCCGGCGGGTGCTGGTCATGGAGCGGATCGAGGGCGTCCGGATCGACGATCATGCGGCGCTCGCGCGGCTCGGGTTCTCGCGCCGCGAGATCGCGCTCAAGGGGGCGGCGGCGTTCTTCAAGATGGTGCTGCGCGACGGCCTGTTCCACGCCGATCCGCACCCGGGGAACATCTTCGTCCTGGCGGACGGCCGGATCGGGCTGGTCGATTTCGGGATCATCGGCAGGGTGACCGAGGAGAACATGGAGCATTTCGCGAACATCCTCGTCGCCCTGGGGGAGAAGGACTTCGATGCGCTCGCCCGCCACTACCTGCGCCTGGGCTTCGCGGGCGACGATGCCGCGGACCCCGAGCAGCTCGAGCAGGAGCTGAAGGAGGACCTCGCCGAGCTGCTGGAGCCCTACTACGGGATGACGGTCGGGCAGATCGACCTCGGCACCTACGTGGAGCGGGTCACGCAGATCCTGCAGCGCCACCGGCTCCGGATCCCGCAGAACCTCTACCTCATGGACAAGGCGCTGCTCACCCTCGAGGGCATGCTGAAGCAGCTCGACCCGGACTTCGATTACGTGGCCGCGGCCCTGCCCTATGTCGAGGAGCTCGTGCGGCGCCAGCGGAGCCCCCTGCGGCGGCTCCGCGCGGCGCGCAAGGGGCTTGCCGGCATGGCCGAGGCCGCCGCGGAGGCGCCGCGCCAGGTGCGCCGGGTCGCGGGGAAGCTCCTGCGCGGCGAGGTGGGGGTCAGGATCAACCATGAGGGGCTCGATCATCTCATCCGGGACCTGGACCGTTCGAGCAACCGCCTCTCCTTCAGCATCATCACCGCGGCCATCATCGTGGCCAGCTCCATCATCATCCATTCCGGCCAGGGAAAGCTGCTCTTCGGCATGCCGGTCTTCGGCCTGATCGGGTATGTGATCGCCGGGCTCTTCGGCATCTGGATCCTGATCGGGATCCTGCGGTCCGGACAGCTCT
>CAZTXN010000045.1:1735-4664 GCA_964617655.1 uncultured Nitrospiraceae bacterium | reverse complement strand
CCGCCCACGAGCGAGAAGGTCTGGAAGGAGGTCCGGGTGACCGAGGGCATGAGCTTCCAGGCGCTCGCCGCGAAGCTCAAGCAGGAAGGGATCATCCGGTACCGCGGCTACTTCACGCTCATCGGCAGGCTGCAGGGCGTCACCCGCAGGGTCCGGGTGGGCTACTACGGGTTCGGGACCCACATGAGCCTCTGGAAGGTGCTGGAGACCCTGCGCAAGGGGCGGGTCATCGAGTACCAGGTGATCGTGCCGGAGGGCTACAACCTCTTCCAGATCGGCTGGACCCTCTCCCAGACGCCCCTCCTTCCCGATCCGAACATCTTCATCGCCCTCGCCCAGGATCCCGCCTTCACGCGGTCGCTCGGGATCGAAGCCGAGACGCTCGAGGGCTATCTCTTCCCGGACACCTACTATCTGCCCAAGGGCATCGCGGTGCAGGACATCGCGAAGCGCATGGTGCAGCGGTACCAGGGCGTCTTCACCGAAGGCTACCGCAGCCGGGCCAAGGCGCTGGGCTTCACGGAGCACCAGATCATCACCCTCGCCTCCATCGTGGAGAAGGAGGCAAAGGTCGAGGCGGAGCGCAAGACCATCGCGGCCGTCTACCACAACCGGCTGAAGAAGAACATGAAGCTCCAGGCCGATCCCACGGCCGTCTACGGCACGCGGGCCTGGGTCAAGAAGGTGACCGCCCAGGACCTGAAGCGCAGGACGCCGTACAACACCTATCTCCACAGGGGGCTGCCGCCCGGGCCGATCGCGAATCCCGGCCAGGGCGCGATCCTCGCGACGCTCTATCCCGAGCAGGTCGAGTACCTCTTCTTCGTCGCCCAGGGGGACGGAAGCCATTTCTTCTCCACCACGTTCGAGGAGCACGAGAAGGGCATCGACCGCTACCGGGCGAACAAGCGCCGGGCGCGGCAGCAGGAGAACCGGAAATAGCTCCCGCCCGGGAAAACGGGGCTGCGGACCCGCCGTAATCCCGGCCGACCGCGGAACAGGACGGACATGAACGCAACAGATGCCGGATTCATGCGCAGGGCCCTGCGGCTGGCGGAACGGGCGCGGGGACGGACGAGCCCGAACCCCATGGTCGGCGCGGTGGTGGCGAAGGGCGGGCGGGTCATCGCCAGCGGCTGGCACCGGAAGGCCGGGGAGCCCCATGCCGAGGCGATCGCCCTCCGGAAGGCCGGCACGCGCGCCCGGGGCGCGACGCTCTACGTGACGCTCGAACCCTGCTCCCATACGGAGAAGCGCACGCCGCCCTGCGCTCCGCTCGTAGTCCGGAGCGGCGTCCGGCGCGTGGTCGTGGCGATGCAGGACCCCAATCCCCGCGTCGCCGGCCGCGGCATCCGGGCCATCCGGCGGGCGGGCATCACGGTCGAGACCGGCGTGCTCGAGCGGGAGGCCCTGGCGCTGAACGAGGCATTCCTGAAGCATGTCACGAGCGGGATGCCCTTCGTCACCCTGAAGATCGCCCAGACGCTGGACGGCAAGATCGCCACCGCACGGGGAGAGTCGAAGTGGATCACCGGCCCGGAGGCCCGGGAGGCCGGCCGCCGGCTGCGGGACGGGCATGATGCGATCCTCGTGGGGATCAATACGGTCCTGAAGGACGACCCCCTGCTGACCGCGCGGGTCCCCGGCGGCAGGGACCCCGTGCGGGTCGTCCTGGACAGCCGGCTCCGGACGCCGCTCACCGCCAGGGTCCTGGACCGCCGGTCAGGCGGCCGGACGGTGATCGCTACTACCGCCGGCGCAGCAAAGGCGAAGCGGGAGCTGCTCCGGAAGGCCGGGGCAGAGGTGATCACCGTGCGGGCAGCAGGCGGACGGGTGGACCTGCGGGACCTGATGCGGAAGCTCGGCGCCAGGGACATCCTGTCCGTGCTGATCGAGGGCGGCGCCGAGGTGCATGCAGCTGCGCTCAAGGCAGGGATCGCGGATAAGGCGGTCCTCTTCATCGCGCCGCTGCTCATGACCGGGAAGGATTCCCTGCCGGCCATCGGCGGGAGCTCCCCCCGGAGGCTGGACCAGGCCATCAGGCTGCGTGACACCAGGACGAGCCTGGTCGGCAGGGACCTGATGGTCGAGGGATATATAAAGAAGTAGCTAGCTGACAGCAAATCCACCCTAGCTGCGATTTCCTCGATCGGCCCGGTAATACATGCATCCTTCCATTCTTGACATCAAACAAGCCCTGCAGAACAGTAAGATCACCCACGTGCTCCTGGACATGGACGGGACGCTGCTGGACAAGCATTTCGACGACCACTTCTGGGAGCACCTCGTGCCGGAGCGGTATGCCGAGAAGCACGGCATCTCCTTCACCAGGGCGAAGGGCGAGCTCATGGCGAAGTACCGGTCCCAGGAAGAGACCCTGAACTGGACCGACATCGACTACTGGTCGCGCATGCTGGGGCTCGACATCCTGGCGCTGAAAGAGCAGATCCGGCATCTCATCGAGGTCCATCCCCACGTGGAGGAGTTCCTCCAGCGCATGCGGGAGCAGGGGAAGCAGGTCTTCATCGTCACGAACGCCCATGACAAGGTGCTGGACCTGAAGATGCAGAAGACCGAGATCGGGCGCTATCTGACCGGCACGGTCACCTCGGCGCAGATGGGCCATCCCAAGGAGAAGCAGGAGTTCTGGCAGGAGGCGGAACGGGCGCTCGGGTTCCGGCAGGACGCGGCCCTCTTCGTTGATGACACGCCGGCGGTCCTCCGTTCGGCGCGGCGGTACGGCATCCGCCACCTGGTCTACAAGGCCCGGGCGAACTCCAGGACCGCGCCGGGAAGAAGCGACGAGTTCGCGACGATCATGGATTTCCATGAGCTGCTGTAGAAAGATCCTTTTTGCCACGGATGGACACGGATAAGACCGGAAAAGCAGAAACAGGATGAACGGCAAGACCTTTGGACGCGGATGAAC
>CAZTXN010000045.1:0-1635 GCA_964617655.1 uncultured Nitrospiraceae bacterium | reverse complement strand
CGGATGGACACAGATAAAAAAGACAGGCAATACTTTCGCGCAAAGCCTAATAGGCTCCGAGAACGTCAAATGATCGACCGATAGATGATAGAAGGAAAGGTTCGGATCCTGTCGATCCTGGTATCCTGTCGAAGAAGTGATCGTATTCGTGTCATTCGTGTTTCGTTCTTCTGACGGTGGCCCTTCTGTCCTGGTCCTGTCTTCCGGATTCCATCAAGGCGGTGGCGAATGGCGGTGTTTCTGGTATAATGGTTCCCCAATGAACCCCTTCAAGAGAAAGACCCTGACGGGCATGTCCCGCACCTGCGGCTGAGCGGCGAAGATCGGTCCGGCGGACCTGTCGGACGTGCTCACCGCGATCTGTCCCGTCCATGACCCGAACCTCATCGTGGGGTTCGAGACGAGCGACGATGCCGCGGTCTACCGCATCTCGCCGGACACGGCGGTCATCAGCACCGCGGACTTCATCACCCCGCCGGTGGACGATCCCGTCTGGTTCGGCAGGATCGCTGCCGCGAACGCCCTCTCGGACGTCTATGCCATGGGCGGGCGGCCCATCATGGCGCTGAACCTCGTGATGTTCCCGTTGAAGCGGCTCGACAAGGGGCTGCTGAAGGACCTGCTGGCCGGCGGGTTCGAGAAGGTGCAGGAGGCGGGAGCGTCGCTCGCGGGCGGCCACTCGGTGGACGACCTGGAGCCGAAGTACGGCCTGGCGGTGACCGGCCTGGTCCATCCGGACCAGGTGCTCACGAACTGCAACGCCCGGCCGGGCGACGCCCTGGTCCTGACCAAGCCGATCGGGACCGGCGTGCTCTTCAACGCCTGCCGGTCGAAGAAGCTTCCCTATCGCGACCTGGAGCCGCTCCTGCCGAAGATCGCCGGCCTGAACCGGACCGCGATCGAGACGGCCCGGGACCACGGAATTCATGCCTGCACCGACATCACGGGATTCGGGATCATGGGCCATGCCCTCGAGCTCGCGCAGGGCAGCAAGGTCCGGATCGAGCTGGCCTTCGGACGCCTGCCGGTGCATCCCCATGCCGCGGAGATGTACCGGCGGGGCGAGACCACGGGCAGCAACAAGGCGAACCGGAAGATCGCCGAGGGATGGTGGGAACGGCGGCGGCAGCTTGCGCGCGAGGAGGAGGAGCTGCTGTTCGATCCCCAGACCTCGGGCGGGCTCCTGCTCTCCCTTCCCGCGGAGCGGGCAGGGGACCTGGTGCAGCGGCTGAAGGAGGCGGGCGTGCAGGACGCGGCCGTCGTGGGCGAGGTCATCGCCTCGGAGGAGCCCGGCATCACGGTCATCTGACGAGCCCTGGTCTCCGCCCGCCGTTTTGCGCGACGATTGGCTGGATCAATTAATCGCCCTTCGATGCAGCATTATGAGCAACCGCTGGGAGGATTTCTGGGAACAGCGGTCGCGCGCCTGATGGTTTTACCGACAATTTTGACGCACACCCTCACCCATCGCTTTTCTGGACATTTTCCAAGACCTGTAGTAACGTGCTGAATTATTATGGGATAAATGCACGTCGGGGAGGAGCATGGCTGATTTAGAAACAATTCAGAAAAAAATCCTCTCATTCCGGAACGAGCGTGATTGGCAGCAATTCCACGATCCCAAGAATCTCGCCG
>CAZTXN010000044.1:15215-17434 GCA_964617655.1 uncultured Nitrospiraceae bacterium | reverse complement strand
ATGTCTCCGAGGAGACGGTCCTGTGGTTCGCCGGGAAGCTTGACATCCCCGCCAGCCGTTTCTTCGGCGTCATCACGTTCTATCCCAAGTTCCGCATGCGGCCCGTGGGAAAGAACATCCTGACCGTCTGCTGCGGCGCGGCCTGCCACATCAAGGGCGCGGACACCATCGTCGAGAAGGCGCGCGAGACCCTCGGGCTCGGTCCGGGCGAGGACACGACCAGGGACCTGTCGTTCACCCTCGAGAAGGCCACCTGCATCGGGGCCTGCAACATCGCGCCGGTGGTGATCATGAACAAGCAGGTGCACAGCGGCATGGATCCCGTCAAGGTGACGAAGCTCATCTCCGGCTACGAGCGCGAGGAGTTCCTGGGGTATCTGTAACATCATGCCGCCAAGGCACGAAGGCTCGAAGGAAATCACGGGGGCCGCAGTTCTTGGTGACTTCGTGTCTTCGTGGCAGCATTTTTTTAGCACATGGCGAACGACACCATCGACATAAAGGTCTGTCTCGGCACCTCCGGCAGCGCAGCGGGCGGCGAGGAAGTACTGCGCCTCTTCCGGCACCATGTGCGCGAGAAGGGCGTGGAGGCCCGGATCGGCCGGCGGTGCGAGGCGACCAAGGTGGGCTGCCGCGGCTTCTGCTCCAAGGACGTGCTGGTGGACGTCATCGCCGGGAACGGCCGGACCACCTACCAGTCCGTGACGCCTACCATGGTGGAGCGCATCGTAGAGGAGCATGTCACCGGCGGCGCGGCCATCACCGAGTGGACGGTGAAGGAGGAGTACGCCTCCTTCCATGCCCGGCAGCACAAGATCGTGCTGGGTCCCTGCGGGGAGATCGACCCCGAGAACATCGACGACTACATCGGCATCCGGGGCTACCGCGCGGCGCGCAAGGCCCTGACGCGCATGTCCCCGGAGGACGTGATCGCCGAGATCGTCCGGTCGGGGCTCCGGGGCCGCGGCGGGAGCGGCTTCCGGACGGGCGAGAAGTGGCGGGTCTGCCGCGCCGCGGCCGGCGGCCCCAAGTACGTCATCTGCAATATCGGCGAGGTGAACCGGCCGCTGGCCGAGGGGAACCCCCACGCGATCATCGAAGGACTGATCATCGGCGGCTACGCCATCGGCGCGGAGAAGGGCTATCTTTACATCCGCGAACGCTACCACAACTCCGTGGAGCGGCTCCGGAACGCCCTGGACCAGGCCCGGGCCAAGGGATTCGTGGGCAAGGGAATCTTCGGCTCCTCCGTGGACTTCGAGATAGAGTTCAGCTTCGGCACCGAGGCGTTCATCTGCGGCGAGGAGACGGCCCTCATGGAGTCCATCGAGGGCAAGCGCGCCATGCCGCGGGTGCGGCCGCCCTTTCCGGCCTACGCCGGGCTCTGGGGCAGGCCCACGGTCATCAACAACGCCGAGACCTTCTCGAACATCCCGATGATCGTCGGGATGGGCGGCGACTGGTTCTCCCGGATCGGGACGGACGACAGCAAGGGCACGAAGGTCTTCACCCTCTCGGGCAAGGTCCGGAACAACGGCCTGGTCGAGATCCCCATGGGCATGTCGTTCCGCGACATCGTCTTCGGCATCGGCGGCGGGATCGAGGGCGACCGGCAGCTCAAGGCGATCCAGGTGGGCGGTCCTTCGGGCGGGCTGATCCCCACGGGCATGATCGACCTCGGCATGGACTACGAGAACCTGGCGAAGGTCGGGAGCATCGTCGGCTCGGGCGGCATGGTCGTCTTCGACGAGGACGACTGCATGGTCTCGGTCACGCGGTTCTACGTGGAGTTCCTGCAGCGCGAGTCCTGCGGCAAGTGCACGCCCTGCCGGCTCGGCACGAAGCGGATGCTCGAGCTGCTGACCCGGGTCACCGAGGGAAAGGGGACCGAGGAGGACCTCCGGACGCTGGAGCGGCTGTCCGGCGTCATGGCCTCCACGTCGCTCTGCGGACTGGGCCGCACGGCGCCGAACCCCTTTCTCACGAGCTTCAACCACTTTCGCGACGAGTACCTTGCCCACATCCGGGACCGGAAGTGCCCGGCCGGCGTCTGCACGGCTCTCATCACCTTCTCGGTCATTGCGGACAAGTGCAAGGCCTGCGGCCTCTGCCGCCGCGCCTGCCCGGCCAACGCAATCGCCGGCGCGCCCAAGCAGGTCCATGTGATCGACCCCGCGGCCTGCATCAAGTGCGGCGCCTGCTACCGGGGGTGCAAATTC
>CAZTXN010000044.1:13708-15115 GCA_964617655.1 uncultured Nitrospiraceae bacterium | reverse complement strand
GGCACCACCATCCTCGCCGCGGCGAAGCAGCTCGGCATCAGCATCCCCGTGCTCTGCCATCACCCCAAGGTCTCGGTGACGGGCGCCTGCCGGGTCTGCATCGTCGAGGTGGGCGGCCAGCCGGTCACCTCCTGCACCACGGCGGTGGAGGAGGGCATGAAGGTGACCACGGCGTCGCCCTATATCGAGGGGCTCCGCCGGGACATCGTGGACCTGATCCTCTCGGACCATCCCTACGACTGCATGGTCTGCCAGAAGACCGGCGACTGCGAGCTGCAGGAGCTCGCCTACAAGTACGCCATCCGGCATCCCGTGTTCCGCGGCGAGCGGCGCATCTACGAGAGGAAGGACGGCAATCCCTTCATCGAGCGGGACATGGAGAAATGCATCCTCTGCGGCCGGTGCGTCAAGATCTGCGACGAGGTGCAGGGCGTGGGCGCCATCGACTACGCCTACAAGGGGTTCGCGACCAAGATCTGCCCGCCCTTCGAGCGGGACCTGGACTGCGAGTTCTGCGGCCAGTGCGTGATGGTCTGCCCCACCGGCGCCCTCGTGGGCCGGCGGTGGGCCGGCACCGGTCGGTACTGGAACATGCGCGAGGTGGACACGGTCTGCCCCTACTGCGGCGTCGGCTGCTCCGTCACGCTCCATATCAAGGACAACGCCATC
This sequence comes from uncultured Nitrospiraceae bacterium, assembly GCA_964617655.1. Taxonomy (GTDB): domain Bacteria; phylum Nitrospirota; class UBA9217; order UBA9217; family UBA9217; genus JAKAHZ01. The sequence goes on along the minus strand of CAZTXN010000044.1, from coordinate 14,446 downwards.
GTGCGCGTCACCGCCCGCGGCGGCGCGGGCGTGAACGACGGCCTGCTCTGCGTGAAGGGGCGGTTCGGCTATGACTTCGTCAACAGCCCCGACCGGCTTACCACGCCGCTGCTGCGCAGGAACGGCGAGCTTGTGCCCGCGTCCTGGGACGAGGCGCTCGACTTCGCCGCCGGCCGGCTGCAGGAGGTCCGGCGGCAGCACGGACCGGACGCCGTCGCCGGCCTCTCCTCGGCGCGCTGCACCACCGAGGACAACTACCTCTTCCAGAAGTTCCTGCGCGCGGCGGTCGGCACGAACAACGTGGACCACTGCGCGCGGCTTTGACACGCGCCCACGGTGGCCAGTCTGGCCACCATCTTCGGGTCCGGGGCGATGACCAACTCGCTCCGGGAGATCGAGGACAACGAGGTCCTCTTCGTCATCGGGTCGAACACCAAGGAGACCCATCCCGTGCTGGCGAACCGCATGCTCGCCGCGCAGCGGAAGGGGGCGAAGATCATCGTGGCCGACCCCCGGCGGGTGCCGCTCATGCGCTTCGCCTTCCTGGCGCTGCGGCTTCGTCCCGGCACGGACATCGCGCTCCTGAACAGCATGGCCCATGTCATCCTGCGGGAGGGCCTGCAGGACGACGGGTTCATCAACGAGCAGACCGACGGCTTCGAGGCCTGGAAGCGGTCGGTCGAGGAGTTCACGCCCGAGGCCGCTGAGCGGCTGACCGGCGTGCCGAAGGAGGAGATC
>CAZTXN010000044.1:0-13608 GCA_964617655.1 uncultured Nitrospiraceae bacterium | reverse complement strand
GGAGTTCACGCCCGAGGCCGCTGAGCGGCTGACCGGCGTGCCGAAGGAGGAGATCGTCCTTGCGGCCCGGACCTACGGCGGGTCGCGCCGCGCGGCCATCTACTACACCATGGGCATCACCCAGCATGCCCACGGGACGGCGAACGTGAACGCCATCGCGAACCTCGCGTTGCTGACGGGCAACATCGGCCGGGAGCATACGGGGATCAACCCGCTGCGCGGCCAGAACAACGTGCAGGGCGCCTGCGATGCCGGCTGCCTGCCCAGCGTCTACCCGGGGTACCAGCGCGTGGACATCCCCACGGTGCAGCAGAAGTTCGAGGCCGCCTGGGCGCGCCCCCTGTCCGCACGGCCGGGCCTGACCGCGCCCGAGATCACCGAGGGCGCGCACCACGGGACCGTGCGGGCCGTCTACGTGATGGGCGAGAATCCCGTGCTGGGCGACCCGAACGTGGGCCATACGCGCGCGGCCTTCGGGAAGCTCGACCTGCTCATCGTGCAGGACATCTTCCTGACCGAGACCGGCCGGCTCGCGCACGTGGTGCTTCCCGCGGCCTGTTTCGCCGAGAAGGACGGCACCTTCATCAACACCGAGCGGAGGGTCCAGCGGGTGCGGAAAGCGGTCAACGCGCCGGGCGAGGCGCGCGAGGACTGGCGCATCACCGCGGACCTGTCGCGCCGCATGGGGTACGAGATGCACTACACCTCTCCCGAAGAGGCCCTGCTCGAGCTCGGCGCGCTCTGGCCGGCGCTGGAGGGGATCACCTACTCGCGGATCGAGCGCCGGGGCATCCAGTGGCCCTGCCCGACGCGGAGCCACCCGGGCACGGAGTTCCTCTACAAGGGCGGATTCCCCCGCGGCCGGGCCTGCTTCAGCGCCGTGCCCTACGCGTCTGCTGCCGAGCAGGCGGAGCCCGCCTATTCCTTCGTGCTGACCACGGGCAGGAACCTCTTCCAGTACCACTTCGGCTCCATGACCCGCCGGGCAGGGGCGATCGAGACACATGCCGGCGAGGCCTACGCGGAGCTCCATCCCGAGGACGCTGCGCGGCTCGGCATCGCCGCCGGGGACCGGGTGCGTGTCTCGTCGCGCCGGGGCGCGGTGGAACTGGCCGCCCGGCTGACCGACCGGGTGCGGCGGGGCGAGGTTTTCATCCCCATGCACTACGCCGAGGCCGCGGTCAACACGCTCACGAACGACGCCGCCCTGGACCCGCACTCCAAGACGCCGGAGCTCAAGGTGTCCGCCGTGCAGATCGAGAAGGCGGAGAAAGCGAGGACGGACCATGCCTGACCTGACCAGGGACCTGAGGGTGCAGACGCTGCTCGAAGGGCTGAGCGACGCGGAGCTCCGGAAGATCGCGCCCCGGGTCCGGACGCTGCGGGCGCAGAAGGACGACTATGTCTTCACCGAGAACGGGGTCTGCGAGGGGATCTACATGATCGTCGCGGGCAAGGTCGAGATCTCCAAGATGACCGACGACGGCTGGCGCCAGCCGCTCGTGATGCTGAAGGAGCGGCAGTTCATGGGCGAGATCGCGCTCCTGAAGGGCGCGGCACACGCCACCGACGCCCGGGCCGTGGAGCCGTCGGAGTTCCTGCTCATCCCGCGCGGGGACTTCGACGAACTGGAGCGGGCGGAGCCGGCGATCATGCTCCGGATCATCAAGAACATAGCGATCATCTCGGGGCTGAACGTGAGGCGGATGAACGACAAGTTCCTGAAGGCGCTGGTGAACTACTAGCGCCGCGGACCGGGAGAACCCCGCGGGCAGCGGCCCGCGCATATCTTCACTACGGATAAAGGAGGTCAGAGTATGGCACTCGATCCAACGAAGCACCAGGACTGGGAGATCGCCGAGGACGCCGAGAAGACCATGAAGCCCATCGCCGAGATCGCGGCGAAGATGGGCATCACCCCCGACGAGCTGCTGCCCTACGGCCACTACATCGCGAAGGTGGACTTCAAGAAGGTCCTGAAGCGGCTGGAGAAGAAGCCCGACGGGAAGTACATCGACGTGACGGCCATCACGCCCACGCCGCTCGGCGAGGGCAAGTCCACCTCCACCATCGGCCTGACCCAGGGGCTGGGCAAGCGCGGGAAGAACGTCATCGCCGCCATCCGCCAGCCCTCGGGCGGCCCGACGATGAACATCAAGGGCTCGGCGGCCGGAGGCGGGCTGTCCCAGGTCATCCCGCTCACGCCCTTCTCGCTCGGCCTCACCGGCGACATCAACGCCATCATGAACGCCCACAACCTCGCCATGGTGGCGCTCACGTCGCGCATGCAGCACGAGTTCAACTACTCGGACGAGCAGCTGAACAAGCGCAAGCTGCGCCGGCTGAGCATCGACCCGCACAACGTGGAGATGAAGTGGATCATCGACTTCTGCGCCCAGTCCCTGCGCGAGATCATCATCGGCATGGGCGGCAAGACGAACGGCTTCATGATGAAGTCCGGCTTCGCCATCGCCGTGTCGTCCGAGGTGATGGCCATCCTCGCCGTGGCCAAGGACCTGAGGGACATGCGGGAGCGCATGGGCAGGATCGTGGTGGCCTACAGCAAGGACGGCACGCCGGTCACGACCGAGGACCTGGGTGTGGCGGGCGCCATGACCGCCTGGATGGTCGAGGCCCTGAACCCGAACCTGCTCCAGACGCTGGAGGGCCAGCCCTGCTTCGTCCATGCCGGGCCTTTCGCGAACATCGCCATCGGCCAGTCGTCCATCATCGCCGACCGCGTGGCGCTCAAGCTCGGCGACTACGTGGTGACCGAGTCCGGTTTTGCCGCGGACATCGGGTTCGAGAAGTTCTGGAACCTCAAGTGCCGCATGTCCGGCCTGAAGCCCCATGCGGCGGTCGTGGTCGCCACGATCCGGGCGCTCAAGTGCCATGGCGGCGCTCCCATCCCGGTGCCGGGCAGGCCGATCCCCGAAGAGTACAAGGGCGAGAACGTGGGCTGGGTCGAGAAGGGCTGCTCCAACCTGATCCACCACATCAAGACCGTGAAGAAATCGGGCATGAACCCCGTGGTCTGCATCAACGCCTTCTACACCGATACGGACAACGAGATCAAGGCGGTCCGGCGGCTGGCCGAGGCGGCCGGCGCCCGCGTGGCCCTCTCGCGCCACTGGGAGAAGGGCGGCGACGGCGCGCTGGAGTTCGCCGACGCGGTGATCGACGCCTGCAACGAGAAGAGCGACTTCAAGTACCTCTATGAGCTCACGACGCCGCTCAAGCAGCGCATCGAGCTGATCGCCAGGGAGGTCTACGGCGCCGACGGCGTGGACTACACGCCCGAGGCCGAGGCCAAGGCCAAAAAGATGGAGGCCGACCCTGACCTCGCCAAGATGGGCGTCTGCATGGTGAAGACCCATCTCTCCCTCACCGACAACCCGAACCTCAAGGGCGTGCCGACCGGCTGGCGGCTGCGGATCCGGGACATCCTGACCTTCAAGGGCGCGGGCTTCGTGGTGCCGGTGGCCGGCTCCATCACGCTCATGCCCGGAACGGCCTCCGACCCGGCCTACCGCCGCGTGGACGTGGATGTGGAGACCGGCAAGGTCAAGGGCGTGTTCTAAGGGTCGAAGTACCAGGTACCAGGTACCAAGCACCAAGGACCAAGGACCAAGTACCAAGCACCAAGGACCAAGGACCAAGTACCAAGTACCAAGTACCAAGGACAACGTGCCAGATGCAAAGGCCCGCGCCGGATGTCCGGCGCGGGCCTTTGTTCTTGTCTCGCGGCGCGCGATGGGATATAGTACAGACTGATGTGCGTCCGGGCCCCGGCCCCGCGACGGGAGCGAGCGTTCCATGAACCCCATCTGCATCGTAGACGACGAGCCGTCCATCGGCAGCACGGTGGCGAGCATTATGAAGGACGAGGGGTATCCGTCCCTGGTCTTTCCCGATGCTGAGAGCTTCTGGAAACAGCTCGATTCGGTGGAGCCGTCGCTCGTGCTGCTGGACGTCTGGCTGCCCGGCCTGGACGGCATGCAGCTCCTGAAGCGGCTCCAGGACCGGTTCCCCGCCCTGCCGGTCATCATGATGAGCGGCCACGCGGGCATCGAGGCGGCCGTGGCGGCCATCAAGGCCGGCGCCTACGACTTTCTCGAGAAGCCGCTGCATCTCGAGGTCCTTCTCGACAAGGTGGTCTCGGCCCTGAAGCACCGGCCGCCGGGCCGCAGCGCGGACCTGCCGTCGGACACGCGGCTCGAGATCGTTTCCACCGATGCTTCCCTGCCGCCCGGCGTGGTGGAGATCATGGAGGGGCCCGGGCGGCAGCGCACCCTGAAAGGGAACGTGCTCCTGAACGGCATCGGGCTCCTCTCCGGCCGGAACACCGGCATCATCCTGAGCCCCCTCGGCCCGAACGAGGGCATCGTCTTCCAGACCCTGGACGGCCAGACCATCCGCGGGCATATCTCGTCCCTCGAGGACTTCGCGCCCACGGCCTCTCCCAGGACCTTCTCGGCCAACTCCACGACGCTCGAGAACGGCCGGCGGCGGGTGCGAACGGTCGAGCACCTGATGGCCGTGCTCTCCATGTACGGCATCACGAACGTCCTGGTGAAGGTGGACGAGGAGGTCCCGAACGTCGACGGTTCGGCCAAGGACTTCTGCGACCTCATCGAACGGACCGGGGTGGAGGAGCAGCCCGCGGCCGCCCGGGTCGCGGTCATCGGCCGGAAGATCGGCGTGGGGAGCGAGGAGAAGCGGGAGAAGCATCTCTTCGCCGAGCCCTTCGACGGCTTCGAGATCACCATGCGGGTGGACTATCCCCTTCCCATCGGCGAGCAGGTCCTGACCTTCAATCCGGCGGTCCAGTCCTTCGCCCGGGAGATCGCGCCGGCGCGGTCCTTCAACACCTTCGAGAACATCGAGATGGCCCAGAAGATGGGCAAGGTGGGCGGCGGGTACCTGCATTCGCACATCATCATGTACGACGGCAAGGTCATCAATACCGAGCTCCGGTTCCCCGACGAGTTCGTGCGCCACAAGATCCTCGACCTGATCGGCGACCTCTACCTCCTCGGCTACCCGATACGCGGCCGCATCACGGCCAACATGACCTCCCACGGCTACAACCAGGCCTTGGTCCAGCGGCTGCACCAGGCCATTCAGTTCGGCGCCGCCTGAGCCTGCCGGACGGGATAAAGCAGGGTCCGTCACCTGGACCCCGGTCCAGCCCGAAGGTTCTCCCGCGATCTGCGGTCAGCCCGTGGGCAGGCAGCGGAGGCATATCCGGTTCCGGCCGTTCCGGAGCGGTCCTGGCCTCAGAAGCATGGACAAAAGGCCTGAAATATAGTATGTTGCATGCTCATTCAGGACCCAGCGGCCTGCGCCGGAACGGCCGGGCCGGCACAACGGACAGAACGAGGAGCGATGATGGCAGAGGAGCAGAGGGTGGAAGCGGCGGAGAACGAGGATTTCGCGGCGCTGCTCGAGCAGAGCATGGTGAAGCGCCAGAAGCTCGAGCCGGGACAGGCGGTGGAGGCGAAGATCGTCAAGATCACGGATGAGTGGGTCTTTCTCGACCTGGGCGGCAAGGGCGAGGGCTGCCTGGACCGGAAGGAGGTCCTGGACGCCGACGGGAACGTCACGGTCCGCGAGGGCGAGGCCGTCCGCGCCTACTACCTCTCGGCGAAGAACAATGATATGCTCTTCACCGTCCGGATCGGCTCCGGCCCGGCGGTCAGGAACCAGCTCGAGGACGCCTGGCGGGGCGGCGTGCCGGTGGACGGCGCGGTCATGAAGGAGATCAAGGGCGGGTTCGAGGTGAAGATCGGTCCGGTCCGGGCCTTCTGTCCCTTCTCCCAGATGGGCCTGCGGCGCGGGGAGGACAAGTCCGGCTGCGTCGGCCAGACGCTCAGTTTCAAGATCACCGAGTTCTCGGAGAACGGCCGGAACATCGTGGTCTCCCGGCGGCCGGTCCTGCAGGAGGAGCGGCAGGCCGCACGGGCGGAGCTGCAGGCGTCCCTCCAGGAGGGCATGCGCGTGCGCGGCCGGGTCGTCTCGATCCAGAACTTCGGCGCCTTCGTGGACATCGGCGGCATCGAGGGCCTGCTGCCCGTCTCGGAGCTCTCCTACAGCCGCGTCGGGAAGGTCTCGGACGTCCTCTCCCCGGGCCAGGAGATCGAGGTGGTCATCAAGAAGCTGGACTGGGGGGCCGACCGGTTCTCCCTGAGCCTGAAGGATACCCTGGACGATCCCTGGGATCAGGTGGAGCAGCGGTTCCCGGCCGGCTCGTTCCATCGCGGCACGGTGAACCGGCTGGCCGGCTTCGGCGCCTTCGTGAACCTGGCCGAAGGCATCGACGGGCTGATCCATATCTCGCGGCTCGGCGGCGGCAAGCGCCTCAACCATCCCAAGGAGGCGGTGAGGGAAGGCCAGGCCGTGGAGGTGAAGGTCGAGTCCGTGGACCGGGCCAACCGCAAGCTCTCGCTCTCCCTTGCCGACGTGAGCCGTGCGGAGGAAGAGGCGGCCGCGACGCTGAAGGACTTCCGGCAGCAGCAGGATTCGGCGCCGGCGAGCTTCGGATCGCTGGGCGAGCTGCTGAAGGCGCAGATGGAGAAGAGGAAGAACTGAGACGAGAGACGAGACGTTCTCTCAGGCAAAAGGGATCCGTAGGGGCAACCCTGTGTGGTTGCCCAGCGCCCGGGCGGCCACGCAGGACCGCCCCTACCATTCGCTCTGTTGCTTCCATGAAGCTCTGCCATGCCTGCAAGAAGCCGCTCGATCCCGGCCGGGAGACCGGCAGGAGGGACGAGTGCCCCTCCTGCGGGGCGGACCTGCACTGCTGCCTGAACTGCAGGTTCTACGACCGGGTGGCGCCGAAGCAGTGCAGCGAGCCCCAGACCGACCTGGTGCGGGAGAAGGCAAAGGCCAACTTCTGCGACTACTTCGTCTTCGCCGGCGCGGCGGCAGGCGCCCCGGCGGCGGGCGAGACCGCTTCGGCGCGCAAGGCCCTGGACGACCTCTTCCGGAAGCAGTGACCCTTCCTCCATGATCAAGCTCGACCGCCAATCCGTCATCCAGCTCATCATCATCGTGCTGTTCTTCTCGGCGGGCACCTATCTGCTCTACGCCTTCGGCCTGGTGGACCTCCTGACGGACCGGCAGAAGCTCCTGACCTTCATCCGCGAGCACCGCGGCACGGCGGCCCTCCTCTTCATCGGCATGCAGGTGCTCCAGGTGCTCTTTGCGCCGGTGCCGGGCGAGGTGACCGGGTTCGTGGGCGGCATGTTCTTCGGCGTGGGCTGGGGGATCGTCTACTCCACCATCGGCCTCACCATCGGGTCCTGGCTCGCCTTCATGATCGCCCGCCTGCTCGGCAGGCACATCATCGAGGTGGTCGTGAGCCCCGCGACCGTCAAGCGCTATGATTACGTGATGAAGCACAAGGGGCTCTTCCTGGCCTTCCTCATGTTCCTCATCCCGGGTTTTCCCAAGGACATCCTGTGCTACATCCTCGGCCTGGGCCACATGGGCCAGCGGGAGTTCCTGCTTGTCTCCACGGGCGGCCGGCTGCTCGGTACCGCCCTGCTGACCGCGGGCGGCACCTTCTTCCGCGATGAGCGGTACGGCGCCTTCTTCACCGTCGCGGCCATCGGGATCGCCGTGATCCTGGTCGTCATGATCTTCCGGGAGAACATCGAGCAGTGGTTCCGGCGCATCCGCGCGGCGCAGCATCGCGAGGCGCGCGCCGAGCGGCGGCGGAAGCGGAAGGAGCGGAAGGCGCAGAAGGAGCGGGAGCAGGAGTGACCGGGACGCGCGGTCAGACGCCGCGCCGGTCGTGGGACCTCCGGTCCGTAGGGAAGGATGCCGTGCGGTCCTTGTAGTGCTTCGCGATGATATCGCAGACCTCGCCGGGCTCCTCCACCACATGGAAGAGGTCAAGGTCCTGGGGGTCGATGTTCCCCATGCCGAGGACCGTCTGCTTCAGCCAGTCGACCATTCCCTGCCAGTAGTCCCTGCCGACGAGGATCACCGGGAAGCTCCGGATCTTCCTGGTCTGGATGAGCGTGAGCGCCTCGAAGAGCTCGTCCATGGTCCCGAACCCGCCGGGAAAGATCACGTAGCCCACTGCGTACTTCACGAACATCAGCTTGCGCACGAAGAAGTAGCGGAACTCGACCTTGATGTTCTGGTGGGGGTTCGGGTACTGCTCCAGCGGCAGGTGGATGTTCAGGCCCACCGAGACGCCGTTGGCGTCCTGGGCGCCCTTGTTCGCCGCCTCCATGATGCCCGGCCCCCCGCCCGAGATGACGGCGAAGCCGCTCTTCGCCAGCCGCTCCGCCACCGCCACGCACTTCTCGTAGTAGGCCGATCCCGGCTGGAGCCGGGCGCTGCCGAAGATGGTGACCGCGGGGCCGATGTTGTTCAGCGCCTCGAACCCTTCGACCAGCTCCGCCATGATGCGGAAGACGCGCCAGGTGTCGGACTTCGAAAGATCTTCCATTGACCACATACCTCCCTAAGAGCTTTGGATCCGTTCAACCACGGACGGACACGGATACAGCAGAGGCCGGAACACGAATTTCACGAATGGTCGAGTGAACACTTCTTTGACCGGATGACAGGATCAACAGGATGGAGTGGTTCTGGAAGCAGGTCAGGTCGTTATCCGCCTGTATCCTGTCGATCCTGTCAGGGTGCCGTCGTTGCCTTTATCGGCGTCGATCCCTGTCCGATCTTTACCGCCCGCATGCGCTACCGGCTCGCAAACTCGTCCCGGTAGATCTGGACCAGGGCGGTCAGCAGCGTGACGACCAGCGGGCCGAAGAGGATGCCGAGGAACCCGTAGACCTGCAGTCCGCCCAGGATGCTCAGGAAGAGCAGGAAGATCGGGAGGTTCGCCTTCTTGCCGATCAGGAGCGGCTTCAGGAAATTGTCCGGCACGGAGACGAAGACCACGCCCCAGACCGCCAGCAGGACCGCCTGGACCGTGGAACCCTGGAGGTAGAGATAGACCGCCGCCGGCCCCCAGACCAGGGCCGCGCCGGCCACCGGCAGCAGCGCCAGCACCGTGGCGATGAAGGCCCAGAAGACGGCGAAGGAGAGGCCGAAGACCGCGAGGCCGATGCCGGTCATGGCGCCCTGCAGCAGGGCGATGAGGAAGACGCCGTTGATCACCGCGGTGAAGGTGTCGTAGGTCCGCTGCGCCACGGTCTCCTTGTGCTCCTGCGTGAAGGGCAGGAGGTCCAGGGCGGTGCGGTAGTAGTGCTCGCCGTCGCGGAAGAAGAAGAAGACCGCGAGGAGCATGATCAGGATGTTCAGGACCATCAGGAAGGTGTTCTTGAGCAGGGCGCCGAACCGGGACGCCATGCCGGCCGAGAGCTCTTTCACGCCCTGGGCGATCCGCTCCTTGAGGTCCGGCGTGCCGGCCGTCGCGTCGACGATCATCGCGCCGATCCGCGACTGCTGCAGCCGCTCCCAGGCCTCGGCCGCGGCGCCCGAGCGGATGGCATCGGTCACGTACTGGTAGACGTCGATGGCCTGCGTGGCCAGCATGAAGATGACCGCCACCGCGGGCCCGACCACGAGCAGCAGGGTCGCGGCCGTCATGATCACCGCCGCCAGGGTCGAGCGGCCCTTTGTCAGGGCCAGGACCTTGCGGTAGAGCGGCAGCAGGGCCAGGGTGATGATGCCCGCCCAGAGCAGGGGCGTCAGGAAGGGCGCGATGATGCTGCCCGCCTGGTAGAGGATGTAGAGGAAGAGGGCGAAGAAGGCGGCTGCGAAGAGATGGGCGCGGGTCAGGAGCGGCTGGGCGGCGTTCATGCGGCGGTTCCCTCCTCGCGGGCGCGGTTCCCGGCCATGAGCACGGCGAGCGCGACGGCCTCGCGCAGGCTCGTCGGGTCTGCGGCGCCCTGGCCGGCGATGTCATAGGCCGTGCCGTGGTCCACGGACGTGCGGATGATCGGCAGGCCGACGGTCACGTTCACCGCCTTGCCGAAGGCGAGCATCTTGAGCGGGCCGAGGCCCTGGTCGTGGTACATGGCAACCACGATGTCGAACTGGCCGCTGAGCGCCCGGTGGAAGAGCGTGTCCGCGGGAATGGGGTCGCTCGCCAGGATCCCCTCGGCCCGGGCGTCGAGCACCGCCGGCAGGATCTCCTTCTGCTCCTCGCTGCCGAAGAGGCCGCCCTCGCCCGCGTGGGGGTTCAGCGCGGCCACGCCCACGCGCGGCCGCTCGATGCCGAGGGAGCGCGTGGCCTTATGGGCGAGCCGGATGGTCTTGAGCACGCGCTCCTTCCGGATGAGCCGCGGCACGTCCTTGAGCGCGTGGTGGATGGTCGCCAGAATGAGCCGGAGGCCTCCGCCCACGAAGAGCATGCCGTAGTCCCGCGTGTTCGTCAGCGCGGCAAGGAGCTCGGTGTGGCCGGCGTAAGCATGGCCCGCGGCGTTCATCATCTCTTTGCTGATCGGCGCGGTCACCATGGCCGCTACCTCGCCCTTGAGCGCAAGCGAGACGGCCGTCTTGATATAGTCCACCACCGCTTTCCCGGACGCCGGCGTCGGTTTCCCCCACTGGTGCTTCGCCAGGTCCACGTTCTCCCGGTTCAGGACGTCCATGGTATCGCGGCCGGACCGCGCGGAGCGGAGCGAGGGAATGCTGCGCACCGAGAGGCCGAGCCCGAGCTCCCGCACGGCCTTGCGCATCACCCGCGCGCTCCCGACCACCACGGGCCTGCAGGAAGAGAGGACCGAGCCCTCGGCGATGACGCGGGCGATGATCTCCGGCCCCACGCCCGCGGGGTCTCCCATGGTTATGGCGATGAAGGGTTTTCCGTCCATGGATCGCTCGTGTTCTCCGGCCGCGTCTCCCGCAGCACGCGGAAGGGCGGCGCTGCCGCCGGCCGTTTGGCCGATGCCGGCAGGTCCGTGACCTCGATCTCGAGCAGCCGCGAGGGATAGCGGAGCGTGATGCGGTCTCCGGGCCGGACCGCCTTTGCCGGCTTGGCGGGACAGCCGTTCACCAGGACCCGTCCTGCCTCGCAGAGCTCCTGAGCCAGCGCCCGGCGCTTCACGAGGCGGCCGGTCTTCAGGAAGAGGTCGAGACGCACGGGCTATTGTAGCGGAAAAGGCCGGGCTTGACAACCGCGAAAGGCGCTCGGCCGCCTGTGCTACAATGGGGCTATGGAGCATCCCCGTCCACCAGAAGGCGCAAGTCTGCTGCTCGTGCTCGCTGCGTCGCTCGCCGGGCTCGGCTACGAGATCGCGCTGATGCGGATGTTCTCAGTCTCGCTCTCGCACCACTTCGCCTTCATGGTCGTCAGCATCGCCATGCTCGGCATCGGCGCCGGCGGCGCCCTGCTCTCGCTCCGGCCGGCGGCGCGGGAGCGCTCCCGCCTCACAGCCTATGCCCTGCTCTTCGCCTGGATGGTCCCGCTCTCCTACGGCCTGGCGAACGGACTGCCGCTCGATCCCGGCAGGATCTCATGGGACCGGCTGCAGCTGCTCTATACCGGCCTGCTCTACCTCATCCTGGCCGCGCCCTTCCTCTTCCTCGGCCTGGTCATCGCAACTGCCTACACCGCCCTGGCGGGCCGGGCGAACTTGATCTATGCCGCTGACCTGCTCGGCGCGGGCAGCGGGTCGCTCCTGGTGCTCTGGCTGCTCTCCTCCGGCGGGCCTGAGCTCGCCGTGGTCAGCCTCGCCGCGCTCCCTGCCGCGCTGCTGCTTGCGGCAGGCCGGGGGGCCGTCCGGGCCGCTGCAGGGCTGCTGCTCGCGCTCCTGGCAATGCTCTTCCTTTTCCAGCCGCGCTTCTTCCAGGCGCGGATATCGCCCTACAAGCCGCTCTCCCTGGCGCTCGCCTTTCCCGGCGCAGAGCACCTGTCAACGATGCAGAGCCCTGCCGCACGGGTGGACCTCTTCACCGGTCCCGCGGCGCGGTACGCGCCCGGACTGAGCTTCCGGTATCTTGCTCCCCTGCCGGAGCAGGTGGGGTTGGCGGTGGACGCGGGAGAGATTCATGCCCTGACCGACGCAGGGGACCGCGACCAACTGGACTTCACGCGGTATCTGCCCGCGAGCCTCGCCTATCGCCTCGGCCCGCGCCAAAAGGTGCTGGTCATCGACCCCCGCGGCGGCCTGGCGGCGCTCACCGCGGCCATGCACGGGAGCGCGGAGATCACGACCATCGAGTCCCTCCCTCCGGTGGCCGAGGCGGTGGGGGCCTATGTCCGGGAGCGGCCGTCCTTCCGGTTCGATGGGCAGGGCCGCACGGGGCTCGCCCGGACGATGCTCTCCCTCTCGGCGGATCGGTACGATGTGATCGACCTCTCGCTCATGGCCGCCTTTCCGTCCGGGATCTTCGGGTTCGGGGAGGACCTGCGGTACACCACGGAGGCCTTCACGGAGTACCTCGGCCATCTCGCGCAGGACGGACTGCTCTCGGTGAGCCTCTATATCATCCCGCCGCCCCGGACCGAGCTCCGGCTGGCGGCCACGCTGCTCGAGGCGGCCTCCCGCGCCGGCATTCCTGACCCGGGGAGGCGCCTCGCGGTCATCCGGAGCTGGGACACCCTTACCCTGGTGATGAAGCGCTCGCCCCTCACGGCCGGGGAGATCAGGGCAGTCCGCGCCTTCTGCAGCGAGATGCGCTTCGACCTGGTGCATGTTCCCGGCATCACGGCAGGGGAGAGCAACATCCATATCCGCATGGCGGGGAACGAGTACTTCGAAGCCTTTCAGCGGCTGATCGAGCCGTCCACGCGGAGCGCCTTCCTGCGCAGCTCCCTCTTCGATCTCCGGCCGGCCACGGACGACCGGCCCTTCTTCCACTACTACCTGAAGCTCGGGAACCTGCCGGAGACCTACCGCGTCATGGGCCGGAAGTGGCAGTACTTCCTCGAGGAGGGCTATCTCCTCCCGGTCATCCTGCTCCAGGCCCTGCTGGCCGGCGCGGGGCTGGTGCTGCTGCCGCTCCTGCGGCCGGCCGGTCTGCCTGGAGGCGTCCGCGTCCTCCCGCGGCTGTCCTACTTCGCCATGCTCGGCCTGGCCTTCCTCCTCGTCGAGATCAGCATGATCCAGAAGGCGGTCCTGGCGCTGGAGCACCCGCTCCATGCAGCCGCCACGGTGATCAGCGCGACCCTGATCAGCTCAGGCCTGGGAAGCCTGCTGGGCCGGCGGTTCCCGGCCCTGATGCAGGCGCGGTCGGTCCTGCTGCTCGCGGGCGTCGTGATGGCCATGGCCTTTGCCGCTCCCCTGCTCATCAGCGCCATCGCCCGCTTCGGCATGGCCCTGAAGGTGGCGCTCGTCTTCCTGCTCATGATGCCGATGGGGATGTGCATGGGCCTGCCCTTCCCCCTGGCCATGTCGCGCCTCGGCCGGACCGCGCCGGGCCTCATCCCCTGGGCCTGGGCGGTGAACGGCTGCTTCTCCGTGCTCTCGCCGGTGCTGGCGGTCATGCTGGCCCTCGCAGCGGGCTACCGGACCGTGCTCCTCGCCGGCGCGGGGCTCTACCTCCTGGCCTACGGCGTGATGCGGAAGGGGTGGGGGGAGGAGGGATAGCTGTGCGGGATTTACATTGCGATGGGGTTCTGATAGACTCGTCAGCAATTGCGTAGCGCATGCCAACGTAATTGTAATAGGTGCAGGGTAC
>CAZTXN010000043.1:0-17593 GCA_964617655.1 uncultured Nitrospiraceae bacterium | reverse complement strand
CCCAGCCGATGTCGGCCGTGCAGAAGTGGATGTCCTCGTCATGGTAGTCGAAGATGTACCGGAAGGTCATGTTCGTGAAGAGCATGTACCCGCCGGTGGTATGCAGCACGCCCTTCGGCTTGCCCGTGGAGCCGGAGGTGTAGAGGATGAAGAGCGGGTCCTCGGCGTCCATCTTCTCGGGCTCGCAGAAGAGCCCGATGTCCGGTGCGGCCAGTTCCTCGTGCCACCAGGTGTCGCGGCCGGGCTCCATGTTCACCTTGCCGCCGGACCGCTGCACCACGACGACGTTCTTCACCGACGGGCACTCGTTCAGGGCCTCGTCGCCGTTCGTCTTGAGCGCCACGAACCGGCCGCCCCGCACGCCCTCGTCCGCCGTGATCATCAGGGACGCCTGGGCGTCCTGGATGCGGTCCATCAGGGACTTGGCGCTGAAGCCGCCGAAGACGATGCAGTGGATGGCGCCGATGCGGGCGCAGGCCAGCATCGAGATGGCAAGTTCGGGGATCATGGGCAGGTAGATCACCACGCGGTCGCCCTTCTTCACGCCCTTCTTCTTCAGCACGTTGGCGAACCGGTTCACCTCCATGTAGAGCTGCTGGTAGGTGTAGGTCCTGTACTCCCCGCCGTCGGCCTCCCAGATGATCGCCGCCTTGTTCCTCGTCGCCGTGTTCACGAAACGGTCGAGGCACTGGACCGAGGCGTTCAGCTGGCCCCCGCTGAACCACTTGATGGAGGGCTTGTGGAAGTCATAGTCCAGCACCTTGGTCCACTTCTTGGACCAGGTCAGGTGCTTCTCCGCCTGCTCGCCCCAGAACTTCTCCGGGTCGTCGACGGACTGCTTGTACATCTTCTCGTACTCCGCCAGGCTCTTGATGTGCGCCTTCTGGCTGAACGCCTTGGACGGTGGGAACGTCCTCTTCTCCGACATCAGCACGTCAATGTTCTTCTTCTCGGACATTACTGTCCCTCCTTTCGGATCCTCTGATCCGGCATCCTGCGAGCCCGCGGTCCGGCCCGTTCTCCTGTGCTACGCTTGCACGAACGTTGAAAACCGGAACTGAGAACTGAGCATCGAATGAGAACGCTGAAGATGCATGATACCGCATGATGACCTCTCAAGCAGCTTCTTCTTCATACGATATCATACATACTTCAGCATGTATCTGCGTCCGATCCGTTACCCGCTGATCCCTCAGGCCGGTCCGATCCTGTCATCCTGTCCGCCCTTGGTCCTGCAGGACCGTCCGGCTCACCCCAGCCGGATCTTCATGCTCCGGCAGAGGTTCCGGACCTCGCGAAGGTCGTCCTGCGCCTCATGGGCATGCTCGATGATCCAGAAGGAGGTCTCCGGGACCGAATAGGCCTGGCCGGCAGCGAAGAGATACTCGCCGACCTTCCGGCCGAACTCGTCCTGGTGGCCGGTAATGTCGTTCCATGTCGCGGTGTACGCGGCGAACCGGTCTGCGACCCATGCCGGCGGCCCCGCGGCGCCGCGCGCCGCGCCGGGAAACGCTTTGGCGTAGGCCTCGAAGACGCGGTCCATGAGCGATTCGTGCTTCCCGACCAGCACCTTCTCCAGGGCCCAGAACTCCATCGCCAGGATCTCATGGAAGAACCGGTCGCGCTGCAGCCCCCGGAAGGGCGAGTCATCGCCCCGGGCGATCTGCTCCTGCACGAACCGCACCGCCAGATCGAAGCATTCCGTATAGAATACCGAGCCCGCTTCCACGGGCTGCTGCCCGGCAGGAAGGCTCCGCACGCGGGCGAGCCGCTCCCGGCGCTTGGTCGGAAGAAGCTGTTTTATGAGCGTCACGATCCCCATGTTTCTGTTACCTTGTGCGCTACTGAGGCTGATCGCCCGGACCGAAGATCGCGATCAGGACGATCCGCAGGATGATGATAAGGATGATGGCTGCCGCGGGAAGCCACTTGTCCGATACGAAGGGCAGAAGCTTCCGCGTGACGAAATAAAAAGGGTCCGTCGCCTTCCTGAAGATCTCGACGATCACGTTCTGCCGGTTCCCCAGCACGATCGTGAGCGCCACCCTGCCCATGATCATCCAGAGCAGGAAGGAGAGCGTATAGTTCAGCAGCAGGGCAATGGTCATATTCGTTCCCGTGCGACCAAGAAGCCTGCCGGCGGGCGCGCGGCCCGCCGGCAGGAACGGATGAGCGTTACTCCACAGCAGCGACGCTGGAGCCCTTCGGGTACCTGACGCTCTCGACGAAGTCCTGCATCTCCTGCGACGGCGGAGCCGTCATGCGGGACACGACGTAGATCAGGATGAACCCGAGCGGGATGCCGAAGAGACCCGACGAGATGGTCTTGATGCCGAACCAGTCAACGCCGAAGAAGCGGCTGCCCACCATGTAGTAGAGCGTGATGCAGAAGCCGCCGGCGATGCCGACCAGCGCGCCGATCTTGTTGGCCCGCTTGTCCCAGACGCCCATCACCAGGGCCGGGAAGAAGCCGGCCGCGGCGAGCGAGAAGGCCCAGGCCACGAGCTCCACGATGATCGTGAGCCGGTAGGTCGCCACCCACGCCGAGATCAGCGCGGTCACCACCAGCAGGACGCGGGAGATCGTGAGCCGCCGGAGGATCGACGCCTTGGGATCCAGCATCTTGTAGTACACGTCGTGCGACAGCGCGTTCGAGATGGTCAGGAGCAGGCCGTCCGCGGTCGAGAGCGCCGCGGCCAGGCCGCCCGCGGCCACCAGGCCGGCGACGACGTACGGCAGACCGGCGATCTCGGGCGTGGCCAGCACGATGACGTCGGTGTTGATGATCATCTCGGCGAACTGGATGATGCCGTCGCCGTTCATGTCCACGACCTTAAAGAGCCCGACCTTGCCCCATGACGCCACCCATCCCGGCAGCGCCGAGAAGGACTGGCCCACGACCTGGGTCAGGATCTCGTTCCGGGCGAAGGCCGCGTAGGCCGGCGCCGTGAAGTAGAGCAGGAAGATGAAGAAGAGCGACCAGCCCACCGAGGTCCGCGCCTCCTTCACCGACGGCACGGTGTAGTACCGCATCAGGATGTGCGGCAGGCCGGCGGTGCCCACCATGAGGCAGAAGATGAGCGCCAGCATGTTCCTCTTGTCCATGCGAGCGAAGGGCTCGACATAGGGTTTGATCGGCTTGGCCCGTCCTGCTGCGTCCTTCTGGTCCTTCTCCCACTTATCCTGCGCCGCCTCGACGCTCGCCGGGACCGCGGCTATGTCCTTCTTGATCTTCTCGCGATCCGCCTCGACGGCGGTCTTCGGCAGCGCGGCCAGCTTCGCCTCGAGCCCCGCCTTCTGCTCGGCCAGGTAGCCCGCGCCCTTCTCCTTCAGGCCCTTGAGCTTCGCCCCGGCCTCGTCCGCCTTGGCCTTCCAGATGTCCCGGACCTCCTGCTGCTTCGGGTCCGCCATGATCTCCTTCTCCCGGGCTTCGATCTTCTTCAGGATCTGGCCGTACGTGATCTGCGGGATCGGCACGCCCGTGGCCTTGAAGGACATCACCGTGACCGGCGTGAGGTACGCGATGATCAGGATGATGTACTGGGCCACCTGCGTCCAGGTGACGGCCTTCATGCCGCCGAGGAGCGAGCAGACCAGGATGCCGCCCAGGCCCACGAAGACGCCGACATTGAAGTCGAGGCCCAGGAAGCGGCTGGTGATGATGCCCACGCCCGTCACCTGCGCGATCAGGTAGGTGAAGGACGTGGCGAGCGCCGCGATCACGCCCAGGGAGCGGGCCGCATGGCCGCCGTACCGGGCGCCGAGGAAGTCGGGGATCGTGTACTGACCGAACTTCCGGAGGTAGGGGCCGAGGAAGACGGCGAGCAGCACGTAGCCGCCGGTCCAGCCCATGATATAGGCGAGGCCGTCATAGCCGAGGCCGTAGAGCGCGCCGGCCATGGAGATGAACGAGGCCGCGGACATCCAGTCCGAGCCCGTGGCCATGCCGTTGAAGAACGCCGGCACCGTTCGGCCGGCAACATAGTACTCCGAGACCTTGGCGGTCCTCGACATGATGCCGATGGCGGCATAGACCGCGATCGTCACGAACATGAAGAGGTAGCCGATGGTCTTCTGGGTCATGCCGAGCGCCTCGGCGATGCCCAGGGCGATCACGAAGGCGATGAACACGCCGGTGTACATGCCGTAGATGCGCCCCAGGTTGTCGATGAACGTTCCTGTTCTCTTCTTAGCCATGTTATTCATCCTCCTGCACGCCGTACTCGATGTCCTTCTTGTTCATGTAGTTCGCGTAGAAGAAGATCAGGACGACGAATATGGTGATCGAGCCCTGGGCGCCCATATAGTACCCCAGGGGGAACCCGAAGATCACGATCGCATTCAGCGCGCCCGCGAAGAAGGCCACCACGTAGGTCACGAAGAACCAGATGCCGAGAATGATCGCCGTGATCCGTACGTTGTCCTTCCAGTAGGCTTCCAGCTTGCTTTTATCGATCTCTTGAGCCATACCATTACCTCCCTTTCTTGTATGATTGATCAGCGTTCCGTTGCAGTGTTTCGTATATACCGTATCCCGTCGTCGATCACCTCCCTCCCCTTCAGGGTCTTCCGATCCGCAGCAGGTCCTTTACGGTCCGCACGCCGAGCGCCGGCAGGGACCGGAGGAACCGCTGGAAGAGCTGCGCCGTTATGAAGGCGTCCATCTGGGCGTCATGGGCCGCCGCCACCGGCACCTGGTGCCTGCGCGCCAGGGAGAAGAGGTCCTTCTCCTCCGACCCGCCGTTGTAATGCCCGCTGAACCCGCCGTCATGCTCCTCGATCCATTCATGGAGCTTCAGCGTGTCCACCGCCGGCGGTCCGAAGGACCGGCCGGTCAGTTGCTTTAGCTCCTTGTTCAGGAACCCCAGGTCGAGGGAGAGAAAATGGCCCACCACCACCGCTCCCTGGCAGAACCGCAGGAAATCGCCGAGCACGTCGCCGATGCAGGGCTTGTTCCGGCATTCCTGCGGCGTGATCCCGTGCACCACCACGCTCTCGGACGTGAGCTCCGACGCGGGGCGCACGATCTCGTAGAACCTCCTGCCGAGCAGGATCCTGCCGCCCTCCATGGCCACCGCGCCGATCGAGACGATGGAGTCCCTCCGCCGGTCGAGGCCGGTCAGCTCCGTGTCCATGACCACGTACCGGCACTGGTCGATAGGGCCGGAGCGGTCCACGCCGTCCGTCGCCGCGCTCCGGTTCTTCCATGCCCGGAAGAGCTCCAGCATGTCGCCTAGCCTCCCACCATGCCCGGCCCGAACTGGGCTATCAGCCCGTCCTGGACCCGGGAGATCACCTGGAAGGACTCCTTCAGCATGCGCTTCTCGAGGTTGCTCAGGCTGCTCGGGTTGATGAAGTTGTCGGGCGGCGCGCCGGCCTCCATCTGCTCCACCTGGTGATGGATCCGGAGCAGGTTGATGAACTCGAAGGCCTGGGCCAGCTCGTCCGCGGTGGTCTCCATGGCGGGGTGCTTCCCGCGCATGGCCTCGATGCGGTCGAGCGTCGAGGTCTCGGCGACCCGGCTCTCGAGCGCCATGAGCCGCACCACGTCCACCAGAGGGCCGATGCCGCTGTACTTGAGGTTCAGCTCGTCCTTATGCTTGCCGTCCTTCTCCACGATGAAGGTCCGGAAGAACCCGAGGGGCGGCCGGTTCTTGGTGATCACGCCCGCCATCTGCGCCAGGAAGATGCTCTTGCCCTCCAGCGTCCGCCAGAGGTGCTCCCGGAGCTCGTCGGCCAGCGCATGGTCGCCCGAGAGGCACCGGAAATCGAAGAAGATGAGCGAGCGCAGGACGGCCTCGGGATTCGGCTGAGTGATCCATGAGGTGAAATATTTCTTCCAGGTCCGGATCGGCCGGCACCACTTGGGATTGCTGGCCATGTAGTCCGCCTCGCAGGGCGGGAAGCCGCAGCGCACCAGGCTGTCCCGGACGAAGACCGTGAAGTCCGCGAAGTACTTCCGCGCCGCCTCCTCCTGCTCCGGCGTGGCCGGGTCGGCATGGATGATCGCATTGTCCTGGTCGGTCCGGAAGGTCTGCTCCCGCCGCCCTTCGCTCCCGAAGGAGGACCAGCAGTAGGAGAGCGGCGGCCGGCCGAACCTGCGCTCGGCGATCTCGAGCACCTTCCGCACGAGCCGGTCGTTCAGCTCGGTGATGATCTTCGTGATGTTGCTGGCCTTGGCGCCCTCCTTCAGCAGCAGGCCCACGACGCGGTTGATCTTGGTCGAGACCGGCACCAGCCCCTCGACGGTCTCCTGGCTCTCCACGTCCTTGGCGAAGGAGAGAGGAGAGGCGCCCTGGAGCATCATCAGGTCGTGGTTCGTCAGCACGCCGGAGAGCCGGCCGTCCCGGATCACCAGGATGTGGTGGATGTTGTGCTTGATCATCTTCAGGACCGCTTCGAAGCAGTAGTCCTTCACGTCCACCCGGATGAGCGGCAGCGTCATGATGTCGCGCACGTCGCCGTCCACGTCCCGCCCCTTGGCCACCACCTTCTCGCGCAGGTCCCTGTCGGTCACGATGCCCGCCGGATTGCCGGCCCGGTCCAGGACGATGAGCGAGCTGATGCGGTTCGTCGCCATGGCCTGCGCGGCCTCGCGGATCGTTGCCTGCTCGTCCACGGTCACCACGTCCTTCGTGGCGATCTCCCCCACCGGGGTCGTGAAGAGAAGATGGTCGCTGCTGCCGTAGAACAGGCTCTTGGAGTGCAGCTCGCGGTACGTCTTGTCCACGTACTTCGAGAAATGGAACTGCAGGAAGTACTCGGTGATCGCCGGATTGCTCTCGATCACCGGCATGATCCGGTCCTTCTTCAGGAGATAGCAGATCGTGTCCTCCAGGGCCACGATGGTCGTCTTCTGCCGCTCGTCCCTGCCGATCATGGAGATAAGGCCGAAGGTGTCGCCCTCGCCGCGGTGGTCGATGACCGCGTCCTGTCCGCTCTCGGTGCGCATCGAGATCTTGACCCCGCCCTTCTTGATGATGCGGAGGGCGTCGCTGGCCGGCGCGTCCTGCTTCAGGATGACGGTGTCCTTGGGATAGAACTCCATGGAGATGTTCGCCGCAATGGCCTTCAGTTCCGCCTCGCTCAGGAACTGGAACGGCGGAACATCCTTCAGGAAGTTTATGACGTCCTCAGCCACCATGGATCGTTCTATCTATCAAGGGGAAAACAGGGAGTGCGGTACCTGGACCTTACTATAAATAAAAGCAAAACAGGTGCCAATTGAATAAGCAGGTCCTGAAAAACGCCGCAAGAGACAGGGAGTTGCGCTTCACGATGGCTGTACCGGATGCCTTTCATCCGGCAGACCCCACGGGACATGCATAACTATATCACAGCGGGAAACTACAACTATTTGATTATAAAGATTGTTATCAGAAGCAACACCGGGCTGCAGGGTCATCTGATTCGTTCGGTCACTGGAGATAGACTGAAAAAAGAGGCTCAGGCCCTGGACGTAATATATTTCTCTATAAAATTGCAGTTACCATAACTTTAGATAAACAATGGCTCTCTGAACAGAACAGCTTTCCGGGTCAGTAACAATTGGTAATACTGATGTTACTTTTACCGACGCAGAATAGGGCAATTTTGTGCAATTTAGTTTGCTCTGGACTGAACGATCCATACCACACGGACGTAGGTCGGGTCAAGCGCAGCGCGACCCGACAGCTTCTGTTGGGTTTCACTTCGTTCTACCCAACCTACGCGACTGTGCCTCTGTGGTGGATCATGGTCCTTCTCGAATTGAACAGGCGACAGGACGAACGCGGAGGGGAAGGAGCAGCACGTTATCACTGCAGGTAGATCTGCGAACCGACATCCAGCACGGTCGAGAGCACGGCCATGTCGCGGGAGCCGACGGTGAGAACCGGCACGCCTTTCAGTTCGCCGGCCGGAAGCGCCGTTCCCCTGACCCTGATGACCGCGTCATTTCCGAAGACCAGCCAGTTCGCCTTGCTCACCACGCCGTTCCTGGCGGTCATCACCGCGGGGCCCGGCCTCGCCGAACGGCTGCCCGAGACCGGGAAGGTCCGCAGCACGCGGCCCCGGTACCGCAGCGTGCCCCTGCCCGCGGAGCGGTCGATGATGAGATACTTCGAGTCCGATTGCTGGAAGGACTTCCGGTAGAGCAGGAGCTCCTGCTCCTGCTCGAGCTGCCGGACCCTTCGCTCGAGCCGCCGCTCCTGCTTCCGCAGCGCCTCCAGCTCGGACGCGCCGGCCTGCAGGACAGGGAGCAGCAGGGTGATGACCATGCAGCATATGCCGTATCCCCTCGTACGCACGCCGAGCTCTCCCCTCCCCCTCATCAGTAGATATACACCCTGGCGCCCACCGGCACCCTGCGGTAGAGCTGCTCGAGGTCCTCGTCGCCCACGGAGATGCAGCCGTGCGTGAAGTTCGTGCCCAGGAGCTCCGTGTACTTCGTTCCGTGGATCTTGTACCCGTGGCCGAGGATCAGGGCATACTTGCCCAGCACGTCCCGCACGATGCGGTCCGGGTCGGTGATCGGCGGGACGGGCATGTTCTCCTCCACGTAGGACCAGTCCGGCCGGATCCAGACCGGGTTACGCTCCTTGCCCAGCACGGTGAGCGAGCCCGTGGGGCTCTCGAAGAACCAGCTCCTGCCGGTCTCCTCCTCCACCTCCTGCCGGCTGCCGGTCCCGACGACGGCCGAGAGCAGCACGCGGTCGCCCTGCCGCAGGGTGAGCCGGTTGTTCTCGGTGTCCACGACGATATAGAGGTCGTCGGTCTCGAGCGCCTGCAGCATGGCCCGGAGTCCCCGGTTCTGCTCCTCCAGCTCCGCGGCCTTGGCCTCGAGCGCGGCCACCCGGGTCCGCAGGTCGTCAATCGATGCGGTCTCCGCGGACGCAAAGCCCGGCGCGAGCAGGCAGAGAACAACAGATCGGACCGCGACGGCGCCCAGGGCGCGCAGGGATCCGTGCAGGCGCGTCGGGAGGTCCGTCCGCCCCTGCGCTCTTCGCGTCCTCGCGGTCATCCCTTCACGACCCGTCGGTTCACTCCGCATTCCGCTCTCCCACTGCCTCATCCAGGAATATCTTCCCGGGATTCAGGATATCCTTCGGGTCGAGCGCCCGCTTGATCCTCCGCATGGCAGCGAGCGCCGCAGGCCCCGCCTCGAGGGGCAGAAAGGCCGCCTTCGCGAGCCCGATGCCGTGCTCCCCGCTGATGCTGCCGCGCATGCGGACCACGGCCTCCAGCACCGCGCGCACCGCCGCTTCGCCCCGCTCCTCCTCGCCCTGGTCCAGCATGACGTTCACATGGATGTTCCCGTCCCCCGCATGGCCGAAGCAGGCGATCAGGAGGCCCTGCTTCCGGGCGATGCGTTCGATCTCTGCCAGGATGTCCGGCATCCGGCTGACCGGGACGACGATGTCCTCGTTCAGCTTCTTCGGTTTGAGCGCGTAGAGCGCCGGTGAGATGGACCGCCGCAGGGTCCAGAGTTGCTCCTGCTCCTCCGGTCCCGCCGCTTTCGCCATCGAGAGCGCTCCCGCCTTCCTGCAGAGCTCCCCGATGCGGCCGATCTCCTGCTCCGCCGACGCTGCCGGGCCGTCGGTCTCGATCAGGAGCATGGCCTCCGCCCCTGCCGGGATCTCCGCGCCGAGATGGCGGGAGACCGCCCGGAGCGACGGACCGTCTACGAGCTCGAAGGCCCGCGGCACGATCCGCGCGGCAGCGCTCCCGGAAATCACCGCGGAGGCGTCCCCGACGGTCCGGAAGAAGGCCGCGAGCGTCCTGACGCTCTCCGGCAGGGGCAGGAGCCGCAGGGTGATCTCGGTCGCCACGCCGAGGGTGCCCTCGGAGCCGACCAGCAGACGCGTCAGGTCGTAGCCCGCTACGCTCTTGAGCGTCCGGGAGCCCGTGCGCGCGATCTCGCCCGTGGGCAGCACGGCCTCGAGTCCCAGCACATAGTCGCGCGTCACGCCGTACTTCACCGCCCGCAGGCCGCCGGCGCACTCGGCCACATTGCCGCCGATGGTGCAGAAGGCCGCGCTGGCCGGGTCGGGCGGATAGAAGAGGCCGCGGGACTCCGCCTCCCGCTGGAGATCGCCGGTCACGACGCCGGGCTGGACCACGGCGATCCGGTCCTGGTCGTCGATCTCCAGGATGCGGGCCATGCGCTCGAAGCTGAGCACCACCCCGCCCCGGACCGGCACCGACCCGCCGGACATGCCTGACCCGGCGCCGCGGGGCACCACGGGGAACCCGAAGCGGTTCGCCAGGAGCAGGATGCGGCTGACTTCCTCCGTCGTGGCCGGCCGCGCCACGGCCCAGGGCAGGGAGGATCGCCGCGTGGCGTCATAGGCATAGACCGTCAGATCCTCGGGGCCGGTGAAGAGGTTATCCGCGCCGAGAACGGCGCGCAGCTCCCTGATGACGGAACGTTCAAGCATGATAGAGATATTGGTTCGTTCGCAAATAAGAAAAGCAACGAGAAACTTCGGTCTCGCGCAAAGCCGCCAAGCTCGCAAAGAAATACCATGGCAGAGGCTATAGGAACACCACAGGCTGGGTCAAGCAGAGCGCGACTCAACGGCTTCTGTTGGGTTTCACTTCGTTCAACCCAACCTACGCGTCTGCTGTTCATTCTGTTCTTCTCTGTGTCTCCGTGCCTCCGTGGTAGAGCCTGCTCTTATATGGATCCCTCACGCATAGACGCGGTAATCGATCTCCGGGAAGCAGTTGTCCCGGTATTCTAGCTCCCCCAGCCATGCCTCGTCAACCCGGCCGGCCGTGATGTCGTCATAGAGCCTCGTGAACCGCAGCAGGTGGTCCTGGATGCGCCGCTCCGCGTAGTCTGCATGGCCGCCAGCGCGCATGATGAAGGCCCAGTCCGACGCCTGGGCCAGCAGCAGCTCCCGCGCGGCCTGGTCCAGCGCCCGCCGCAGGGTTCCGCGCGCCGAGGGATGGCGCTGCGCCAGCTCCATCATCCGTTCCGCGGCCCGGTCGAGATGGCGGTAGGTCCAGTCGTTCTTTTCGTTCAGCCAGAACTCGGCATATCCCCGGTAGCCCCAGCTCGAGGCCGCCGGCAAGGCCTTCTGGCGGCGGGGATGGCGGTCCAGGTACTCCGAGGGCGTAATGAACCCCACCGCGCGCGGTCCGCGGGCCGCGGCGCGAAAGAGCTGGTCCAGCCAGTCCGGACCCTCGAACCACCAGTGGCCGAAGAGCTCGGCATCATAGGGCGCAATGATCAGCGGCCGGCGGTGGGGCATGGCCCCGGCCAGCCGGTCCGCCTGCTCCTCGCGCTTTGCAAGGAAGTCCCCGGCATGGACCGCGGCGCGCTCCAGCGCCCTGCTCCGCACGTAGGGCGCCTTCCCCCCGGACCCGCCGGTGATCCGGTGGTATTTGATGCCCAGGGGCGCGCGTCCGCCGCCCGGCGGGAGGTAAGGACGGAGATAGTCCGGATCGAGGTCGAATCCCGCGTCGCGGTAGAAGTCGCGGTACCACGGGTCGCCGGGATAGCCCTCCCGGGAGCTCCAGACCTGGGCCGATGTCTCCAGGTCCCTCCCGAAGGCCGCCACGCCCGAGGGACAGGTGAGGGGCGCATAGACCCCGTACTGCGGACGGGGCGTGGCATGCAGGATGCCGTGGGCGTCGGTGAAGAAGTACCGGATGCCCGCCTCGGCCAGCACCTCGTCGATCCCTTCGGCATAGCCGCACTCCGGCAGCCAGATGCCCCGGGGCGCAGCGCCGAGCAGCCGCGCATGCTGCTCCGCCGCCACCAGCACCTGGGCGCGCAGGGCCTTCCGGTCCCGCAGGAGCGGCAGGAAGGCGTGGGTCGCGGCGCTGGTGATGAGCTCGGCTCTGCCCAGGTCCTGGAACCGCCGGAAGGCCGCCACGAGGTTCCGGCCGTACCGCTCCTGGAATGCCTGGCGCGCGTCCCGGAAGAGGTCGCGGTACATCACCGCCAGGGCGTGGAACTCCGGCTCCGACGCGGTGCGCAGCACCTCGCGTTCGGCAAGCTCGACCAGGCGGTTGAGGTGGCGGACATAGCGCTGCTGCAGCAGGGGATCGGTCAGCATGGCGATCAGCGTGGGCGAGAGGCTCAGGGTGATGCGGAAGTCCAGGCCGTCCCGGACCAGCCCGTCGAAGACCCTGAGCAGCGGGAGGTAGGTCTCGGTGATCGCCTCGAAGAGCCAGTCCTCCTCCAGGAAGCGGTCGTGCTCCGGATGGCGCACGAAGGGCAGATGGGAATGCAGGACCAGCGCGAGATAGCCTTTCACCAGCGGACCTCCGGGCCTCGCCGCGCGGGAGCGCGGGGCGGAACCAGCAGCGGTGCATCACGACAAAGGTCCATCCCGGGGGATGGACCTTGGGTCAATGACATCGCAACATCAATGCGGTCGGTCGATACGGCATCTATCACGGAGACACGGAGAGGATCTCGGCCGGATGCATTCGGGACTTTCTCCGTGCCTCTGTGCCTCCGTGGTGGATGTTCTCACCGGCCTTCCGGCCGTCCGGTCCAGGAAGAGACGCCCGGCGAGGCTGCGTCCATCCGGAGCCGCTGCCGGAGCTGCTCCAGCGCCCGGGCCGAGGAAAGGTCCCGGCCCGCGGCCGCGCCGAGGCCGTAGAGCCGGAGGAGGTCCTCCTCCAGCGCGCGCCATTCCAGGTCCTCCAGGTCCGAGACGCCGGCCCGCGGCATGGTCACCGCAGCGGAGCGGGCGATCGTCCGGAACGCGCCGCCGCGGCTCCGCAGTCCCACATCGGCCACGAAGGTATGGGCCGGCCGGCGGAGCGTGAAGTACCAGCTCCCCAGCCGCTCGTAGACCTCCTGGTCGACAGAGGAGGTCGCGTTCGAGCCGTTGAACCGGACGCCGGTCACGTCATAGACCCTGATGCAGAGGCGGCTCTCCTTCCCCTGCGCTGCGCGCTCCTTCTCGAGCCGCGCCTTCGGCACCTCCCAGTAGGCAAAGACCGTGTCCGGGTCGCGCGCCAGGAGGGCGATGCGCTCCTCGCCGTACTCCACCGGCAGCCCCTTTCGCTGCGGCGGCCGCTGCTGCGGGCCGGAGTAGTACTTGGCATCCGAGACCTGTTCCTGCGCCTGCAGGGGCTCCCCGGTCGTCCGCGTGATACGCCGAGCCGGTCCCCCGGCCCTGGCGGGTGCGGCAGTTCCCGCGGTCCCGGCCTTTGCCCTGCCGCCGGTCTTCGCGGCCTTCTTCGCTCCCGCTGCTGTCGGTCTCGTCTTCCTGGCCGCGGAAGCGGCCTTGGGCCGCGCCCCCGCCTTCGCGTTCCCGCCGAGCGCTGCAATGAGGTCGGCCTTCTTCGCTCCCGCGGGCAGGGCGACCTTCCGTTTCTTTGCCAGCGCCTTCAGCTCGGCGACGGTCATGCCTGCAAGGTCCGTCCGTTCCATCAAGCTTCCTCCTTGGGTCGTGATGATAGGAGAACTATAGCACACTGCGCGTCGATGTCAAAGCGTTTCGCCCTGGCAGCGGGGTTTTGACAAGGCAGGGGAAAAACCGTATAGTGCGTCCGTGAAACGCCGCGTGGTGATAACCGGCATGGGCATGGTGACGCCGCTGGGGAACGATCTTCGTTCCACCTGGGAAGGGGTGCGCAAAGGCAGGTCCGGCATCGCCGCGATCACGAAGTTCGACGCCTCGGCATTCTCCACGCGCATCGCCGGCGAGGTAAAGGGCTTCGATCCGGGAGGTTTCCTTGGGCCGAAGGAGGTCCAGCGGACCGACCCCTTCATCCGGTACGCGCTCGCCGCGGCGCTCATGGCAATCGAGGACGCCCGGCTCGCCCTTTCGCCCGAAGCCTCGCTCCGGACCGGGGTGCTTATCGGATCCGGCCGGGGCGGGGTCGCGACAAACGAGAAGAACCTCATCGCCTTCCTCGCGAAGGGTCCGCGGGCGGTCTCGCCGTTCTATACGCCCATGACGCTGGTGAACATGGCCTCGGGATACGTGGCCATGAAGCTCGGCGCCCGGGGGCCCTGCCTCGACGTCTCGACGGCCTGCGCGACCGGCGCCCACGCTCTCGGCGAGGCCATGAAGATCATCCAGCGCGGCGATGCTGACCGTATGATCGCCGGCGGGACCGAGGCCGCGCTCACGCCGCTCGTGCTGGCCGGGTTCTGCCAGGCCCGGGCCCTCTCGCGCAGGAACAGCGAGCCCGGACGGGCGAGCAGGCCCTTTGACCGGGACCGCGACGGCTTCGTGCTCTCCGAAGGGGCCGGGGTGCTGGTGCTGGAGGAGCGGGCAGGCGCGGAACAACGCGGGGCAGGGATCTATGCGGAGCTGGCGGGGTACGGCCTGACCGCGGACGCCCATCACTTTACCAGCCCGGACCCGGAAGGCGACGGCCCCTGCAGGGCCATGCTGGCCGCGCTGGCCGATGCGGGACTGCCGGCCGGGGCCGTGGACTACCTGAACGCCCATGGAACCGCGACGCCGGTGAACGACCGCATCGAGACGCTGGCGATCCGCAGGGCCTTCGGAACGCATGCGGACCGGCTGGCGGTGAGCTCCTCCAAGTCCATGCTCGGCCATCTGCTCGGCGCGGCGGGCGCGGTCGAGGCCGGGCTCACCGCCCTGGCCCTCCGGGAAGGCATCATCCCGCCGACGATCAACCTCGAGCACCCGGACCCGGTCTGCGACCTCGACTACGTACCCGGTGAGGCCCGGCGCCGGGACCTCCGCGCCGCCCTCTCGAACTCCCTCGGCTTCGGCGGCAGCAACGCCGCGCTGGTGCTGCTGCGCGCCTGACCGGCCGTCCGGACCGCCCTGACCGCGTCACTCCTGGTGCTCGTCATAGATCCTCCGGAACTCCTCATGGACCTCCCGGAAGACCGCGAGCACTGCCGGGTCGAAATGGGACGGCAGGGTCCTGCCGTCGCCCTCGAGGATGATCCGGCACGCCTTCTCGTGGTCGAAAGGCGGCTTGTAGGGCCTGCGGCTCCGGAGCGCGTCGTACTGGTCCACGATGTTCATGATCCGCGCCTCGCGGGGGATCTCCTCACGCGACAGGCCGAGCGGATAGCCGCCGCCGTCCCACCGCTCATGGTGGCTGCGGGCGATGCGCTCCGCCATGTCGAGCATGCGCGAGCCGGCCCCCTGCAGGATGCGCGCGCCGATGACCGTGTGGGTCTTCATGAGCGCGAACTCCTCGGGGCTGAGCCTGCCGGGCTTCAGGATGATGTCCGAGGGGATGCCCACCTTGCCGATGTCATGCATCGGGCTGGCGTAGGAGATCATCTCCACGTCCTCCTTCGCCATGCCCAGACGCTCCGCGATCAACGCGCAGTAGAAGGAGATGCGCTTGATGTGGGAGCCCGTGTCCTCGTCCTTGAACTCCGCGACCAGCGTGAGCCGCTGGATGGTGTCGCGCTGGCTCTGCTTCAGGTCCTCCTGCGACCGGACCAGGGCCGCGGTCCGCTTCTCGACCTCCTGCTCCAGCGCTTCGCTGTGCCGCTGCAGGAAGTCCTCGTACTCCTTGATCCGGATGAGGTTCCGGGCGCGCAGGGTAAGCTCCGCCGCGTCCACGGGCTTGGTCAGGAAGTCGTTCGCGCCCGCATTAAGACCCGTCATGCGTGCATCCCGGTCGGCCAGGGCGGTCACCATCACCACCGGAATGCGCTGCGTGGCCGGGTCCTGCTTCAGCCTCCTGCAGGCCTCGAAGCCGTCCATGCGCGGCATCATGACGTCGAGCAGCACCAGGTCCGGAGCGCCGGCCCGGGCCCGGTCGAGCGCCTCCTGGCCGTCCAGGGCCGTGTCGCAGCAGTAGCCAGACTTCTCCAGGATGAACGAGAACATCTTCCGGTTCATCTCCTCGTCGTCCACGACGAGCACTTTCCGCTTGCCGTTTTCCTCGGACATGGCGTCACCTCACAATACGACGGGGATGGTGAAGAAGAACGTGCTCCCCCTTCCCTCGTCGCTCTCGACCCAGATCCTCCCCCCGTGCAGTTCCACGATCCTGCGGCAGAGGTTCAGCCCCAGGCCGGTGCCGGAGTAGTTGCGGGTAAGTCCCTTGTCGCCCTGCTGGAAGGGCTGGAAGAGCTTCCGCTGGTTCTCCCGCGAGATCCCGATGCCCGTGTCCTGCACGCTGATCTCCACCGCGGGCCGCGGCCGGTGGGCCGCCGCTTCCGGCGAGCCCGGCGCCGGCGGCGCCAGGTCCGGCAGCGCCCGGGCCGCGACCTCCACCGATCCTCCGTCAGGCGTGAACTTGTATGCGTTCGAGAGGAGATTGACCAGGACCTGCTTCAGCTTCCTGCCGTCGGCGGTGATCTCCAGGTCCGGCGGCTCGACGACCGAGGTGGTCGAGATGCGGTGGCGCAGCGCCTTCTCCTTGAACATGTCGAGCGAGGACGCGATGAGCTCCCGTACGGAGACCACGTCCGGATCGAGCTCCATCTTCCCCGCCTCGATCTTCGAGAGATCCAGGATGTCGTTGATGAGCGTCAGGAGGTGGCCGGCGCTGCCCGAGATGTCCTTCAGAAACTCGCGCTGCCGGTCGGCCAGCGGTCCGGCCATCTCCATGAGCATGATGTCCGAGAACCCGATGATGGCGTTCAGCGGCGTCCGGAGCTCGTGGGACATGTTGGCCAGGAAGTCGGTCTTGGCCCTGCTGGCCTGCTCCGCCTCGCCGCGCCGCTGCTCCAGCTCCCGGTTCACCGCCTGCAGCTCGGTGTTGGCGTCCTCCAGGTCCCGGGTGCGCTCCAGGACCGTCCGTTCCAGCCCCTCGACCAGCCGGGCGTTCTCGATGGCCACGGCCGCCTGGTTGGCGAAGACCTGGATCAGGCGCACCGTGTCGGCGTCGAAGGCGTCCTCCCTGCCGTAGAAGTTCAGCGCGCCGATGCAGTCCCCGCTCATGGTGAGCAGCGGCACGGCGAGGGAGGATGCGAAACCGCGCTTCCCGGCCTCATCCCGCCAGGGCGCGAAGGACGGGTCCCCCGGCCTGCCGGTCTGGGGATGCCGGGTGCGTATCGCCCTGCCGGTCGGCCCCTGGCCGAGCGGCCCGTCGTCCCAGGTGACCGTGATCTGCCCGAGATAGCCATCCTCGCTTCCCGCGCGCCCTACCGGCCGGACCGCGAAGCTGCCCGGCTCGATGATCCCGAGCCAGACCAGCGCCACGTCGAAGAGGTTGTGGCTGATGGCACAGATCACCTGGTAGATGTCCTGCACCCTCGTTCCGCCGATCAGCCGGTTCGATGCCGTGTTCAGGCCTGCCAGCTTGCTGCTGTAGCGCTCCGCGGCGGCCTGGGCCAGCTTCCGGTCGTTGATGTCCCGCACGGTATGGATGAGCCCGATGATCTTCCCCTCGCTGTCGACCCGCGGCACCGCGCGAAGCTCTATGTGCCGGTTGAGATGCGGCTCGAAGACCTCGAACTCCGCGGGCTTCCCGGTCTGGAGGCAGTCGCAGCTCGGGCAGCCCGCCGGCGGCGCGTCCGTGCCATGGTAATAGCTGAAGCATTTCCGCTCCTTCATCAGGTCCAGGAGCGGCAGGCCGAGGATCTTCTCCGCCGCCCTGTTCGCCAGGATGATGTTGAAGTCCTTGTCATGGACCGTGACCATGTCGGTGATGCTGTTGAAGGTGTACTCCCAGTCCTGCTTCGCCCGGAAGA
>CAZTXN010000042.1:7583-17611 GCA_964617655.1 uncultured Nitrospiraceae bacterium | reverse complement strand
ACCGCGTGAACCACGACGTGCTCATGAGCCGCGTGGCCAGACGGGTCAAGGACAAACGAATCCTCCGGCTCGCCCGGCAGTATCTCTCCGCCGGAGCGCGGTGGCCCGCTCGTGGAAACGGAGCTTTCTCGGATACACCATGACAGCGCATAAGAAGCAGCTGCTCAAGGCTTAACAAGCTTTGCATGAACCGCCGTATGCCGAATGGCGCGTACGGTGGTGTGAGAGGCGGGGTCCGTGAGGCCCCCGCTTGCTCGATCCTCCTTTCGGCACTCTCTGGATAGAGACAGGGAATATCATACGAGCGGGCCGATCGCGATGCGCGCTACTTCGATCCCGTGATCTGCGCCCTGAGATACTCCCGGTTGAGCTTTGCGATGAACCGGACCCTGATGCCCTTGGGGCAGGCGGCCTCGCACTCGTAATGGTTGCCGCAGTTCCCGAATCCCGCGCCGAGCATCTCCTCGGTCATCATGCAGACGCGGCGGCCCGCCTCGGCCCGTCCCTGGGGCAGGGCCGCAAGGTGGGATACCTTGGCGGCGGTGAAGAGCATGGCCGAGCCGTTGGGGCAGGCGGCCACGCAGGCGCCGCAGCCGATGCACTCCGCAGCGTCCATGGCCGTGTCCGCATCCTGCTTCGGGACCAGGATCGCGTTGCCGTCCGGCACGCCGCCGGTATGCACGGAGACGTAGCCGCCCGCCTGGATCACCCGGTCCAGGCTGCTGCGGTCCACGACCAGGTCGCGGACCACGGGGAAAGCCCGCGCCCGGAAGGGCTCGATGTAGAGCGTGTCCCCGTCCTGGAAGTTCCGCATGTGCAGCTGGCAGGTGGTGGTCCGCTCCTTCGGGCCGTGGGGGAGGCCGTTCACCACCTGGCCGCAGGCGCCGCAGATGCCCTCGCGGCAGTCGCTGTCAAAGGCGATGGGGTCGTCGCCCCGGCGGATCAGGCCCTGGTTCACCACGTCCAGCATTTCGAGAAAGGACATGTCGGGCGAGACGCCCTTCGCCGCGTACTGGACGAGTCGGCCTTTTTCCTTCGGCCCCTTCTGGCGCCAGACGTATAAGATTAGATCCATGGAATCTCCAAATACCAAATGACAAATCCCAAATAAATTCCAACTCCCAATGACCGAAATTCGAAACGCTTAGGATTTGGTTCTTGAAAATTGGTGCTTATTTGAAATTTGATGCTTGTGTTTTGGTGCTTGCGTCACTTATAGCTTCTCACCGCAAGCTCCACGGTCTCGAAGGCGAGCGGCTCCTTGTGCAGGACCGGCTCCTGGTCCGGGCCCCGGTGCTCCCAGGCCGCCACATGGGCGAAGCGGGCGTCGTCGCGCTTCGCCTCGCCCTCGGCGGTCTGGTGCTCCACGCGGAAGTGGCCGCCGCAGGACTCCTCGCGCAGCAGGGCGTCGCGCGCCATGAGCTCGCCGAACTCGAGGAAGTCCGCCACCCGGCCGGCGCGCTCCAGCTCCTGGTTCAGTCCCTCGCCGCTCCCGGTGACGCGCACATCTTCATGGAACTCGGCCCGCAGCTCCGGGATCCGCTTCAGGGCCGCGGTGAGACCTTCCTTGCTGCGGGACATCCCGACGGCATCCCACATCAGCCTTCCGAGTTCGCGATGGAACTCCGAGACGGTCCGGCGGCCCTGGACCGCCAGCATCCGGGCCGTTGCCTGCCGGACCTCTTCGCGCGAGGCCCGGAAGACCGGGTCGTCGACGGTCACGCTGCCCGGCTCCGTCCGGGCGAGGTGGTCCGCGATGGTATAGGGAATGATGAAGTAGCCGTCCGCCAAGCCCTGCATGAGGGCGCTGGCGCCGAGCCGGTTCGCCCCGTGGTCCGAGAAGTTCGCCTCGCCCAGCACGAAGAGGCCGGGCAGGCTGCTCTGGAGGTCGTAGTCCACCCAGAGGCCGCCCATGGTGTAGTGCGGCGCCGGGTAGATGCGCATCGGCCGGCGGTAGGCGTCCTCGCCCGTGATCCGCTCGTACATCTCGAAGAGGTTGCCGTAGCGCTCCCGGATGGCCCCCTCGCCCAGCCGGGCGATGGCGTCCTGGAAGTCGAGGTAGACGCCGTAGCCGCCCGGACCGACGCCGCGGCCCTCGTCGCAGGCCTCCTTGGCCGCGCGCGAGGCGATGTCGCGCGGCGCGAGGTTGCCGTAGGCCGGGTACTTCCGCTCCAGCAGGTAGTCCCGCTCCTGCCCGGGGATCTCGGCCGGCGGCCGGCGGTCCCCGGCGCTCTTCGGCACCCAGACCCGGCCGTCGTTCCGGAGCGACTCGGACATGAGCGTGAGCTTGGACTGGTGGTCCCCCGAGACCGGGATGCAGGTGGGGTGGATCTGGGTGAAGCAGGGATTGGCGAAGAGCGCGCCCCTGCGGTAGGCGCGGAACGCTGCCGTGACGTTCGAGCCCACGGCGTTCGTGGAGAGGTAGAAGACGTTGGAATACCCGCCCGTGGCGAGGCAGACCGCATCCCCTGCCCAGGACGAGACCGCGCCGGTCACGAGGTCGCGCACCGTGATGCCCTTGGCGTGGCCGTCCTTCACCACGAGGTCCAGCATCTCGGTGCGCGGATGCATGCGCACCGTGCCGAGCCGCACCTGGCGCATCAGGCCGGCGTAGGCGCCGAGCAGCAGCTGCTGGCCCGTCTGGCCCCGGGCGTAGAAGGTGCGCGAGACCTGCGCGCCGCCGAAGGACCGGTTGTCCAGGTAGCCGGCGTAGTCCCGGGCGAAGGGCACGCCCTGGGCCACGCACTGGTCGATGATCCCGGCGCTGAGCTGGGCCAGGCGGTAGACGTTCGCCTCCCGGGAGCGGAAGTCGCCGCCCTTCACGGTGTCATGGAAGAGCCGGTGGACGCTGTCCCCGTCGTTGGGGTAGTTCTTCGCGGCGTTGATGCCGCCCTGGGCCGCTATGCTGTGCGCCCGGCGCGGGGAGTCCTGGAAGCAGAAGGCGTCCACGGTGTAGCCCAGCTCGCCGAGCGACGCCGCCGCCGAGGCGCCGGCGAGGCCGGCGCCCATGACGATGATGCGGTACTTCCGCTTGTTCGCCGGGGAGACGAGCTTCATCTCCTGCTTGCGGCGGTCCCATTTCTCCTGCAGCGGGCCGGAAGGTATCTTCGGATCGAGTTTCATCATCTCACACATGTGCCACCAAGGCACCAGGGCACGAAGCAGGTCATATCAGTGTCTGTCTGCAGTGCCCTTCGACTTGCTTGGTGTCTTCGTGCCTTTGTGGCAGAAGAAGGTCCTTCACTTCAGAAGCTCTGCAACGACCGCCAGCGGGATGGCCGCATAGGCCAGCAGCAGCAGGAAGGCCGCGATGCCGCTCCCTTTCCGGATGACCGGAAAGGACCGCTCCCCGTTCAGCCCCCAGGTCTGGAAGGAACTCTGGATGCCGTGGTCGAGATGGAGCCAGAGCGCCGTGAGGGCGGCCAGGTAGGCAACGGCGGTCCATCCCCTGCCGAGCCCGGCGACCACCATGGCATTCACGTCAGGCCTGCCCGCGGCATCGAGGTTGTTCACCGAGGATGTGGCCGGGTCCGTGACCTGGAAGGTGAACTGGAGCAGGTGGTAGACCAGGAAGGTCCCGATGAGCGCGCCGGTCCAGATCATGTTCCTGCTTCCGAAGGTCGAGCTGCGCGGCTCCTGGACCGCGTACCGGCCCGGCCTGGCCTCGCTGTTCTCGAGCGTGAGCTGGACCGCGTAGTAGACATGGAGGAGGACCGCGGCGAGCATGACCAGCCGGAAGGCCCAGAGCAGGGGCGGGAAGGCGCGCAGCTGCGCGGCATAGGCGTTCAGCCCGCTGAAGAAGATGGTCGAGTTCCCCGCCACGTGCAGGATGACGAAAAGGAGCATCAGCTGGCCGGTGGCGGCCATCATCAGCTTTTTGGCAACAGTGGAGGTAGGGAGCATGTTCTTCGTTCCTTGGGCGCCTGCAGGCCGCCCCTGCAACAGGGCGTCCACGCAGGGCCGCCCCTACAATAGATTAGGTGCCGCCCTCGGTCAGCTTCGCCGGGTCGAGCAGGCGCTCCAGCTCTTCCCGCGACAGGTCCGTCATCTCCGCAGCGACTTCCTTGATCGGCCTTCCTTCCTTGTACGCCTTCTTCGCGATCTCCGCCGCTTTGTCGTAGCCGATGACGCTGTTCAGCGCGGTCACGAGGATGGGGTTCCGTTCAAGCGGCGCTGCGATGCGGTCAGCGTTCACGGTGAAGCCCGCCACCGCCTTGTCGGCGAACAAGCGGCAGGCGTTCCCGAGGATGGTGACCGACTGGAGCAGGTTGTGGCAGATCACCGGCAGCATGACGTTCAGCTCGAAGTTGGCGTGCGAGTTGCTGAGCCCGATCGCGGCATCGTTCCCGATCACCTGGGCGCAGGCCATCATCAGCATCTCGCAGATCACCGGGTTCACCTTGCCCGGCATGATGCTCGAGCCCGGCTGGAGCGGGGGCAGGGCGATCTCGCCCAGCCCGGCGAGGGGGCCGCTGTTCAGCCACCGGAGGTCGTTCGCCAGCTTCAGGAGCGAGGCGGCGGTCGTGCGGAGCTGGCCCGAGAGCTCGACCGCCGCGTCCATGACGGCCTGGGCAGCGAAGTGATTGGGCGATTCCACAAAGGGCAGCCCCGTGCGTCCTGCGAGGCGCGACGCGACGATCTTCCCGAACTCCTTCGGAGCATTCACGCCGGTGCCGACAGCCGTCCCGCCGAGGGCGAGCTGCGCGAGCCGGGGGAGGGTCGCCTCAATGCGTTCGATAGCCTGCTGCACCTGATATGCCCAGCCCGATATCTCCTGACCGAGCGTCACCGGCATGGCGTCCATCAAGTGCGTGCGGCCGGTCTTGGTGATGCCTTCCAGCTCCTTCGAGCGCCTGATGAGCACGGCATGCAGATGCCTGAGGCCGGGCAGAAGAACCTCATGCGTTTCGAGATATGCCGCCACGTGGATGGCCGCCGGGATCACGTCGTTCGACGACTGGCCCATGTTCACGTGGTTGTTGGGGTGGACCGGCGAACCGAGCGACTTCGAGGCGAGCGTTGCGATCACCTCGTTGGCGTTCATGTTCGTGGAGGTGCCGGAGCCGGTCTGGAAGATGTCGAGGGGGAAGTGGTCGTCCCATGCGCCGTCGGCGACCTCGAGGGCGGCGAGATGCACGGCGTTCGCGACCTGAGCATCGAGCAGCCCCAGCCCGGCGTTCACCTCGGCCGCCGCTGCCTTGATCAGGCCGAGGCTGCGGATGAAGACGCGGGGGAAGCGGATGCCGCTCACGGGGAAGTTCTCGACCGCGCGCCGGGTCTGCGCGCCGTAGAGCGCGTCCTTCGGGACCTTCACCTCGCCGAGCGAGTCCTGTTCGATGCGGAAGTCGGACATGGATGGCGCGGGCACCGTCGCGAGCCTTCGGTCTGCCGCGGCTCGGGGCTTGGTCCGTGCCGGCGGAAAAGAATGCTACAATTATACCCGCTCATCAAGGGGATTGCATCGTGATTTTTTCGGAAGAGGAGACCTCAAGTTCCAGCTAGAGGGGGCCGGCAGACCATGGCCTGGTTCCGGGCGCCGGTTGACCGGCAGGCAGTGCAACGGTATACTGAACCAGTATCCTCCATTCCCCTGCGTCTGGCCCTGCCGGGGCCGGAAAGGAAGCTCCCATGGCAGTGGTCGGCAATCCCAGTCCCAGCTACAGCATAACCATCCGCATCGAGATCGAGAACTGCATCGGCATGTTCGCCCGCATCGCCACGGCCATCGGGAGCGCCGGCGGGGACATGGGCGCCGTGGACATCGTGCGGGTCGAGAAGGGCAAGATCATCCGGGACATCACGGTGAACGCCCGGGACGTGGCCCACGAGAAGGCCGTGGTGAAGGCCATCAAGACCGTGTCGGGCGTCAAGGTCATCCGGGTGATGGACCGGACCTTCTTCGCCCACCTGGGCGGCAAGATCGCCGTGCGGAACAAGCTGCCGGTGCGGGACCGGAACGACCTCTCGAAGGTCTATACGCCCGGCGTGGCGCGGGTCTGCATGGACATCCACCAGCACCGGGACCATGCCTTCCGGTACACGATCAAGGGCAACAGCGTGGCCGTGGTGAGCGACGGCACCGCGGTGCTCGGCCTGGGGGACATCGGCCCCGAGGCGGCGCTGCCGGTGATGGAAGGCAAGGCGATGATCTTCAAGGAGTTCGCGGACATCGACGCCTTCCCCGTGGTCCTGGCCACCAGGGACGTGGACGAGATCGTGCGCACCGTCAGGAACATCGCGCCGGCCTTCGGCGGCATCAACCTCGAGGACATCTCCGCTCCCCGGTGCTTCGCGGTGGAGGAGCGGCTCCGCGCGGCGCTGGACATCCCGGTCTTCCATGACGACCAGCACGGCACGGCCGTGGTGGTCCTGGCGGCGCTCATGAACACGGCGCGGCTGCTGAAGCGGGAGATGCGGAAGCTCCGCGTGGTGGTGGTGGGCGCCGGCGCCGCCGGCACGGCCACGGCCAACATCCTTCTCTCCGCCGGCGTGCGGGACGTGATCGTCTGCGACAAGACCGGGACGCTCTACGCGGGCAGGCGCGAGGACATGGACGAGCCGCGGCGGGTGCTGGCGAAGGCCACGAACCCCCGGAAGGTGAAAGGGCGCGTCAGCGACGCGATGAAGGGGGCCCATGTCTTCATCGGCCTCTCGGCGCCGAACGTGATCACCCTGGAGGACGTCCGGCGCATGGAGCGCGACCCCGTGGTCTTCGCCCTGGCGAACCCGGACCCCGAGATCTCGCCCGAGGAGGCGCTCGCCGCGGTCCGCATCATGGCCACGGGCCGGTCGGACTATCCGAACCAGATCAACAACATGCTGGGATTCCCCGGCATCTTCCGGGGGCTGCTGGACGTGCGGGCCCGGGGCGTGAACGAGGCGGTCAAGATCGCCGCCGCGCACGCCATCGCCCATACCGTCGAGGGCGACGAGCTGACCGAGGACTACATCATCCCGAGCCTCTTCGACCGGAAGGTGGTCTCCTCGGTGGCCGATGCCGTTGCCGCTGCTGCGCGCAAGACCGGCCTGGCGCGGAAGTAACGGCGCCGTGCGGTTCCACGAGACATCGATCTCCCTGCCGACTCGAGGCCGAGCGGCTGCGCGGCCGGCTCTCCCAGGCCCGGACGGATGCATGATCCTGAAAAAAGCATTTGGACGCGGACAACATCTGATAAAGTCAGGAGAAACCTACGGTCAATACTTGAGAAAGAACTCACCTGCAAGGTGAAAAGCTTTTCAGAACGTAACTACTCAGGTTATTTTATTATCCGCAGATTACGCCGATTACACGGATTAAAGCGAGTACATTTTTGTGTTTAAAATCTGCGCACATCTGTGAAATCTGCGGATCAAAGGGTTGCCTTTTCAGGAGCCGCATTTTCCGTGTCCCAACTGCCGTTTTTAGGTTCATTGATCCCATCAGCAATGTTACATTGCGTATCCCTTGTGTAACATTTTATCCATCATTGTCCCAAATTAGACACTGCCTCTCCTTAAATCCCGTGAATATTCCCTGATAAACCGTTCTGGCCCGCAGCCTCCTGTATCAATTTTCTCTTTATTAATCAGGTTAATGAATAAGCCAAATGCATTGTGTCCTGCTGCTGCAGGATCTTCGTCGCAACCGGGCATGCATATTGCTATTGTAAATACTAAGATAAGTTTTTCTTATGACCTCTGGTCGCTCTTACGGAGGCCGGTGAACGCCCTGGACCCCGGCCTGCCGGCGCATCAGCACGGGAAAGGAGGCGGGACCATGGAAGACCATCTGCACAGCAAGGGGATCTGCAGCATCTGCCACGAGAAGATGACCACGGTCAGCGCCGAGGCGGGGCAGGGTAAGGCCCTGTACGTCTGTGAGAAGTGCCTGGAGTCCGCGAAGGAGAACTTCATCTTCCTCTGCATGCACTGCGGCAGCGTCTTCATCCGGCCGAAGTCGCTGGTGCTCGCGAGGCTGAAGGACCCGGGGCTCCGGAAGGCCTATGAGGCATGCCGGGACCTCCAGATCATCCAGGGCATCGACCTCTGCGCGGAATGCGACCCCGACCGGGTGGTCGAGCTGGCGCTCACTGCCGGCTGCGGCAGGCGCGGGGGACATTGCTGAAGGACCGCAGCGGCGGACCCTTCTGAAAGCAGAGCAAAGGAAGGTGATGGGATATGACCAGGGAGCGGGCAGAGATGTTCAGCGAGGAGGTCGAGGGCTACCGGAGGTCCCTGCTCTACTTTGCCAGGAAGTGCGACTGGGCAGAGTTCAAGGCCCGGGCAGGCCGCCTCTTCGACTACGTGGAGTCCGTCGAGGCTACGGAGCTCGAGCGGCGGTTCTTCATTACCTTCAATACCATCCTCGCCCTGCTGATCGCCGCGGTGGTCGTGCTTTTCACCGTGGACCCCGGAGTGCACGAGCAGTGGCAGAACTACCGGAATGCGGGCATCCTCGCCGCGCTGGCGGCGAGCGGGTTCGAGCTCTTCTTCTTTCTGAATTTCCGCTGGTACGCGGACATGCGCATGTCCTGCTTCCGGAAGCGGCGGGAGGTCTTCATCCGGACCATCGAACGGGACTTCCGGCGGTACGCGTCCGCGGAAGGAAGCCGACCCTGAGGAGGGCTTCCCGTCCTGGATCTGCTCCCTTCCTTCCTCCTGATCCGGATATCCGCCATCTGTCCCTGTCTCCCGGCAACCGCGATCTTCTTGAACCTGCTCTCCTGTTTGTAGTATCCTACATCCTGAAACGGGGACCGCAGATGCTCCGAGGTCGCGAAAGCGAGCGGTCAAAGGGCTCCTGCTCCCGCCCGTTCTGCAGGGGCCGATGAACATGCCGGTATACCGCATTCCCGAGGAACCGGCCTTTCCGGAGCCGTCGCTGGCGGAGCCGGACGGGCTGCTGGCCGTGGGCGGGGACCTCTCGCCCGAGCGGCTGCTGCTCGCCTACGGCAGCGGCATCTTTCCCTGGCATGAGCACGGCGGAGAACCCCTGTGGTGGTCGCCGGACCCTCGATGCGTGCTCTATCCCGCCAAGATCAGGATATCGCAGCGGCTCCGGAGGCAGCTCCGGAGGCCGGGGACCGCGGTCGCCTTCGATCACAGGTTCCCCGAGGTCATCCGGCAGTGCGCCGCCGTGCCGCGGAGGGGCCAGAGCGGCACCTGGATCACCGCCGGGTTCATCGAGGCCTATCTGCGGCTGCACCGCATGGGGCATGCCCACTCGGTCGAGGTCCTTATGGACGGCGAGCTTGCCGGCGGGCTCTACGGCGTTGCCGTGGGCGCGGTTTTCTGCGGGGAGTCCATGTTCTCGCTCCGGCCGGATGCCTCGAAGATCGCGCTGGTGCATCTCGCTGAGCGGCTTCAGGAGTGGGGATACCAGCTCATCGACTGCCAGATGGCGAATCCCTACCTGCTGAGCATGGGCGCGGAGGAGGTCCCCCGCAAGCGGTTCCTCTCCCTTCTGCAGCATCTGGTCCAGCGCCAGGCCGGTGGCTCTGCGTGGCAGAAAACCGATTGAACGATCGAGGCGAAAGGACTATCATACTACCAATGAAGTATGTTCTCAGGAGGCCAGGCGCCACCGGGTCGACCTGCGGCCTCCCAGCTCTAGGACGGGGGAGGAGCTCATCATGAGAACAGATGCTGCATTGCTGGTGTTCCTGCTGTTGCTTGCCATGCCCATGGGCGCAAAGGCCCAGAGGATCGGCGGAGGAGACCTGACCTTCTCTCCTGCGGGCGCGGCGCCGGTGATCTTCAGCCATGAGATGCATGTGAAGGACAAGGGGCTCAAGTGCACTTCCTGCCACTACCAGATATTCCAGATGACGAAGGGATCGAGCAAGATCGACATGGGCCTGATCACCAAGGGGAACTTCTGCGGCAAGTGCCACAACGGCCAGAAGGCGTTCGATGCCGGAGATGCAAGGAACTGTTCCCGCTGCCACCGTTGATCCTGCCGCCCGGCCGAACGGCGCATCGCTGAGGGGTGCCGGATGAAGACGAAGAAGAACCTCATCGTCGTCGGTGACCGGGTGCTGATCGACCCA
>CAZTXN010000042.1:1730-7483 GCA_964617655.1 uncultured Nitrospiraceae bacterium | reverse complement strand
GATGAAGACGAAGAAGAACCTCATCGTCGTCGGTGACCGGGTGCTGATCGACCCAGAGGGCGGGGCGGAGAAGACCTCCTCAGGGCTCTACCTTCCCCCCACGGTGCGGGAGAAGGAGAAGGTCCAGGGCGGGCATGTGGTCAAGACCGGGCCCGGCTACGCTATTCCCGAGACCGCGCCGGATGAATCCTGGAAGGCGGGCCACCGGGAGGTGAAGTATCTGCCGCTCCAGGCGGCGGAGGGCGACTATGCCCTCTTCCTGAAGGATGCTGCCATGGAGGTGGAGTTCGAGGAGCGGAAATACCTCATCGTGCCGCACTCCGCCATTCTCGCGCTGGTCAGGACCGAGATCACCGAGGAGAGCTGAGGGCGTCCGTCGACCCGTTCGGCCTCCTGCTGCCGCCTTCGTATCGAGCGCCGTGACGTCTTCCGGGGAGCGCTCCTCCGCGAGAGCGATCTCTCCCTTCTTCCCTCCGGACGCACCTTCCACCCTCTTCGCGGAACGTTCCCGCGAGATATTGACCGGACCGCAGTGCTCCTCTGTTCAGGCGTCGCTCCGCCCGGGGCGATGTCAATGGTCTCTGTGCGGCGGGACGACGACGCGCGGGAAATATGCTACAATCAAGAACAGAGGTTATATAGGAGTCTAATTGTCCTTATTTAGTCGCAGATGCGGGGTCCCGCATCCCTGTTGTGCGCCGGGGTCCCGCTCTTCCGGACCGAACGCGAGGCTGAGACCATGAAGAAGAACCTGACCCAGAAGATCCTGGAGGCCCATCTGGCCGAGGGCCGGCTCCTGCCGGGCGAGGAGATCGCCATCCGGATCGACCATACCCTGCTGCAGGACGCGACCGGCACACTCGCCATGCTGGAGTTCGAGGCCCTCGGGCTGGACCGGGTGCGGGCCGAGCTGGCGGCCCAGTACGTGGACCACAACCTCCTCCAGACGGACAACAAGAACGCCGATGACCACCGGTTCCTCAAGACCGCGGCCGCCCGGTTCGGCGTCCATTTCAGCAGGCCGGGGAACGGCGTCTCCCACCAGGTGCATATGGAGCGGTTCGGAGTCCCGGGCAAGACCCTGCTGGGCGCGGACAGCCATACGCCCGGCGCCGCCGGCGTCTCGATGCTCGGCATCGGCGCGGGCGGGCTGGACGTGGCGCTTGCCATGGCCGGGTACCCGTACTCCTTCCCCTGCCCGAAGGTGCTCGGCGTGCGGCTCCGGGGGAGCCTGCCGGACTGGGTGAGCGCCAAGGACGTGATCCTCGAGATGCTCCGGCGGTACGACGTGAAGGGCTGCGCGGGCAGGATCATCGAGTACTACGGCCCGGGCGTCGTCTCCCTCTCGGCCACGGACCGGGAGACCATCGGGAACATGGGCGCCGAGACGGGCGCCACGACCTCGATCTTCCCGTCCGACGAGCGGACGCGGGAGTATCTCGAGGCCCAGGGCCGGGGGAAGGACTGGCGGCCCCTGGCGCCGGACGAGGGGGCGTCCTATGACGAGCAGATCGAGCTCGACCTCGCGAGGCTCGAGCCGCTCATCGCGAAGCCGTCCTCGCCGGGCAACGTGGCGCCGGTGCGCGAGGTCGCGGGCACCCGGGTCCATCAGGTCATCGTGGGCAGCAGCGTGAATTCCTCCTACCGGGACCTCATGGTCGCCGCGCGGATGCTCGAAGGCAGGCGGGTCCACCAGGACGTGAACTTCCATGTCAACCCCGGCTCCCGGCAGGTGATCGGGAACGTGGCGCAGTCCGAGGGACTGCTCTCCTTCCTCTCCGCCGGGGCGCGGGTGCATGAGCCGGGATGCCAGGGCTGCATCGGCATGGGCCAGGCGCCGGGCACCGGCGAGGTGAGCCTCCGGACCTTCCCCCGGAACTTCCCGGGCAGGAGCGGGACGAAGGACGACCAGGTCTATCTCTGCTCGCCCGAGACCGCCGCGGCCGCGGCCCTGACCGGCAGGATCACGGACCCGCGGGACCTGGCGAAGGAGATGCCCTATCCCCGCATCGAGGACCCGAAGCGGTACCGCATCGACGACCGGTCCATCATCCTGCCGGCCGACGACCTGCGGAGCACGGAGATCGTCCGGGGGCCGAACATCCGTCCGCTGCCCGTGCTCTGCGCCCTGGAGGGGACGCTGACCGCGGAGGTGGTGCTCCGGACCGGGGACAACATCTCCACGGACGCCATCATGCCGGCGGGCAGCAGGATCCTGCCGCTGCGGTCGAACATCGACGCGATCAGCGAGTTCGTCTTCTCCCAGCTCGACCCGGAGTTCGCGAAGCGGACCCGCGCCGCGGGGAACGCCGTGGTGATCGGCGGCGAGAACTACGGCCAGGGGTCCAGCCGGGAGCATGCGGCGCTCGCTCCGCGCCATCTCGGCGTGCGCGTCAAGATCGCGAAGAGCTTCAGCCGCATCCACAAGTCGAACCTCTGCAACTTCGGCATCCTGCCGCTGACCTTCAGGGACCCGGAGGACTATGCTATGATGGAACCGGGATCGAAGGTGGTCCTCCGGGACATCCGTGGCCGCCTGGAGCGCGGCGACCGGGAGATCCCGGTCGAGGCGGCGGGCAGGACGGTCCTGACGGTGCTGGACGTCTCGGACCGGCAGCGGAAGCACCTGCTGGCCGGCGGGACGCTGAACTATGTGAAGGAGCAGATCCGGGGGAGGAATTAGACACGGAGGAGACGGAAAGAGCAAGGCCGCTCGAAAGTTTAAGGGCCGTATCATGCTTCTTCATGGTCTTTTCAGCGTCCTCAGTGTCCAAAAG
The DNA here is from genome assembly GCA_964617655.1 of uncultured Nitrospiraceae bacterium. Taxonomy (GTDB): domain Bacteria; phylum Nitrospirota; class UBA9217; order UBA9217; family UBA9217; genus JAKAHZ01. Next base: position 4,706 of record CAZTXN010000042.1, on the reverse strand, counting down.
AGGCTTTTTGCAGCATCCGCTCCGGTCCATATCAAAGAGCATACCCAAGGGGGCATCATGGCGGAATCGAACAATGTGAAGAACATCGGGCTGCGGGGCGTGAAGGTGGCGGACACGCGGATCAGCCACGTGGACGGTACGAACGGCATCCTGATCTACCGGGGGTACCGCATCGAGGACCTGGGCGCGAACTCGACCTTCGAGGAGACCGCCTATCTCCTGCACCAGGACGAGCTCCCGACGGCGGCGCAGCTGAAGGAGTATTCGGAGCGGCTCCGCCAGGCCCGCGAGCTGCCGGGGTTCGTCTATGACGCGATGCGGAAGGTCCCCGCGGGCACCCATCCCATGGACGCGCTCCAGGCCTCGGTGCCGCTGCTGGCCGCGGCGGACCCCGAGCTGGCCGACGATTCCCGGGAGGCGAACGAGGCGCGGGCCGTGCGGCTCATCGCCCGGACAGCCGCCGTGATCGCGGGCTGGCACCGCATCCGGAGCGGCAAGGACCCGGTCCCGCCGGACAGCAGCCTGTCCCATGCCGGCAACTTCCTCTGGCAGATGACGGGAAGCAAGCCCGACCCCGAGACGGCGAAGGACCTCGACACCTGCCTGGTGCTGCACGCGGACCACTCCTTCAACGCCTCCACCTTCGCCTGCCGGGCGGTGGTCTCGACGCAGGCGCATATGTACGCCGCCGTGGCGGCGGGCGTGGGCGCGCTCTCGGGGAGCCTGCACGGCGGGGCGAACACCGCGGTGATGCGCATGCTCACGGAGCTGCAGGACGAGAAGGACGTGGCCGGATGGGTGCGCGGCCGGCTCGCGGACGGGAAGAAGATCATGGGGATGGGCCACGCGGTCTACAAGACCACGGACCCCCGTGCGCGGTTCCTGAAAGACATGTGCTATCGCATGGCGAAGCGGACCGGCGGGGAGAAGTGGTGCCGACTGTCGAGCCAGATCGAGGAGGCCTCGTTGGAGGAGTTCGAGAAGCGCGGCAAGACCACGATCAAGCCGAACGTGGACTTCTTCAGCGCGCCGGTCTACCACATGATGGGTATTCCGGGGGATCTGATGACCCCCATCTTCGCCGTGTCGCGCACCGCCGGCTGGACGGCGCATATCATCGAGGAGAAGTTCGGGAATGCCTCGGTGAAGCCCGCCCTCTACCGGCCGGCGTCGGAATACACAGGCACCTACTGCGGCAGGGCGGCATGCGATTATACGCCGATGGAGAAGAGGACGTAGGGAGAGTGCGGAATTCGGAATGAAAGGATAAGAAATCGATGCGGCAGGAACGCAGGAGGTCCGAAAGCGCGGCGAGGGACAAGGCCGCAACACGAATGTCGCGAATGGACGAATTGCACGAATAATGCAGAAGGCGTGAGATGAGGTCGGTGTTCAGGTGGTCGAAGTTATTCGTGTCATTCGATACAATCGTGCAATTCGTGATAAGCTCGTGGTTTGGATATGATCTGATGTGAGGGGGCGGTGATGAGGAACAAGAGCAGGAAGGCTGCCAAGAAGACCGTGAAGAGGACCATATCAAAGAAGAGCACTGCGAAGAAGCGCTCCGCCGCCCCGGCGAAGGGGGTGAAGAAGATGACAACGCGTACGAAGCGAATGAACAGGGAGGAGGCCGCGGTGATGCGGTCGGTGAATCCCTATACCGAAGAAGTGCTGAACGAGTTCCCGGTCATGTCCCGGCAGGAGACCGCGTCGCTCGCCGCCAAGGCGCGCCGCGCGTTCGCGGCCTGGCGGACCCGGCCTGTCGCCGGCCGGGCGGCGCTGGTGAAGAAGCTGGCCGAGGTGCTGCGGGAGGAGAAGCGGAACTATGCGACGCTGATCACCCAGGAGATGGGCAAGCCCATCAAGGACTCCCTGGCCGAGGTGGAGAAGTGCGCCTGGCTGAGCGAGTACTACGGGGAGAACGCCGTACGGATGCTGCAGCCCGAGCCGGTCGCGACCGAGGCGAAGAAGAGCTATATCACCTTCGAGCCGCTGGGCGTCGTGCTGGCGGTGGAGCCCTGGAACTTCCCGTTCTGGCAGGTCTTCCGCGTGGCCGTGCCGGCCGTTGCGGCAGGGAACGCGCTGCTGCTGAAGCACGCGGCGAACGTGCCGATGACCGCGCTCGCCATCGAGGACGCCTTCCGGAAGGCGGGGTTCCCGGAGAACGTGGTCACCACGCTCCTCATCACGCCGGAGGAGACCATGCGGCTGATCGACGACGACCTGGTCGATGCCGTCTCGCTCACCGGCAGCAACCGGGCAGGCGAGGCGGTGGGCGAGCGGGCGGGCAGGCGCATCAAGAGCCTGGTGCTCGAACTTGGCGGGTCCGATCCCTTCATCGTGCTGGAGGACGCGGACGCGGAGAAGGCGGGCCGCACGGCTGCCGTCTCCCGCATGATCAACGGCGGTCAGAGCTGCATCGCGGCCAAGCGGTTCATCGTCATGGAACCCGTTGCCGAGGAGTTCACGAAGCACTTCCTGGCGCGGCTCAAGGAGATGAAGATCGGCGACCCCATGGACGAGTCCACGGACCTCGGGCCCATGGCCCGGAAGGACATCCGGGACGGCCTGCGGGCCCAGCTCAGGGACGCGAAGAACAAGGGCGCCCAGGTCGTGGAGCTGCCGCAGCCGCTCAGCCGGGGCTGGTTCTTCCCGCCCTGCGTGGTGCTCCGGCCCACGCCGAACATGCAGGTGTTGAGCGACGAGGTCTTCGGCCCCATCGCGCCGATCGTGGTGGTGAAGGACGAGGACGAGGCCGTGCGGGTCGCGAACGACACGGAGTACGGGCTCGGCGCCTCGATCTGGAGCAGGGACGCCGAGCGGGCCGAGCGGCTGGCGGCGCGGATCGAGGCCGGGGCAGTCGCCGTCAACGACTTCGTGAAGTCCGACCCGCGGCTGCCCTTCGGCGGGGTGAAGAAGTCCGGCGTGGGGCGCGAGCTGTCGGACTACGGCATCAAGGAGCTGGTGAACATCAAG
>CAZTXN010000042.1:0-1630 GCA_964617655.1 uncultured Nitrospiraceae bacterium | reverse complement strand
CCATGAAAGCATCCGACCTGTTCGTGAAGCAGCTCGAGGCCGAGGGCGTGGAGTACGTCTTCGGCCTGCCGGGCGAGGAGAACCTGGACTTGCTGGAGTCGCTCCGCACGTCGCGCATCAAGCTGGTCGTGACGCGCCATGAGCAGGCGGCCGCCTTCATGGCCGCCACCTACGGACGTCTTACGGGAAAGGCGGGCGTCTGCTTCGCCACCCTCGGCCCGGGCGCCACGAACCTCGTGACCGGCGTGGCGCACGCCCAGCTCATCGGCGCGCCGCTCATAGCGATCACGGGCCAGAAGGCACTCCGGGACAACCGGCAGGCCCGGTTCCAGCTCGTGGACGTGGTGAGCCTCATGCGGCCGGTGACGAAGCACGCGGTCGCGATCGCGGACCCCAGCACCATCCCCACGGTGCTCCGGAACGCCTTCAAGCTGGCCCAGGCCGAGCGGCCCGGCGCCGTGCATGTCGAGCTTCCCGAGGACGTGGCGGACAGCAGCACCGACGCCGCGGTCCAGAAGGCGGTCCGCGCCCGGCGGCCGGACCCGGACCGCGAGGCGATCAGCGGCGCCGCGGACCTCATCAACTCGGCGCTCCATCCGCTCCTGATCCTCTCGGCGGGCGCGAACCGGAAGCTGGTCTGGCGGGAGCTCCGGGAGTTCGTGGAGCGGACCGGCATTCATGTGGTCCATACCCAGATGGGCAAGGGCGTGCTCTCCGACGCGTCGCCCTACAGCCTCCTCGCCGCGGGCATTCATAAGCGGGACTACGTGAACTGCGGCATCGACCGCGCCGACGTCATCATCGCCGTGGGATACAACATCGTCGAGTACCCGCCCTATGTCTGGAACAGCGACCTCTCCAGGAAGATCGTGCATATCGACTTCACCGAGGCCACGGTGGACAGGTACTACAACCCGGCCATCGAGGTGGTGAGCGACATCTCCATGGCCCTCAAGGCTCTGGGGCCGAAGGTCCACAAACGCACCGAGACGCTCTTCCGCGACCTCCGGGCCTTCCTGCTCGAGAAGCTGGCCGCGCCCTGCGAGCCGGCCTTTCCCCCCACCCCGCAGGAGGTGGTCTGCCATGTGCGGGAGGTCCTGGCGGATGATGACATCGTGGCTCTGGACAACGGCATCTACAAGCTCTGGTTCTCCCGGCTCTACCAGACCTACCAGCCGAACACCTTCCTGCTGGACAACGCCCTGGCGACCATGGGCGCGGGCCTGCCCGCAGCGCTCACGGCCAAGATGCTCCAGCCGGAGCGCAGGGTGCTGGCCGTGGTGGGGGACGGCGGTTTCATGATGAACGCCCAGGAGCTCGAGACCGCGGTGCGGCTGAACCTGCCGGTGGTGGTGCTCATCCTGAACGACAATGCCTTCGGGTTCATCAAGTGGAAGCAGGAGGCCATGGGCTTCCGCAGCTTCGGCCTCGACTACACCAACCCCGACTTCGCGCGGTTCGCCGAGGCCCACGGCGCGGCAGGGATCACGGTGAAGAAGGGCGACGACCTGCGGGACGTGCTGCGGAAGGCCTTCGCGCTCCGGAAGGTCGCGGTGATCGACTGCCCCATCGACTACTCGGTGAACTACGAGACCTTCTCGAAGGAGATCGAGGAGCTGGTCTGCGAGCT
>CAZTXN010000041.1:0-17680 GCA_964617655.1 uncultured Nitrospiraceae bacterium | reverse complement strand
TTAAGTTAGGATGGAATTACGGACATCGTGCCATGTGACTGAAAACACAGCAAGGTGCAGCACATAGCCCTCAAGAGGGTGCGATCATTTTACAGAGAACAGATCAGCATCCAACGACATCGACAGGAGGTAGACAATGAATCCTTTTGCTTGGTTCATGAGCAATCTGAAGCAAATGCCGAAATGGGTGCAGATTGCCACCTGGTTCATCATGTTGTTGTTGACCTGCTACCTTTATGTTGCTCCCCGGTTCATCAACGGTCATGCCGTGTTCAGAACGGACAGCGGCGGCATGCTGGACTACCGTGGAGCGACGCTCAGGACGCACATGGAGGGTCGAGTATTCAAGTTCAAGAGCAATGAGGACGGCTACTGGTCAGTACCGGTCGTGTCACGCTTGCCCCAGGATATGCGGCTCGAGCTGTATCATGAGGACAAAGGAGCATGGTTCGAGGTTCGCATCGGGAGCGCAGATATCTGGAAGGCCGGGTTTGGCGCTGTCGAGGTCAGGCTTATTGTGGATGGCGACCAGCCTGTCCAGGTAGAGGTGGTAATGAACGATGGTCGCACCATGTTCGCGGCGGTTGCTCAAAGGATATGGTCATTATTCAGCAGGCCTGCCCATGCGCAAGCGAGGTCGGATCGCGCGGAAATAGCGCGAAGAACGGTCGCGGCAATGGCCGCCGTCGTAAAGTCGACGCCTGCCCGGGTGACGGAGAGTTCCCGGCTCACTGGCAGAAACGCGCCTACCTACGCGCAGAAACTCCAGATCATAGACAAGCTCGAAAAGGAGTTCGAGATCGTCATTCCAGATGAAAAATGGCGTCAGATGGAAAGGGTGGGCGATCTGGTGGAGTTCATTGATGGAAAACTGCCATAGATAGGAGCCGATTCATGCAATCGTGGTCCGTCCTCAATCAGCAACGGCAAGGAGGTAGCCAAAGCACCGCTGCACTCTGTGTATTCGGTCGATGACTGGAAGAAGCGTTCCTTGGTGATGGCAGTGGGCGCAAAGAACGTTATGGATTTCTTTGGCTACGAACCCGCAGATTTTACAACGCGGATTCCTTATATTGCCGTAATAGATGATTTTGAGAAGAACGAGGCGCCGCATGGTGACATCGAAATAGTGATCAGTATACGAGATGGCATGGCTCAGAAGGAGGCGAAAAAGAGCGAGAGCATCAAGTTCAAACAGCGGGGAAGTTAATGCCTAGTGGGCGTTTCGTCAGCCGGGTACCTTGCGTATAACTTCATGAGCGGGGAATTACGTGGCTGGCGCACCTTCCGGCTCGAACTCTGATCGTGTCAGACGTTGTCTGCTGGTTCTACTGCTTCCGCTTCTCCAGCTCCTTCTGCACCGTGGGGAAGGCGTTCAGGTCCGTATGGGGCAGGAAGAGGGCGGACATGTACTCGTCCATGAAGCTCCGCGAGACCGAGAGCTCCACGTAGGTCATCTTCCGCGCGATCTCCTCCGCCTCGTGGCGCAGCTTGTCGCAGAGCAGGGCGTAGTAGGCGCCCATGATCGAGGTGTTGCCGAGGAAGACGAAGCGGTCCACCGGCAGGTCCGGCAGCATGCCGATCGAGACGGCCCGCTCCACGTCGATGTACCGGCCGAAGCCGCCGGCGATATAGACCTTGTCCACGTCGGCAAAGGTCATGTGCATCTGGCCGAGCAGGGTGGCGAAGCCGGCGTAGATGGCGCCCTTGGCCCGGATCAGGTTGTCCAGGTCCACCTCGGTCAGCACGATCTCCTTGTTCACCGCGCTCTCGACCCGCCAGGCCAGCACGTACTCCAGCCCGTGGTCGCCCCGCCGCACGCGCTTCGAGCCGATCTCCTCGCGGATCTTGCCCTTCTGGTCGATGACGCCCGAGAGGTACATCTCCGCCAGGGCGTCGATCATGCCCGACCCGCAGATGCCGATGGGCTTCACGTCGCCGATGACCCGGAAATTCACTTCGAAGGTCTTCGGATCGATCTCCACCTCCTCGATGGCGCCCTCCATGGCCCGCATGCCGAACTTGATGCCGCTGCCCTCGAAGGCGGGGCCGGCGGAGCAGGCCGCGGTGACGAGCCAGTCCCGGTTCCCCAGGACGATCTCGCCGTTCGTGCCCACATCGATGAAGAGCGAGACCTTCTCCTGCTTGTGCATCTGGGAGACCAGCACGCCCGCGGAGATGTCCCCGCCCACGTAGCTGGCCACGTTCGGCATGGCGTAGACGACCGCCTGGGGGTCGATGCGGAGGCCCACGTTCTTGCCCCGGATCAGCGGGAAGAAGGTGGCCGTGGGGATATAGGGCTCCTCGCGGATGTGCTGGGGGTTGATGCCGTAGAAGAGGTGGTTCATGGTGGTGTTGCCGGCCACCACGAGGTAGTCGATCATGCCGGAGGGGACGCCGTGCTTCTCCGCGAGGTCCGTGAGCAGGGCGCTGATATTGCCCACGGCGAGGTCCTGCAGCTCCTGGAGCCCGTTCTTCTCCGTGGCGTAGACGATTCGCGTGATGACGTCGTCGCCGCACTTGCCCTGCCCGTTGTAGGTCGAGGCGCTGCCGATGACGCGGCCGGTGGTCATGTCCACCAGATAGACGACGATCGTGGTCGTGCCGATGTCCACCGCGGCGCCGTACCGCTTTGCCGTGGCGTCGCCGGGGAAGACGTCCAGGACCTCCAGCACCTCGCCGACGCTGAACATCGAGACCGTGACCTTCCAGTCCGCCTCGCGCAGGACGTGGGCGAGCTTCTTCAGGACCAGGATGTTCAGGTGCAGGTGCGAGGCGTCGAAGCCGCGGCCGTCAAGCGCCCGGCGGAGCCGCTCGATGTCGGCGATGCTGTCGTCGAGCGTCGGCGGGGGGATCTCGAGGAAGATCCGGCGCAGGCGGGAATCGAGGCAGCCTCCCGCCTCCTGGAGGAGCCGGAAGAGATCGTCGGTGTTCGCGCCGGTGGCGATCTTGTGCTTGGCCAGCATGCGCGACTCGGGCGGCACCTCGACGGCCAGGTCGCCCTGCACGCGGGAGTGGCAGGCCAGGACGTAGCCGCGCTCCTGCTCCTCCGTGGAGAGGTAGGACCGGGACCGGCCGGGCTCCACCTCGCCGCTCTGCACGATGACCTTGCACTTGCCGCAGTTGCCCTTGCCGCCGCAGGAGGAGAGCACATAGACGCCCGCGGCCTTCGCTGCCTTGAAGAGGCTGCCGCCGTGCTCCATCTCGACCGTTGCGTTGTCCGGAAGGAAGGTGACCGTGTGCTTCATGGAACAGACTATAACAGGGACGCAGAGGTGACGCAAGGGGATTCTCGGCAGCCGCCGCACCGCGCAGAACGGTGTTCCGTTCCCGCTGTGCGCGGCGTTCCGGAGCAGGCAGTGCTCCGGGTTGACAGCAGGCCCTGCATCTTTTACTATGCGGTCATGGTGCTGTCGTCTCCGGCTGCGAAGGTCCTCCGCCTTGTCCTGCTTGCCGCGCTGCTCGGCATGGCGGCCGGCTGCGCCACGACGCCCGCGGCGCGGGGCGGCGGCCTGTCGTACAGCCAGTCCCGGGGCGACAAGGCCGCGGACACGGCGCTCACCATGCTCGACCGGCCCTACCGGTACCGGGGCGATTCGCCGTCAGGCTTCGACTGCAGCGGGCTGGTGCGGTACAGCTATCTCGCCGCGGGCATGGAGGTGCCGCGGAGCACCCGGGGGCTCCTGCAGGCGACCCGCTCCGTGGGCCTGCGCTCCGCCCGGAAGGGCGACCTGGTCTTCTTCGACCAGTCAGGCAGGAAGTACTCCCACGTGGGCATCTATATCGGCGGGAACACCTTCGTCCATGCGCCGAGCTCCGGCGGCCGGGTCCGCAGGGACTCGCTGGACGACCCCTACTGGAAGAAGCACTACCTCGATACGCGCCGGTTCCTCTGATCCCCGTCCGCAGGTTCCCCCAGGGCAGTTCTCACCGTACGATCGCATGGAACGCGAGGCGGGCAGGTCAGGGCACTGCTTCAACAGCGGTCCTCTGTCGCAGCGCCGGTCCTGGCGCGGGAATTGGCTGGATACCTTGGGAGGGGGACCGGGCGGGGTCAGGCCTGCTTCCGCTGCTTCCGGCCGGCCTTCCGGGCTGCGGCGATGGCCGCGGCCTCGTCCTGCCGCCGCCGGGCGATGCCGCTCCAGAGCCCGTAGAAGAGCACCTTGAGGGCCACGACCGTGACGAACCCGAGGTGGGTGATATAGCCCAGGGAAACGGCGGCCTGGTTCGCCAGCTCCTCGATCGCCCGGTAGAGCGAAAGGAAGCTGGTGAGCGTGGTGATGAACGTGACGGCCGCGCCGGCGATCACGCCTTCGAGGATCGCGGATCCCCTGCCGGTCATGCCGATCCAGAGCCCGGTCCCGAGGCTCACGATCAGCGCGATCAGGGCCAGGATGCCCAGGCCATGGCCCATGGCGAGCCAGGGGTGGTCGCCGCGCAGGAAGCGGCCGATGGTCTCGATCCCGAAGGGGCCGTAGGCCTCGCGAAAGGTCACGCGGCCCGCGGCAAGGTAGACCGCGGTCAGGGCGATCTCGAGGGAGAACTTGATCGCCAGGCTGATGCCCACGTCCCCGGCGATCCGGCCGAAGGTGATATGCCGGAAGAGGGCCGAGGCGCCGGCCTGCATCTCCTCCCGGGCGCGGGCGGGCGCGATGGTCCGCGTCTCGCCGGTCCGGAGCTTCTCCAGGGTCTGGAAGACCAGGGCGTAGAGGACCGGGATGAGCGGGAAGATCCTGCTGGAGTAGAAGTCCAGTTCGAGGGCGTGGCTGGCGAGCACGAGGCTGACGGCCACGGTGATGGCGATGCAGAAGCTGAGGAACAGGTTGCTCATGGCAAAGGGCCCCGGCCGCTCCCGCCGGGGCGCCCGCTATGCTCCGGCATATTCCTTCGCGCGGGCGGCCAGCTCCTGGTAGAACTCCCTGCCCAGGAAGGTCTCGATGGTCTTCCGGAGGCTCTTGTACATGGGCTCCCCGGAGGGCTCCCGCATGCAGGGGATATGGCTCAGGTAAGGGGTGTTCTGGACGGAGAGGACCCGCGTCCCGTCCTCGAGGAAGTAGAAGGACAGGGGGTACTGGACGCAGTCCGCGAACTTGAACTCCTCCCAGACAAGGTCCGCATCCATGGCATGGGTATGGACGGCGCAGTACCGCAGGCCCTCGGGGGTGGTATAGAGCAGGGCGCAGTCGTTCCGGAAGAGCAGGACGCAGCGGAAGTCCTGTCCGCCGAAGTTCCGGCGGATGGCCCGGGCCTCGTCCTCGTGGATGACGCACCCGGTTGGGCACTGGCGGGAGCAGTCGGCCAGGATGCCGCCGTTCCGCCGGACCGCCTCGCGGTTCTCGGGGGAGAGGTAGGCCAGGATGCCCTCGAGGCGGGCCTCCACCCGCTTCGCCTCGTCGGGCGGGACGATGCAGGACCGGTAGCAGCACATGGACCGGCAGCCGTACTTCTCCACGTCGCAGGCATAGGGACGGGTGAAGATCTCGGGATCCACGAGCACGCCCGCGATCCTGATGAAGCCGTTTTCGTCTGCCATGGGTCAAGAACCTCCGCCGCGCCGGTCCGGCCGCCGAAGGACGGGCCGGGAGGCGTCTGCCGGGTCGTCAGAGTGTATGGTGAGGGCCAATATATATCTCCGCCGGGGCGAAGGCAAGCGGTTTTTTCCGGCTGCTGCCGCCCGGAGGCGCGCGGTCCGCGCCGCGCAGCGCGGCAGCGAACAGATGCTCGCGCCTCCGCATCGGCCGCGGAAAAAAAATGAGCCCCGGGGAGCTTTTTTCTTGACTCACTGTACGTATTTTGATATATAACAATTAAATTTTTTCCAGGCGGCGCCGTCAGTTACCGGGACGGACGATGATCAACAACGGATCCCTCCCGCGGGAGCGGGAGGCGGTGCTCGCAGAACCGGGAGGCAAGCCCGGGGGCATTCGGCGGGCGGAGAGGGAGGCAAACAGGTTGCACGCGCTGGGAACCCACCTGCTGTTGGAGTTGCGGGACTGCAACCCCAAGAACCTGAGCAATCTGGAGTTCGTGACCGAAGCAATGAAGAATGCCGCGCTGGAAGCGAAGGCGACGATCGTTGAGGTCGCTTTTCACGAGTTCAGCCCGTTCGGCATCAGCGGGATGGTCGTCATTGCCGAATCTCACCTTGCTATTCACACCTGGCCGGAGTACGGATACGCAGCAGTAGACGTCTTCACCTGCGGGGACCTCATCAAGCCGCAGGTAGCAGCCAAGTTCCTCATCGAACAGTTCGAGTCCAAGAACCCTTCCATCGTGGAGATGAAGCGGGGCGTACTGGGCCACGAGAAGCTTCCGCACAAAGTAACGGTTCAGGAGCCGCTCAAGCATGATCGAGCCCAAGAGCTACAAGTGGTTCATTGAATATACCAGCCCCGAAGAGGGGCATTTTCACGGCATCCGCACGATCCTGTACTCATCGCAGACCAAGTACCAGAAGATGGACATCATGATGAGCGGGAGCTACGGGCGCTGCCTTGTCCTGGACGGGAAGATCCAGTCCACGGAGAAGGACGAGTTCATCTACCACGAGGCCCTGGTGCACCCCGCCATGCTGACCCACCCCGATCCCAAGCGGGTATTCATCGTGGGCGGCGGGGAAGGGGCCACCCTCCGCGACGTCCTGAAGCACAAGTCGGTCGAGTACTGCATGATGGTGGACATCGACCAGGAAGTGGTCGAGAAGAGCAAGGAGTACCTGCCGGAGTGGAGCGCGGGCGCCTTCGACGATCCGCGCACCGACCTCCGCTTCATGGACGCCCGCAGGTACCTCGAGGAGACCTCGGACCCCTACGACGTCATCATCATCGACATCTCGGAGCCCGTGGAGGAGGGGCCGGCCTATCTCCTCTTCACCCGGGAGTTCTACGAGATCGTGAAGGAGCGCCTCTCCCCGGACGGGGTCATCTCGCTCCAGGCCGGCACCACGGCGCTCCACCAGCTCCTGAACTTCACCGCCGTGAACAAGACGCTCGAGGCGGTCTTCCCGGTGGTCGCGCCCTACGATATCCCGATCCCGTCCTTCGGCCTCCCCTGGGGATTCACCCTGGCCTCGAAGAACATCGACCCCCGGAAGTGGACGCCCGCGGAGGTGGACCGGCTGGTGGCCGGGCGGATCACCGGCGCGCCGCGGTTCTACGACGGCGTCGCCCATGTCGGCCTCTTCCACCTCCCGAAGCACGTGCGGGCCGCGCTGGCGGCCCAGGAAAAGATCATCGAGGATAATGCGCCGCTCTTCACCTACCATTGATCATGCGCCAGGCGTCCCCGGGACGCCGATGAACGTAACTAGGACAAGGTCCTGAAAGAACAACGATGGTTGTGCTCCCTGTTCATCGCATGATATCCGCGTTCCCGCGGCCTCTCCCTGGCGAACGGCCATGAGCCCCCCACCCCGAGTCGACGAAGAGCAGTTCCGGACGCCCCTCTTCGACGCAATGGTCAGCCTTGCGGAGAGCCGCAAGGTCTCGTTCCACACGCCGGGCCACAAGAGCGGCAAGGGCATCTCCACGCGGTTCCGGAAGTTCGTGGGCCCCAAGATCTTCACCATCGACCTGACCACCCTCGACGAGGTCGATTCGCTCCAGAACCCCACGGGCGTGATCAAGGAGGCCCAGGAACTGGCCGCGAAGGCGGCCGGCGCGGACCGCTCCTATTTCCTCGTGAACGGGACCACCGTGGGGAACCATGCCATGGTGGCCTCCACGACCGGGCCGGGCGATACGATCCTGATCGCCCGGAACTGCCACCGCTCGGTGCTGACCGGCCTGATCATGAGCGGCGCCCAGCCGGTCTTCTTCCCGCCGGTCTTCGACCGCGGCCTGAAGCTCACCCTGAACGTCACCTTCGAGGCCGCGAAGGAGGCCATGGACGCCAATCCCGGCGCCCGCGCCATCCTGGTCACCAGTCCGAACTACTACGGCCTCTGCGCGGACATCGGGCGGATCACCGCCTATGCCCGCGAGAAGGGCATGCTCGTCCTGATCGACGAGGCCCACGGCCCGCACCTGAAGTACCATCCCAAGCTGCCGCTCTGCGCCCTCGACGCCGGGGCGGACCTCTGCGTCCAGTCCACGCACAAGATCGTGGGCGGCATGACCCAGGCTTCCATGCTCCATGCCCGCGCGGGCAGGATCGTGCTGGAGGACGTGACCACGACCCTGAAGCTGCTCCAGACCACGAGCCCCTCCTACATCCTCATGGCGTCCCTCGACCTGGCCCGGATGCAGATGGCCACGGAGGGCAAGAAGCTCCTGAACCGGGCCATCAAGCTGGCCGAGGAGGCGCGCGTCCAGATCAACACCATCCCGGGCGTCACCTGCTTCGGCAAGGAGGCGGCGAAGTCCGCGGGCATGGCGGACATGGACGTGACAAAGCTCACGATCACCGTCTCGGACCTCGGCCTCTCGGGCTACCACGTCTCCCAGATGCTGAACATCCGGTTCGGCATCCAGGTCGAGATGGCCGACCCGTTCCATGTGCTGGTCATCGTCTCGATCGGCGACCGGAGCGACGACCTGACGCGCCTCGTGGCCGCGCTGCGCCAGATCGCCTCCGAGACCGGCCTGCAGGGAGCGCTGCTCCCGCTCGACCGGGTCCATCCGCCGGTCCTGGCCAACCGCTCCCTCCTCCGGCCCCGCGACGCCTTCTATGCCGAGACCGAGCTGGTGGACGTGAAGGGGGCGGCCGGCCGGGTCGCGGCCGAGATCGTCACCGTCTATCCGCCGGGCATCCCGCTCCTGGTCCCGGGCGAGGAGGTCTCGCGCGAGGCCATCGAGTACATCACCAACATGGCCGGCCTCGGCGCCATCATCGACGGTCTGAGCGGCAACAACACCCTCGTCCGGGTGGTGAAGGCGTAGATTTCATCATCCCCCCCCGCGCTCGCCTTTCTTGACATTTTAACGGGTTTTGATAAGATGGGCGCATGCAGGGTTTGCAGGTGCTCCCATGACGGCTCATGCCATTCAGAAGAATATCCTGGCTGTTGCAGCCCGGATCGCCCGGGAGTTTCAGCCGGAAAAGATCATCTTGTTCGGGTCCTATGCTTGGGGTGAGCCAGGCCCGGACAGCGATGTCGATCTTCTGATCATCACGAGCACCGACGATACACGCAGGACCGCGCGGGAGATCGACGGCGCCATCTTTCCCCGCCCCTTTCCCCTGGATGTCATCGTCTGCGATCCCCGGCAGGTGGCCCGGCGCAGGGAAGCCGGCGACTTCTGGATGAACGACATCTTTCTCAAAGGCAAAGTGCTCTATGCCCGATGATGCACGCTCGTTGGCGGAGGAGTGGTTCCGCAAGGCGGAGGAGGACCTGCTCTCCGTTCGCGCGATCCTGAAGGAGGGCGCTCCGAGCACAGCATGCTTTCTCTCGCAGCAGATCGCCGAAAAATATCTCAAAGGCCTCCTGGTCCTGCTCAATAAACCCTTTCCCAAAGTACACGACCTCCTCGTACTGGAAACGCTCCTCCAGGCAGCCTTCCCCGATATCCGATCGGTGCATTCCGACCTCCTCCTGTTAAACCGCTATTATATAGAAACGCGCTATCCCGGCGACTTCCCGGCGTTCAGCAGGGAAGAAGCAAAGGCAGCATTCGATGCTGCGTTACGGATCAAGGAGTTCGTTCTCATGCAGGCAGGGCGTTCCTGAGAGTACGCCTGCGCCATCATCGACGGCCTGAGCGGCAACAACACTCTCGTCCGGGCGGTGAAGGGGTAGCCGGCGACGGGGAGCACCGCGTTGCCTGCCGCAACGGAACTCCAGCCCGCACCGAACTTCCCAGCCAAAGAATTCCTTGCCATGGAACGGGAGAAGCTAAGGCCGCTGCCGCCCACGGCGTATGAATACCGGGAGTGGAAGTGGGTCACGGTCTCTACCTTCGAGGATCGCCTGGCCCTTCTCGTCGAACGTGAATGGCTATTCCGCGAGAACCGCCGGGTCGGAACCAGGCTCAAGGCGGCGAGGCGTAAGCAGCAGGCCGTCTTCGAAGACACCGACTTCAGGCATCCACGGGGGTTGGAGAAGTCCCTGATCCTCTCGCTCGCGGGGTTCCGGTGGATCAAGAGTCATCACAATGTCATCATCACCGGCCCCACCGGCATCGGCAAGTCCTCTCTCGCCGAGGCCCTTGCGAATAAGGCCTCCGCGAGGGATACACGGCCAGGTGTTATCGTGCGTCGCGACTCTTGCGGGAGTTTGCCATGGCGCGGGGGGACGGCAGTTATGCCGCCCTCCTTCAGATAATCGCCAAAACCGATCTTCTCGTGAACGACGACCGGGGTCTCTCTCCGCTCGACGCTCTTGAACGAAGGGACATCCTGGAGGTCATGGAGGACCGGCACGGCTTGCGCGCGACGCTTATCACGAGCCAGTTTCCTCTCGCTACCTGGCACGACCTGATCGGCGAGCCGACCCTTGCGGACGCGATCCTCGACCGCATCGTGCATAACGCCCATAAGATCACGCTGGCCGGGGAATCCATGCGTAAAACGAGATCAACCTTGACGGATGCCGCCCACTAGCGGTACAATCACCCAATCCAGCGCTCGCGCGCTTTCGTAGGCGGGCGGCATGCCCGGAACAACAGGGCGACATGGGCGGAATAGGCACCTGGCGGAGCTGGGCGAGTTCGCGAAGAAGAAGACCACGGATATCTCGAAGGGCCTGGACCACAGCCAGACGCCGTTCATCATCAACTTCGGCAAGGACAGCCCGGTGTGCGGGGTGAGGTAGGGGAGCCTGATGAGCATATTGATAAGAACCGGTCTTGTGGCGTTTCTCTTCATTTTGTCCGCCTGCGTGGCGACGCCGGAGCTTCATATGAAAAGCGGCGATATGACCATGCAGCTGGTGCAGACGGCTCCCAAAGTAACGTCAGTTGCTATTTCAGACGACGGCAGATATGTTTTGTCTAACAGCTATGACAATTCTTTCAGGCTCTGGGATATTGGCACAGGGAAAGAGCTTAGGCAATTCTCGGGGCAGGCTTCCGGGTATATGGGTGACGGTATCGTTTCCGCTTTCTCTCCTGACGGAAAGCATGCAGTATCGGGCGGCAGGGGACTGAAGATATGGGACCTCACCACCGGCCAGGTCCTGCGGACCTTTGGTGATGTCAGAGTTAATGCTGTGGCGTATTCATCGGATGGAAAATATATTTTGAGCGGCGGGTGGCCTGCCACTATTAAGCGGATACAACCACACCTGATTCTGTGGGATGCATTTTCATATGAAATAAGACAAACTTTTGATGCGAATCAATATATATCGAGTGTCGCACTATCGCCGGATGGCAGGTATGCTGCTTCGGGCGGCTGGCGAAACGGCGAATTGAAGTTGTGGGACGTATCTTCCGGCAAGCTCCTGCGGGCTGAAAAGGGAGGAGTAGCATCGTGGTTGTCCTCGGGAGTCGGCGCCGTCGCTTTTTCTCCCGACGGCAAACTCCTCGTTTCCGGAGAAGCTGATGGAAGGATCAAGCTGTATAGCGTACCGGGTTTTTCGCTGGTGAAGACCCTCAGTGGACATTCTGCGACCGATAGCTTCGGCGACCTCAGTGGCGTAGATTCACTTTCCTTTTCGCCAGACGGTCGACTTATTGTGTCCGGCGGTTTCGATCAATTCATCAAAATATGGGATATGATAACGGGTTCTGAGGTTCGGAGTTTTAAGGCTCATACAGCGTCTGCAGGCATTAATCATGTTTCAGCGAAGTTTCTTGCTGGCGGCAATCGTATCGTCTCGGGCGGTGATGCTTCGGTGAGGATATGGGATGTTGCAACCGGCGAGGAAATCGCCACGATGATAGGTTTTGAAGACGGCGAGTGGATCATAACTACGCCCAATGGTTACTACAATTCCTCTCCCAAGGGCGACCAGTATCTCAAGGTCGCGGTCGGCGGTAAGGACTACACCATCGAGCAGCTGCGCGAGAGCTTCTACCGCCCCGACCTGGTGAAGACCGCGCTCGCCGGCGGTTCGCTCCGGGATTATCGGAGGCTGGCCGACGTGAAGCAGCCGCCCACGGTCGAGATCGTCAACACGCCATCCAGCGTGAGCAGGGACGAGGTCTCGGTGATGCTCCGGATCGTGGACACGGGCGGCGGGATCGGGGACGTGCGGCTGTACAACAACGGTTCGGCGGTCATGCTCGACAGCGCCCGAGGTGTCCAGATAAAGCCATCCGGCGCGGAAAATGCCGTTACGAAGTCCTACATCGTGAAGCTCGCGAACGGATCGAACGCTCTTCGCGCCATCGCGTTCAACGGCGACAACACCATGCAGAGCGCGGATGCGGTCTTCCAGATAACCGCGAGCCTTGCTGCGCCCGCCAGACCGTCGCTCAACGCGCTGGTCATCGGGATCAACGAGTACAGGAACCCCAAGCTTCAGCTGAACTACGCGGTTGCCGACGCGAAGCTTTTCGCCGAGACGCTGAAGAGGGTCGGGGCGGGGATGTTCGAGCGGGTGAACATCAAGGTCCTGTCCGCGAAAGAGGAGACCACGAACGAGATTATCATCAAGGAGCTCAAGGCCATGCGCGGGCTCCGTCCCGATGATCTCTTCGTGTTCTATGTCGCGAGCCACGGCACGGTGGATGAGGGCGAGTACTTCCTGATCACTTCGAATGTGGGCTCCACCCGAACGGAACGGCTCAGGACCGACGCGCTGCCCCAGTCGTCGCTGAAGGAGGCCTTTGCCAACATCCCGTCGACCAAGAAATTGATCATTATCGACACCTGCAACGCCGGCGCCCTTGGCGAGGCGATTCAGACGGCCATGCTGACCCGCGGAATGAGCGAGGACACGGCCATGAAGATATTAAGCCGTGCTGTCGGCTCGACGATCCTTTCGGCCTCGACAAATCTCCAGGAAGCGCTCGAAGGGTACAATGGCCACGGGCTGTTCACCTATGTGCTGGCAGAGGGTCTCGGCGGGAAGGCCGACAAAGGCAAGACAGGATATGTGAAGACGACAGAGCTGGCAGATTACGTGGACAACGAGGTTCCGGCGCTGGCGGAGAAGATCTTCAAGCGCGCCCAGTACCCGACCATCTCGATCAGCGGCCAGGCGTTCCCTGTCGGAAGAGTCAGATAGGAACGGAATAGTTTCACAGGCCGAGAACAACACCCTCGTCCGGGCGGTGAAGGCCTGACCCAGCCTGCTTTTTCCTTCCGGCCTCTTCTGGTATAATCAGCTATGCATCGCCTCTCCCCGCGCGCCCGCTTTCTGCAGGGGCTCCTGCTCTTCCTCCGCGTGCTCCTGAGCTACCGGCTGCTGGCGCTCCGGAACGTCCTTGCTCCCGCCGCGGTGCGGCGTGAGCGGCTCAAGCGGCTCCACGGCCGCAACGCCCGCATGCTCCGCGAGAAGATGATCGAGCAGCGCGGCGTCTTCATCAAGATCGGCCAGTTCCTCTCCTCCCGCGTCGACCTCCTGCCCGAGGAGTACACCGCCGAGCTCGCCAAGCTGCAGGACCAGGTCCCGCCCGCGCCCTTTGCCGAGATCCGGAAGCGGCTCGTCAAGGAGCTGGGGCCGCTGGAAGAGGTCTTCTCGTCCTTTGATGAGAAGCCCGTCGCCTCGGCCTCGCTCGGCCAGGTGCACCATGCCTGCCTCCGGGACGGGGACTGCATCGTGGTGAAGGTCCAGTATCCCGGGATCGAGCGGGTCATCGCTGCGGACATGCGCACCGTCAAGGTCATCATGCGCATCCTGCGCGTCCTCTACTCCCAGGTGAACCTGGACGTGATCTACGCCGAGTTCTCGCGCATCGTGATGGAGGAGCTGGACTACCTGAAGGAGGGACGGAACGCCGAGACCTTCGGCCGGAACTTCCGGGGGAACGGGCGCATCAGGATACCGATCGTCTACTGGCCCTTCACGACCGCGAAGGTCCTGACGCTCGAACAGCTCGACGGCATCAAGATCAGCGACATCGCGGCGATCGACGCGCAGGGCATCGACCGCCGGGAGGTCGCGCGGCTGCTGGCCGGCGCCTACTCCCAGATGTTCTTCGTCGACGGGTTCTTCCACGGCGACCCCCACCCCGGGAACATCTTCGTGCGGCCCGGGCCGGAGATCGTCCTCGTGGACTTCGGCATGGTGGACCGCATCTCCCCGCCCCAGCGGCAGGGGCTCCGGCGGGCCTTCACGGCGATCGTGGACCGGGACAGCCGGGGGATCGTCCGCGCCCTGGTGGACATGGGGTTCATCCCCCTCACCCGGGACATCCAGCCGCTCGTGGCGCTGGTGGAGCGGCTGATGGCGAAGTACCGGGACATGACCCTGACCGAGTTCAAGGCCATGGACATCAACGAGATCAGCGACGACCTGCTCGATGCGCTCCAGCTCAGCCCCTCCCTCCAGATCCCGAACGACTTCATCCTCTTCGGCCGCGTGGTGGGCATGCTGAACGGCCTGGGGTCGCAGCTCGACCCGGAGACGAACCTGATCGAGATCGCCGCGCCCTTCGCGCGGAAGTTCATCCGCGCCGAGGAGACCAGCGCCCGAGGCATGCTGAAGCAGGCCGAGATCACGGCGCGATCGCTCGTGCGGCTGCCGAAGCTGCTGGAGGAGTTCCTGGTCACCACGCAGCGCGGCGAGACGCGCGTCGAGATCACCTCGGCGGACATCGTGGCCGAGCTGCGGCGCATCAGCAGGATGGGGCGGGGCTTCATCTTCGCCATCCTGACCGCCGGCGCCGGCGCGGCGGCGGCGATGTTCCGCATCAACGGGCTGGATGCCGAGGCCCTCTGGTCCGCCGGCGCGGCAGGTGTGCTTTTCGTGATGACCCTCGTCTTCATGCGGAGATAGGGGGAGAGAGAAGGCTGTTTCTACAAACGCCCGAGATGAGTGATCCAAAGGGCATCATTGATCAATAATCGTCAGGAGGAGAACATGAGAACGTTCAGGATCGGACTTGTCTGTGCGCTGCTGCTGGTTTTCGGCAAAGCAGTAGCTATCGCGGGAGATTTCGACTGGATGCGGGACCTGACCGTCCGCGCCGAAGCGGATCCCGCGGGATTCCGCGCGACCCTTGCCGCGCGGTTCCAGATCGGCGAGGTGAAGGTCGCCGCGGTGATGAAGACCACCGATTCGCCGGCCGATGCCTACATGGTGCTGCGGCTCGGCGAGATGTCAGCTCAGCCGGTGGAGCGGGTGGCCGAGACCTACCGGGCGGAAAAACACCAGGGATGGGGCGCAATGGCGAAGAGCCTGGGGATCAAGCCCGGGTCGCCCGAGTTCCATGCGCTGAAGCAGGGCCATGACCTCGGTGATGGCGGCGGAAAGGCAGAGGGAGCAGGCAAGGCCGGTGACAAGGGCAGGGGCAAGAAGGACAGGTAGTTGTGCTCTTGATCTGACGGGATGGTCGAAATACAGGTGCTAAAAAGAAGAAAAGGGATGCGGCAGAGCCGCATCCCTTTTCTTCTTTCCGCTACGGACCGGGAGCCTATTCCGCCCGCACGAGGTCCTCGAACCGGATGTCCACGCCGAAGACCCCGGTGATCTCCTCCTTCTCGTTCACGATCGGCGCCGAGACGGTGATGCAGAGGGCGCCGGTGATGCGCGAGGTGTAGAAGTCCGAGACGTAGCTCTTGCCGTCCTTCATGGGGTTGATGAACCAGGACCGGTTCGAGAAGTCGTCCCCCAGGCCGGCGGTCTCGTACTTGGCCTTGTTCTCGATGTCCGTGATGTTTCGCGTGATCTTCTGTCCGTGCACGTTCACCACGTAGGCGAACTGGATGTAGGGATCCTCGCGCTGCAGCGTCTCCATCACCGGCTCCATCGTCGCGGGGAGCATGGAGCGGATCTCCGGCCGTGCGACGAACTCCTCCACGATGTGGCGCGCCACCTCCGCCGCCTTCTTCTTCAGCTTGTCGAGGTCCGAGACGAAGTACTCGGGAAGGTACTTCCGCGCCTTGTCATGCAGCTCCTCGTGGGAGATGCTGGTGGTCCGGCCCTTTTCGTACTGCTCCATCACCCACTTGTTCATCTTGGCGAGGCCGGGATGGCGCTTGTCGATGCGCATCCGCTCGTCCAGGCCCAGGTTGCTGTTCACCCAGTGCGCGAGGCCCGCGATGCCGGACTTGTCGGTGATGATGACGCCCATGGGCCGCTTCAGGATCCGTGAGGTGTCGAAGATATTGTAGATCTCCTCGTTCTTCATCATCCCGTCGGCATGGATGCCGGCGCTCGTGGAGTTGAACTCCGAGCCCACGAAAGGGAAGTTGTGCGGGATGTTGAAGTTCAGCTCCTTGCGGAAGTACTCGGCCATGTCGGTGATGGCCGTGGTGTCGATGCCGTTGTCCTCGCCCGTGAGGCTGATGTAGTCCATGAGCAGCGCCTCGATGGGCGTGTTGCCGGTCCGCTCGCCGAAGCCGAGGAGCGCGCCGTTCACCGATGCGCAGCCGTACATCCAGGCGGCCACGCCGTTCACCAGCACCTTGTGAAAATCATTGTGGCCGTGCCACTCGAGCTGCGCGGACGGCACGCCGCCGTCATGGATCAGGGCGTAGAAGATCTCCGGCACGCCGCGGGGCAGGGCGGCGCCGGGGAAAGGGAAGCCGTAGCCCATGGTGTCGCAGGCCCGGACCTTGACCGGGAGCTTCGCCTCGGCCGAGAGCTTCATCAGCTCCTGCGCGAAGGGGATCACGAATCCGTAGAAGTCCGCGCGGGTGATGTCCTCGAGGTGACAGCGCGGCACGATGCCGTGCTCGAGCGACGTGCGCACGATGTCGAGATAGGCCTTCAGCGCGTCACTGCGCGACATGTTCAGCTTCAGGAAGATGTGGTAGTCCGAACAGGAGGTCAGGATGCCCGTCTCCCTGAGCCCCATCTCCTTCACGAGCTTGAAGTCGTTCTTGTTCGCCCGGATCCATCCCGTGATCTCGGGGAAGCGGTAGCCCCGCTCCTGGCAGAGCCGGACCGCCTCGCGGTCCTTGTCCGAGTAGAGAAAGAACTCGGTCTGCCGGATCACGCCCTTGGGGCCGCTCATGCGGTGCATGAAGTCGAAGATCGCGGCGATCTGCTTCGGCGAATAGGGCGGCCGGGACTGCTGGCCGTCGCGGAACGTGGTGTCGGTGATCCAGATGTCCTTCGGCATGCTGGACTGGATCAGCCGGTCCTCGAAGACGACGCGCGGCACGCTGGAATAGGGGAACATCTCCCGGTAGAGGACCGGTTCCTTGACGTCCTTCACCTCGAAGGGCGTGGGGGGCTTGTGCTGATGGATCATTGCAGCACCTCCTGAAAACATTCATCCGCAGATGTCACAGATTACACAGATTCATTAAACCGCTAGCAGTTTGCGGAAAAAGTCCTTGATTGTCATTGCGAGGAGCGATTCTGCAAGCCTGCCCCCGCGTGATGAAAGCGGGGGAAGCAATCTCGTATCTGCTTGAAATTCCTAACTACGAGTTTGCTTCGCTTCGCTCGCAAAGACGGTCAAAAGACTTTTCAGTGACCTGCTAGAGAAATACTTATCTGTTCTGCGAAATCCGTGTGATCTGTGGATGGTTACGATCTATATCTTATCCGCGGATACCCTTGATCGCCGCGGCGTAGTCCTTCGCGCCGAAGACCGCGGAGCCTGCGACCAGGATGTCGGTGCCCGCGGCGGCGATCTCCCCCGCGTTCTCCGGCTTTACCCCGCCGTCCACCTCGATC
>CAZTXN010000040.1:0-17907 GCA_964617655.1 uncultured Nitrospiraceae bacterium | reverse complement strand
CCGCAGTTGTCAGAACTGAAAGTACTTCACCTTTCCCTTCCCCACCTGCTTCGCCTTTTTCAACATCTTCTCCACAAATCGTTTGCCTCTCTCCACAGCCTTTTCCACAGGATGCCCCCGGGCTATGAACACCGCGATGGCCGAGGAAAGCACGCACCCGGTGCCATGGAACTCGCCCCTGAGCCGTTCTGTGGAAAAAGCGAGCACGGAACTGCCTCCGTAGAGCGTGTCCGTCGCCGGCCCCGTCCGGTGGCCCCCCTTGATCAGTGCGTACTGCGGCCCCAGGTCGAGGATCCTGCCGGCAGCGAAGTCCATCTCCTGTTCGCTCCTGATCCTCATCCCCGCAAGGATCTCTGCCTCGGGAAGGTTCGGCGTGACCAGGAGGGCCAGGGGTAGCAGGTCCTTCCGGAGCGCCCGCGCTCCTGCGGGCGTGAGCAGCATCCTGCCGGAGCTGGACCGCAGGACCGGGTCCACCACCAGGTTCCGGATGCGATGGCGCCGGACGGCCTGCGCCGCGGCCCGCACGGCCCGGGGGGTCAGGAGCATGCCGGTCTTGACCGCGTCCGGCCGGATGTCCGAGAGCAGCGCCTCGAGCTCTCGGGTGAAGGAACGGGGCCCCGGAGATGAGGAGGACAGGACACCCCGGCTGTTCTGGACCGTCAGCGCGGCAGGCACCGCCATGCCGAAGGCGCCGAGGGCCTGGAAGGTCTTGAGGTCCGCCTGGATGCCCGCCCCGCCTGAAGGGTCGGAGCCGGCGATGGAGAGGAGTTTTACCATTGAACAAGGAGACAGGAGACAGGAGCCAGTACCCAGAAGAACGGCATTTCTCCTGACTCCTGACTTCTGGCTCCTGGATTCTTAATCAAGCTTCAGCCTGATGAGCTGCAGCGGGTCGACGCGGGCGCCCTGCATGCGCACGCCCCAGTGCAGGTGGGGACCGGTGGAGCGGCCGGTCGAGCCCACGCGGCCGATCACATCGCCCTTCATCACCGCCTGCCCCTCCTTCACCTCGGTCATCGAGAGATGGAAGAACATGGTATAGATGCCCTGGCCGTGGTCCAGGATCGCGCTGATGCCGGAGAAGAACTGGTCGTCGATCAGCACCACCACGCCGTCGTTCGGCGCCTTCACCGGCTCGCCCTCGTCCGCCGAGATGTCGACGCCCGAGTGGGAGCTCTTCGGAATGTCGTTGATGATCCGGCGCACGCCGAAGGGCGTGCCCAGTTCCCTGCCGGGCAGCGGGTCGATGAAGCCGCCGCTCCAGAGCCGCTCGGACTCCACCGGCCAGAGTGCCGAGAGCTTCTTCTGCTCCCGCTCCACCCGGGCCGCGTCCTCGGGCGAGAGCGTCACCTTGTCCGGCGGAAGGGTCAGCCGCTGGACCGGGTAGTCCTTCCTGGCGACCCGCACGGTCCGTCCATGCTCCGCGCCGCCGGCGCTTACCGAGAGCGGATAGCTGCCGGGCTCGGTGTAGAGATCGATCCCGACCACCGCCCGGTACCTTCCCTGCTCCCCGGTGAAATGGAGCAGCGCGCCGCGGTACGAGCCGTTCACCGGACCGCCGGCGTTCCTGACCGTTACGACCATGATATCCCCCGGCCGGACCGTCCGGGGCGAGAGCGTGATCGAGGGTTCTGACGCTGCCGGGGTTGACAGGAGCCCGATGAGCACGATGCTCACGAACGCAACGAGCAGGACGGGTTTCCTGTACCTGTTCACCCTGCTCGGCCCCCGTCCCCGTTCTTGTCTTCTCTTTCCGCGCTCCCCGTTCCGCATTGCTTCTTCCCCCTTACTCCCTGCTCCTGGCTCCTGACTCCTGGATTCCGGATCCTTTTTTCAGGTACTGGCTGACGCCCTTCATGGAGCAGAACTCCCCGCACATGCTGCAGACGTCCGACTCCCTGGGCATGCTCGATTCACGCAGCTTCCGCGCCCGCTCCGGATCGATGGACAGCTCGATCTGGCCCTTCCAGTCGAGGGCCTTCCGCCGCCGCGCCATCTCCCGGTCCCAGTCCAGCGCGCCCCTGACGCCCTTGGCGATGTCCGCCGCGTGCGCCGCGATGCGCGAGGCGATCACGCCCTCCCGCACGTCCTCGAGGTCCGGCAGCCGGAGGTGCTCCGACGGCGTGACGTAGCAGAGGAAGTCCGCGCCCGCCGCGCCGGCGATCGCCCCGCCGATTGCCGAGGTGATGTGGTCATACCCAGGCGCCACATCGGTCACGAGCGGCCCGAGGACATAGAACGGAGCCCCCTTGCAGAGTTCCTTCTGGATGCGGATGTTCGTCTCCACCGCGTTGATCGGCACATGGCCCGGCCCCTCGATCATCACCTGCACGCCCTCCGCCACCGCGATGTCCCGCAGCTCGCCCAGGGTGATCAGCTCCTCGATCTGGGCGCGGTCCGTCGCGTCGGCCAGGCAGCCCGGCCGCATGCCGTCCCCGAGCGAGAGGGTCACGTCATACTTCCTCGCGATCTCCACCAGCCGGTCGTACTGCGCGTAGAGCGGGTTCTCGGCCTCGTTCACGATGATCCATTCGAGGTGGAAGGCGCCTCCGCGGCTCACCACGTCCATGATCCTGCCCTGCCGCTTCAGGCGCTCCACGCTCTCGCGCGTCACGCCGCAGTGCACGGTGATGAAGTCCACGCCCTCGGCGCACTGCTGCTCGATGACCCGGAAGAGGATCTCGGGGTCCATCCGGACGATGGACCGGCCGGACTCCACGGTCTCGACGGCCGCCTGGTAGACCGGCACGGTCCCGATGGCCACGGTGGACTGCTTCAGGATCTCCTTCCGGATGCCGACGATCGGACCGCCGGTGGAAAGGTCCATCACCGCGTCCGCGCCCGCGGCCACCGCGGCCTTGAGCTTCTCGATCTCGTCGGGAATGGACATCCGGTCCCTGGAGGTCCCGATGTTCGCGTTGATCTTGGTCCTGAGCCCCTTCCCGACGCCGAGCGGCGAGATCGAGGCATGCACCCGGTTCCGGGTGATCACGATGGTCCCGTCGGCGATGCCCGCCCGGACGGCCTCGGCGCTCACCCCTTCGGACCGGGCGACCGCCTCCATCTCCGGCGTGATGTTCCCTTTTCTCGCTTCCAGTATCTGTGTCATGATGCACCTCGTTCCATTACTTTGCGGATCTGCTCTGGAAATAGCGAACCAACAACGAGCCACGAAGGAATACAAACAGCCTCATAAATATATCGTCAGGCTTTTCCTGTCTTTCTTCGTGCCATGGTGCCTTCGTGGCCGCCTTTGAACCTTGCCCTTTGTTCAGTGTGTTCTTTCATTGGCCGACTACCGTCGACCGCATTCCTGGCAGATGATCTGCTCGATCAACCCGATGCCGTCGAGCACCCGGCGGGCAGCTGCCCGGACATCCTCCGCGGCCAGGATCCAGGAGATCATGGCCACGCCGTGGCAGCCGGCCCCGAAGACCCGGCGCAGGTTGCCGTTCTGGATGCCGCCCAGCGCGAAGCAGGGTATCACCAGATGCTCCCGCAGCGCCCGGAGCGCCTCGACGCCCGCCGGCGGGCCGTACTGCGCCTTCGACGGCGTCGCGAAGACCGGACCGAAGGTGATGAAGTCCGCGCCCTGCTGCTGCGCCTCCCGCGCCTCCATGAGGCTGTGGGTCGAGACGCCGATCAGCATGCCGGGTCCCACGACCTTCCGCACGACGTCAGCCGGCATGCTCTGCCTGCCCAGGTGCAGGCCGTCGGCCTCCGCCAGCAGGGCCACGTCCACGCGGTCGTTGATGAAGAGTTTCGCCCCGAACTCCCGGGTGATGCCCCGGAGCTCCTGCGCCAGGGAGAGCAGCTCGCGGACCGGCAGGTCCTTCTCCCGGAGCTGCACCGCCCGGACCCCGCCCTCCAGCGCCAGGCGCACCGCCTCGGGAAGCGGATGCTTCGCCGCCTTCCGGTCGGTGATGAGGTAGAGACGAAAGTCAACGGCCATGACGTTTCAACCCGGACACAACATCTGATCGCTCATGATCGAAGCCCACGGGCGGCCACGCAGGGCCGCCCCTACCCGCCTCTATTACGATCCCAGCATCCCCTCGATCGGGCTGCTGGCCGTGGCATAGAGCTTCTTCGGCATGCGCCCCGCCCGGCAGGCCAGCCTGCCGGCCAGCACGCCGTGCTTCATGGCCTCGGCCATGGCGATCGGGTCCTTTGCCGCCGAGATGGCGGTGTTCAGCAGCACGGCATCGCAGCCCAGCTCCATGGCGATGGCCGCGTCCGACGCCGTGCCCACGCCCGCGTCCACGATCACCGGGACCTTGACGGACTCCATGATGATCCGGATGTTGTAGGGGTTCCGGATGCCGAGGCCGGACCCGATGGGGGCGGCCAGGGGCATCACCGCCGGGCAGCCGATGTCCACGAGCTTCTTCGCCATGATCGGATCGTCGCTCATGTAGGGCAGCACGATCAGGCCCTCCTTCAGCAGGACCCTGGCCGCCTCGAGCGTGGCCTCGTTGTCCGGGAAGAGCGTCCGCTCGTCGCCGATCACCTCGAGCTTCACCAGCTTCGTGATCCCCGCCTCGGCGGCCAGCATGGCGTACCGGACGGCGTCCCTGGCCGTGTAGCACCCCGCGGTGTTCGGCAGGATCTTGTACTTCTTCGGATCGATGAAGTCGAGCAGGTTCTCCTTGGACCTGTCGATGATGTTCACGCGCCGCACCGCGACCGTGACCACGTCGGTCCCCGATGCCTCGATGGCGCGCCGCGTCTCGTCGAAGTCCTTGTACTTCCCCGTCCCGACCCAGAGCCGGGAACGGAACTCGATGCCGGAGATCACCAGCTTGTCGTCTATCATGTCTTTATATACCTCCAGACCAGGCAATTACCGTTGACCACAGACGTTATGAACATAGAAGATGCACACGGAAAAGCTTTTAACACGAATGTCACGAATTGACGAATTTCACGAATAGGATCAATGAAGCGTTCTTAACATGGCTTTCATTCGCGGCATTCGTCCCATTCGTGCTATTCGTGATAAGGCTTTTTCCCTCTGCCTTGCATTGAGCGTCGCCTCTTCCTTTCTTTATGTCACTCCTATTCCGAACGCCATGTATGTTCACTCCGACATCCGCACTCCGAACTCCGCACTCAAGAACCGCCTCCCATGAACTGCACCACCTCCACCCGGTCGCTCTCCCTGACCGCGGTCGCGTCATAGGAGGCCTTGCGCACGATCTCCTCGTTGATCTCCACGGCAACGCGCTCGGGCTTGATCTCCAGAAGCTCCAGGAGCCCCCGGACCGTCAGCCCGCCGGGGATCTCCTTTTTTTCTCCGTTCAACGTGATGATCATAAAGACCTGTCTTGGCCACGGATGCACACGGATCGGCACGGATAACATCAAGAGCATCTTGACAGGATCACAGGATGCCTTCCGATAAGAGCTTTTTCTGCATCCTGTTGATCCTGGCATCCTGTCGGAGATATCGAAATCGTCTGCCTTGATTGCATCTATCCGCCTTTATCCGCGTCCAGATGCTTTGTCCTTCTTTGCGTCTTTGCGCCTGCGAGAGAACCGCCGTTGCCTTTCGCCTGATCCGCTCTTATCCGCCGTTATCCGCGTTCATCCGTGTCCAAAAAGATCGTCTTGCTTCTTCTCTGATCCGACGCCATCCGCGTTCATCCGCGTCCAGACGTCTTTCTTTCACATCATGTCATGTGAAAAAAGCCGCATCCGGATAGGATGCGGCTCTGCGTGGACCTCGTGATATCTGCGCGCCTTCCCTACGCCGGCACTACCCGGATCAGGTTCCAAGGGTCGTCCGCTTAGGACTCTCAGCCTTCCGGCCCCCCCGGCTATGTGCAGGTACAATACAGCACGCGCCCTGAAAAATCAACGTCTTTATGCGAACCTAGCCGTTCAGCAGCTTCACCACCACAGCGCCGTCTTCAAAATGGTCTATGATGTTCAGCGCGCCGAAGGACTGGTCGATGCGGAAGAGGTTCAGGGGCGGCACGCCGAGGGCCTCGGCAAGAATGACGCGGTTCACCCCGCCATGCAGCAGCAGGGCGATCTCCCGGCCGGGATGGGAGGCGACGATGCGGCGGTACTCCGGCAGGATGCGGTCGCGCACGTCCTGGAGGCACTCCCCGCCCGGCGGCCGGTAGTTCAGCAGGTCCGCGCGCCAGGCCTGGAACTCCCCGGGATAGCGCTGCCTGATCTCCTCCGCGGTCAGCCCTTCCCAGGCGCCCACGCTCCGCTCTCGCAGGGACCGGAGCGGCATAGGGAGCAGCCCGAGCCGTTCAGAGATGATCCTGCCGCCCTTGACCGAGCGGATGAGGTCGCTCGAATAGACCGCGGCCACGGGCTTGTCGGCGAGCAGTCCTGCAAGCCGGCGCATCTGCTCCACGCCCTTCTCGGTGATGTCCACATCGATATGGCCGTTGTACCGGCGCTCGCCGCCGTTGGCCACCTCGCCGTGGCGCATGAGATATACGCGGGTGAGGTTCATTGTTCAATAAGAACGCAGGTAACCACCTAACTTCTTTAACACGAATTACACGAATGGGACAAATAGCACGAATGGATCCTGGGTCGGCACAGGCGGCGCGATCCGGTCTTCATTCGTGACATTCGTCAATTCGTGGCATTCGTGTTGAGGCTTTTGCACCTATCTTTCCACCAGCAGGAAGACAAAGAGCAGCAGCGTCAGGGCCTCGTTCAGCTCGCTCGCCGCCCCGACGGCATCGCCGGTCACCGCGCCGGTCTTCCGGACCACGAACCACCGCCAGAACGCCGTGCCGGCCGCCACGCAGGCCGGAATGGCGAGCGCGAGCAGGGCGGTCCGCTCGCTGTAGATGATGACGAAGGCCGAGATCCCCAGCGTCGTCATCGTGGCGACGAGCATCCCGCCGGAGCGCACATGTCCCACGAAGGCCTTGCCCATGCCTTCCGGCCGGCCGTAGCCCGCCTTGAACATCATGAGCAGCTGGGACCACCGGCCGAAGGCCGGGGCCGTCAGCAGGGCCATGGTCTTGTACTGGCCGAAGAGGCTGTTCAGGCAGACGTACTTGACGAGAAAGACCAGCACGATCGCCAGGACGCCGGCGGTCCCGATCCGGCTGTCCTTCATGATCGCGAGCCGGGACTCCGGGTCCCGTCCGCCCATGATGCCGTCGATGCTGTCCGCCAGGCCGTCCACATGGAGCGCCCGGGTCGCCACGACGGACAGCGCCAGGAGGAAGAGGTTCGCGATCGTGTCCGGAAAGAGCCAGAGCAGCGCCTTGTCCGCCCAGACCAGGAGCAGGCCGATCAGGAACCCGACCAGGGGAAAATGGACCATCGAGCGGGACAGGCCCTCCTCGCCCGCTTCATGGTCCTTCCGCAGGGTGAAGATGGTCAGAAACTGCAGCGCAGTGATGAAATTATGCAGCATCCCGGTATGGTCCCGCTTTCTCGCTTCTCTCCAACGCCGTCACTTTATCCTCACCGGGATCCCGGCGGCCAGGAAGTATGCCTCGTCCGCTTCCCGGGCGAAGCGCTGGTTCGCCAGGCCCGCCACGTCCCGGAACCTGCGGGCAATCGGGTTGTCGGGCACGATGCCGAGCCCCACCTCGTTCGAGACCACGATGGCCATCCCGTCGAATCGCCGGACCGCATCGGCCAGACCCTCCACCTGTTCGGCCACCGAGGCGTCATCAGGCGAACGGGCGATGATATTGCTCAGCCAGAGCGTCAGGCAGTCGAGCAGCAGCACGCGGCAGGTCCCGGTCAGGCGGCGGACCAGGTCCGCGACCGCCAGCGGCTCCTCGAAGGTGTCCCAGGAGCTGCCGCGCCGCCTGCGGTGATGCTCGATCCGCGCGACCATCTCGGCATCGAGCGCCTGCGCCGTGGCCAGGTAGGCCCGCCGCCCTTCCTGCCCCGCGGCGAGCTGCTCGGCAAAGGAGGACTTGCCCGACCGCGCGCCGCCGGTGATGAAATAGAGACGGTTCGCCATAACGTCCCCGGACCCTCCATCCTGCTCTCGAGGTCAGCGCAGGGCCCCTCCGCCGTCTTCCCGTGCCGGACGGGGATGGAGCCGCCGAACCTCAGCAGACAAAAAATCCCCGGCCTGGTCGTTCCAGGCAGGGGATACCTGCGGAGCACGGAGCTCAGCGCCGCGGGAAGCGGCGGTCTGCCGGAGCATCTCCGTCCGGCGTCCGGCCCGGCAGCTCCGGTATCCGGCTGTTGATCTTACTGGAGCGGGCGACGGGATTCGAACCCGCGACCTCCAGCTTGGGAAGCTGACACTCTACCACTGAGTTACGCCCGCGATTCATGGGGCATTATAAGGACGGACCCCCATGCTGTCAATCGCAAAAAAGAAGCCCTGCTGCTCCTACAGCAGCGCCCGGACCTCCTTTGCCAGCGCATCCTCGCCGCCTCCGCCGATGAACTGCTTCGCGATCCTGCCCTCCCTGTCCACCAGGTAGAGCGACGGGATGACGCGGACCATGTATTCGTTGCTCACCTTCTCGTCCCCCTTCAGCACCGGGTAACGCATGCCGTGCGCCTTCACGAACCTGCTGACCTCGTCCCAGTCCCCGTCATCCATGGAGATCGCGAGGATATCCAGGCCTTTGTCATGGTAAGCCTCGTAGAGCCGCTCCATGCCCGGCAGGGCCTCGCGGCAGGGCGGACACCAGGTGGCCCAGAACTCCACCAGCACTACCTTGCCCCGGAGGTCCGAAAGCTTGATGGTCCTGCCCGAAAGGTCCGGGAGGCTGAAATCAGGCGCTATGACACGCGCGCCTTCCTGCTCCTTCAGGGGGCAGCCCGCCACGAGAAAAAGGACGAGCGCCAGGGCGCAGAGGACCACCATCTTTCCATGCATCATTCTGCTCCTTTGAGGATCGGGCTGGAACGGATGCGGCGGCCCTCTGCGGGACCGCCGGCTCCGGAGAACGCAGGAAGGGATCAGCAGATGGTGTTACGCCAAGAGCGCGTCGATCTTGGACTTGAGCTGGGACTTGGGAACAGCGCCGACGATCTGGTCGACCGTCTTGCCGTCCTTGAAGAACATCAGCGTGGGAATGCCCATGATGCGGTACTTGCCCGCCACCTCGGGGTTCTCATCGGTGTTCAGCTTCAGCACCTTGAGCTTGCCCGCATATTCCTTCGAGACCTCGTCGACGATCGGCGCCACCATGCGGCAGGGCCCGCACCAGACTGCCCAGAAGTCCACCAGCACCAGCCCCGACGCCTTCAGCACTTCCTGCTCCCAGGTACCGCTCGTCACCGCATCAGCCATGCCAGCCTCCTCGAAAGTTCAGCGCCTGCGCTCGGCCTGCTCCGCTCCCGCCGGCGCGCGCTGCTTCCTGATCGCCCCTTCCGGGCAGACGCGGGGACATGCGCCGCAGTCCACGCACTCCATGTTGATGACCGCCTTGCCGTCCTCGATGCGTATCGCTTCGGTCGGGCAGACATCGATGCAGATCCCGCAGCCGGTGCAGGTTTCAGGGTTCACCACGTACATAGAACGACTGTTCGGAATTATATGCCCCGGTCCGGTGGTTGTCAAATGTTTTTCCCCCCGCCGTGCCGCAGGGGGAGAACGTTGTTTGGCGATGGTTCGCGTTTGTCTCTCCCGCGCAGTTGTGGCATAATCAGCAGGTCATGCAAGCGGTCCTCATCCCCTTCGGAGCTGCCGGGTGGGCCGAGAAGCGGCGCCGGCTCCTGGCCGTCCTCGACGGACGCGAGAGCGCTCCCCTCCTTTACGGCGACATCCTCCTGGTCGTGCCGTCCGCACGTCTGCGCAGGCACTACGGCAGGACCGTGCTCGCATGGGCGTCGGAGCGGGCCGGCAGCCGGGCGGTCTCGCCGCCTGAGATACGGACGCTGCACCAGTTCCTGCAGGACCTGGGCGCAGGAAGCACGCAGCGCCGGCTCATCGACGAAACCGGCAGGCTCGTGCTGCTCGAAGGCATCGTGAAGGCCGAGCTCGCGCGGACGGAGCTGACCGGCGGCATGCGGGAGGTCCTGGCGCCCTCCCTCTCGGCCGCGGCCGGTGACATGATCGGGGAGCTTGCGCAGGCGGGCGTCACGCCTGAGCGGCTCTCCGCGGCAGCGGCGGACGCGGGGCTCGCGGAGAGGCTTCAGGCCGCCCTTCTCGCGGCCGTCTACCGCCGCTACACGGAGATCCTTGAAACGAAGGGGCTGACGGATCCCGCGGGCATGCTCGCCGGACTGGCCGAACGGTTCGATCCCTCCCGGCTCGACCGCTACGGGACCGTCATCATCGACGGGCTGCACCACGCGACCGAGCTGCAGGTCAGGGTGCTCCGGAAGATCGCCGCCGCGGGCAGGGCGGTCTTCCTCATCGATGCTCCGTCGCCGGACCTGCTGCGCTCCGGCGGGGAGCAGCATCCCCTCCGGCTGCCCCGGGAGCTCCTGGCCCGCCTCGGCCTGCGCCCGGGCGGCGCGGCCGTTCCGTCCGATGACGAGGCGCTCTTCCTCGGCCGGGCGCTCTTCTCCGAACGGAGCTTCAGCGAGGCGGCCGCGAACGCGCCCGCCCCTTTCCGCCGCGAGCTCCGCCTGGACTCGGCGGTCAGCGTCCGCGAGGAGGTCTCCCATATCGCGGGCCTCATCAAGCGCTCGCTCCGGGACGGCGCGCAGCCGGACTCCATCGTGGCCGCCTTTCCCTCCCTTGACGAGTACGGCCCCCTGGTGGAGGAGATCTTCACGGACCAGGGCATCCCCTTCAACCGCGCCCTCGGCCGCCAGCTCAGCAGTTCGGCGGTCACGACCTCGCTCCTCGCGCTCCTCCAGGCGGTGCAGCAGGACCTCTCCGGCCCGTCGCTCCTTCGGGTGTTCAGCGCGCCCTTCCTCTCCTTCGGCGCCGGCCCGGCCCTGGCCCCGGCCCTCGACCGGCTGCTCCGCCTCCACCGCATCGCCGGCGGCAGGGAGCGGCTGCTCCGGGCCGTCGCCCGGAGCGCGCCGGACAACGGAACCGCGCATCTCCTCGACGGCCCGGTCCGCGAGCTGCTGGCCGCGCTCCAGCCCTTCTCCGGCCGGGAGCCGCTTCCGCTCGCCGCATGGATGGACCGCCTGGCGGTCCTGATGGACTGGTCCGGCATCAGCGGACGGGTGGAGCTGATCAAGGGGCCGCTCAACATCAACCTC
This sequence comes from uncultured Nitrospiraceae bacterium, assembly GCA_964617655.1. Lineage (GTDB taxonomy): Bacteria > Nitrospirota > UBA9217 > UBA9217 > UBA9217 > JAKAHZ01. The sequence continues at coordinate 6,783 of CAZTXN010000040.1, read as the reverse complement.
CAGGCCTTCCGGAAGCTGCAGGAGGCTCTCCTCTCTCTCCGCCGGGCCGGCGGCCTCTTCCCCGAGCTGCGCTACAGCTTCAACGAATGGCTCTTCCTGCTCAGAAAGACCTTCCTGCGAGCGCGGTTCCAGGTGCCGCCGGACGACGAGGGCGGCGTGCAGGTCCTGGGGCTCGAGGAGGCCATGGCCCATGAGGCGCAGGAGCTCTATATCGGCGGGCTCGTGGACAGCAGGTTCCCGCAGCGCCTCCCGCAGAACATCTTCCTGCCCGAGGCCACGCTCGAACCGCTCGGCGTGCGCACCCTCGAGCACGGCCGTCTCGCCGCGTCCTATCAGTTCTACCGCCTGCTGCTCTCGGCGCCGAAGGTCGTCCTGACCTGGCCCGAGAACCTGAACGGCCGGCCGGCGGTAGCCTCGCCCTTCCTTGCCGAGCTCGAACCGCTCCGGCAGGCCGGCATCCTGCGCGAAACGACAGGCGTCCGGTTCGGCCTCACGGTCGCTGAGAGCCGGAGCATACCCGAGCTGGCAAAGACCGTGGGGATCACGGGCGCCCCGGAAGGGCTCGCATCGGTCCTCGCCGGCGGCCGGGAGGGCATGGCGGCGATCGCCGCGGCGCTCGCGCCATCAGCGCCGCAGGGCGGGCAGGCGGCAGCGGCAGCGCGGGAGCGCGTCTTCTCGGTCACCGAGCTCGACGCCTGGCTCCGCTGCCCCTATGATCACTTCGTCTCCGCGATCCTCGGGCTTGCGCCGCTCGAGGAGGTGAGCGAGGACATCTCGCCCCTCGACCGCGGCACGCGGGTCCATGCAATCCTGCGGGACTTCTACCGGCAATGGGACCGGCCGGTCACGCCGGAGGACCGGCCGGAGGCGCTGCGGCTCCTGACCGGCCTCGCCGAGCGCTCCTTCCGCGATGCTGCCGATACCTTCCGGAACCAGCGCGAGCAGGAGCGCTTCCTGGAGATCATGGCCGAGCGCTTCCTCGATGCCGAGATCGCGGTCTGGCGGCAGGGGTTCCGGCCCGCCTACCTGGAGCAGCGGATCGCGGGCTTCCGCCTGGAGCTCGCCGACGGGTCGTCAGTGGAGCTCCATGCCACCATCGACCGCATCGACATCGACCGCGAGGGCAATTTCATCATCGTGGACTACAAGACCGGCGGCTATCCCCGGCCCGTTATTGCCGAGGACCAGGAGATTTTCCAGCTCCCGGTCTACGCGGTGATGGCCGCAGCGGCCCTCGCCGGAAGCACGCCGCCCCTCGTGAGGCCCGTGGGGCTGGCCTACTACGACCTCTCGGGGAAGTATGGGCCCGCGGCCCGGGACGTGGTGCTCTATGACCGCGAGGTCCGGGACGACCATCCCGCGGCAAAGCCGAAGGCGAGCCCCCGGAGCGCCGAGGCGTTCCGCGGGATCCTGGATGCCGGCATGGAGAAGGCCCGCCGCGCGGCCCAGGCCGTCCTGGCAGGCCGGTTCCCGGTCGCGCCCCGGGAGGAGGACCGCTGCCGGTACTGCCCGAACGCCGTATTGTGCAGGAAGGACAGACCGTAGGGGCGGGTCTCCGACCCGCCCGAATGCATCGCGATCAACGGACGTAGGGGCGGCCCGGAGCCTGCCCTCGAAAGATGAAATCGGGGGTGGCCGCCCGGATGCATCGCACCCGACCAACGTAGGGGCGGCCCTGCGTGGCCGCCCGGATGCATCGCACCCGACCAACGTAGGGGCGGCCCTGCGTGGCCGCCCAAGGTCATCCCATGAAACATCAGGGCGACCACCCAGGGTCGCCCCTACAAACTACCATGCCATTCGATCCTGACATCCATCATCGCCGCTCGGTCCGCCTGCAGGGATACGATTATTCCCATCCAGGCGCGTATTTCGTGACCATATGCGCGCAGGGCAGGGAATGCCTGTTCGGGCATGTAGAACAAAGCAGCATGGTCCTGAACGATGCCGGTAGGATGATAGAAAAATGGTGGCATGAAATGCCTCGTAAATATCCAATGCTGGATACCGATGCCTTCGTGGTCATGCCGAACCATATACATGGCATCATTGCGATCGTGGATGCTGGCCGATCCGATCATCCGGAACCACCGCACCCGACCGGCGTAGGAGCGGCCCGGAGCCTGCCCTCGAAAGATGAGATCGGGGGTGGCCGCCCGGATTCGCCGCACCCGATCGACGTAGGGGCGGCCCTGCGTGGCCGCCCGAGGTCATCCCATGAAATTCCGGGGCAACCACACAGGGTTGCCCCTACCCTCGGAAATATGATCGCGTGGTTCAAGACCATGACCACGAACGAATATATCCGTGGCGTCAAAGGATCGAATTGGCTGCCTTTCTCCCAGAGGCTGTGGCAACGCAACTATTACGAACATGTCATCCGCGATGAACGCGACCTGGACGGGGTGCGCGGATACATTGCGAACAATCCCGCGGGATGGGACCGGGACGAGGAGAACCCTGCCGTGGCCGGGGCGGGTCCCACACCCGCCCCTACGGCATCACCATGAAGACCAACGATAAAGACAACGCGCCGGACCTCTCCCGGTCGGTGCACCTCTCGGCCTCCGCGGGCTCGGGCAAGACGCGGGCGCTGAAGGACCGCTATCTCGCCCTGCTGGACCGCATGGACGCCCTCGGCCTGGGCATCGACCAGGCCGTTGCCATCACCTTCACCGAGAAGGCCGCGGCGGAGATCAAGCAGCGGGTGCTGCGCGACCTGCCGGAGCCCATGCTGAAGCGGATCGTCCGGGGCCGGCAGGACCTCCGCATCTCCACGATCCATTCCTTCTGCATGAACCTCCTGAAGCGCTATCCCCTCGAGGCCGGGCTGCCGCCGGACTTCGGCGTGCTCGACGAGCGGGACCGGGCATACAAGGCCCGGCAGGCCGTCGAGACCGCGCTGGAGCGGCTCGGCCGTGACCGGGAGGTCATGACGCCGCTCCGGGACCTGACGGCCGACGGCCTGGCCGATGCCGTCCACGCGCTGCTGGCCGTCCGGACGCGGCTTCAGCGCATCGAGATCGACGCCGGCGGACCGGAGGGGCTGCTTCGCGCCCTCTCCCGCGGCATGGGGCTGGAGCGGACCGAAGCGGAGCTCTCGTCCCTTCTTGCCGGCGCGGACTGGCGGCGGGCCTTCCTGCGCATGGCGGAGATCCTCCGGCAGCAGGATGCCGGGCCGGAGGCAGGCGCGGTCCACGGCCACGAGGCCCTTGCCGCTGCTGCGGACCCTGTTGCCGCCCAGTCCCTCGCCAGGGAGCTTGCGGCGATCTACTTCAACAAGGACGGCAGCGCTTCAAAACGTCCGTCCATTGCGAAGAAAGACCTCCGCGGGGACCGGCAGACGTACGAAGAGGCCTTCTTCACGGTCCAGGGGCTGCTGGAGCGGTTCCGGGAGCTCGACGGACGACTGAGCGCCGGCCGGACCTCGACAAGTCTGCTCCGGCTCTATCTCGCCGCCGAGGAGGCCTACCAGGACCTGAAGCTCCGCGAGGGCCTCCTGGACTTCGACGACCTCGAGGTCTCGGCCTACCGCCTGCTCCGGTCGCCGGGCTCGCCCGAGGTGCTCTACTGGCTCGACCGCAAGGTGCTGCACTTCCTGGTGGACGAGTTCCAGGACACCAGCGACATCCAGTGGGCGGTGCTCGACCGCCTGACCGAGGAGCTCTTCTCCGGCCTGGGCGCGGAGAAGCCCATGCCTGCCACGCTCTTCGTGGTGGGCGACCGGAAGCAGTCCATCTACCGCTTCCGCGAGGCGAACTACCGGCTGATCGAGACCGTGCGGGACCGCATGGGCTCCCTCCCCCCGGACCAACAGGAGGTCCGGACCCTCGACCGGAACTACCGCTCCCTGCCCGCGGTGACCGGGACCGTGAACCGCGTCTTCGCAGCGCTCTGGGGCAACGGGTATGAGCCCTCTGCAACGGACCGCCAGGGCCATGCCGGCACGGTCCGGCTGCTGGAGCTGCCGCCCGGCCGGGCGGCCGGGAAAGCGGACGAGGCGGACCTCCTTGCCCGGGAGCTCAGGAGGATCGTACGGAGCGGGACACCCGTGGGCGAGCGGAAGGACGACCGATGGACCGAACGGCCTGCGGGCTACGGCGACTGCGCCGTGCTGCTCCAGTCCCGGACCCGGCTGAAGGAGTACGAGGCCGCGCTGATGCGCCATGCCGTGCCCTTCCGGGTGATCGGCGGGATCGGCTTCTATGACGAGGACGAGGTCCAGGCCGTGCTGCACGTCCTCTTCTTCCTCTGGAACCGGAGCGACCGGCTCTCGCTCGCGGCCGCGCTCGCCTCCCCGCTCTTCGGCCTGGACGGGAGCGACCTCGCCCGCCTTGCCGCCGGCGGCCGGGACCTGCTCGAGGCGCTGCGGGAGGAGCGCCCGGCGGACTGGAGCGTCCTGCACCAATGGCTCTCCCTCGCCGGGCTCGTGCCCCTGGGCGACCTGGTGCATGCCGTCATCAGGGACAGGGCGGCCGCGGTGCGCTTCGGCAGGCGGAGCCCCCAGGCGGTCTTCAACCTCGACAAGCTGCTCGATACGGCGCGCGAGTTCGACCGCCGGGGATACACGACGCTCCAGGACTTCGTGGAATGGGTCAGGAACATCCGCGCCTCGGAGCAGCGCGAGGCCACGGCCGACGTGAGCCTGCCGGGCGAGGCGGGAGCGGTCAGCATCATGACCGTGCACAAGGCCAAGGGGCTGGAGTTCCCCGTGGTACTGCTGCCGGGCATGAACCAGCAGCCCCGGTCGGTCACGATGGGACCGGAGGCGCTGATCGAGGAGGGCGGGAACGGGCTGCGGACCGCGCTGCGCGCCGTGGGCGGCCCGGTCTATGACGAGCTCTGGGAGCGGGAGCGCGAGGAGCTGCGGCAGGAGCATGAGCGGCTGCTCTATGTCGCCATGACCCGTGCGCGGGACCATCTCGTCATGCTCGGGAGCCTCGAGGAAGGCGCGAAACCCCTGAAGCAGCAGAGCTGGCTCTCATCGCTTCACCGGGCCCTCACCCTCCCCGGGGTCCCCGACGCGGCCGGCGGAGAAGTTACCGCCTATGCCTTCCCGGACTGGCAGCCGGAGCGGCTGATGACGGATGACGGCGACCGGACGGACCGGGACGCAGGACAGGAGGCTGCTGGGCCGCCTGCGATCGATGCGAGAGAGGTCGCGGCGAACCTGGCGCCTGCGGGAAGAGAGCCTTCCTGGGAATGGAAGCGCGCCACGGACCTGCTCCAGCCGGAGCGCGAGCATCTGCTCGAAGGGATGCCGCCCGCTCTTGCCGGCGAGGTCCCGCCCCTCGCGCGGGGGAGCCTCCTGCACCGCTGCCTGGAGGAGCAGGCAAAGAACGGGGTCTACGATGCCGCCATTCTCGCGGCGGAGTTCCCCGAGTTCCTGGCCCTGGGAAGCGAAGAGCGCGAACGCTTCCTGTCCGGTGTCGAGAGACTGCTCGGCCCGCTCCTCGGGAACCCGGAGCTGGCCTGGATCTTCAAGCCCCGGGCCTCGGCCCATACCGAGCTGCCCTTCCTGCTCCGGAGGGAGCGGGAGATCATCAGCGGGACCATCGACCGCGTGGTCATCGAGAATGGCCGGGGCTTCGTGGTGGACTACAAGGCCATCGCCCTGAGGGATGACGAGGACCTCCGGTCCTGGATCGACCACTACCGGCCCCAGGTCCGGGCCTACTGCGAGGCGGTAAAGGAGATATTCCGGCTCGATGCGGTGGAGGGCTACCTGCTCTTCCTGGACAGCGCCCGGCTGGCGCTGGCGGTGAAGGAGTGATGCGCGTCCGCTCACCAGCACGCCCCCGAAGCGCCGGCGTGGGGACGAGGAAGGTGTAGGGGCGGCCCTTTGTGGCCGCCCATCCGGGCAACCACGCAGGGTTGCCCCTACAAATTTGATGAAGTCGTAAAAAGTCAAAAATCACACAAAATGTCATTCTGAGCGAAGCGAAGAATCTCGGTTTTCCAATATGTTGAGAGACCCTTCGCGTTGCTCAGGGTGACACGTTAGGACTTTTTGCGAGACCGTCAAATTTCACAGGCTGCAGACATCTGACGAACCATGGTAGTCCGTCAGGCATGTCTCTGCTGCATCATCAGAGCTGCCCGCTGCAGGGGTAAAGCGTAGGGGCGGGTTTGAAACCCGCACCTAACGGTTCTCCTGGACGCCGGGCGATCTGTATCGTGCGGCTCTCTAGCGGGCCTAAGCGGACGGGCGAATGGGGTGCAGAACAAGACACGAGCAGAGAGGGAAAACTCAGAACGACTCCCAGGGATACCCCAGGAGGACCGTGGTCTCGACGCCCTCCCTGCCGAAGGCCACGTCCGCGCGGAAGACCAGCCCCGAGGCGGTCACCATCCGGAAGCCCGCGCCGTAGGACGCCCGGTAGAGGTCCCCGAGCTCGTCCCGCAGGTCCGCCACGCTCCCGACCTCGTAGAAGGCCGCGACCTGGAGGAGGGTCCTCACGTCCCTGGCGATGAAGATGTCGAAGGGCCGCGCCTCCTCGGTCAGGGTCCAGCGCACCTCGGTGCCGTAGAAGACCGCATGGGCGCCCATGAACCGCTCGTTGGGAAAGGAGCGCAGCCTGCTCGTGCCGCCCAGGCCGGCGGTGGTGCCGTAGGTGTTCGCCGCGACGATGCTGTCGATCACCTGCCGGCAGTCGCTCTGTTCCTGCGGCGTGAGCGACGGGTCCGTGCAGTCCAGGCCCTGCTCCTGCTGGACCGCCAGCGGGTCGGTCTCTCCCTGGCGGTTTAGATGGGCGTCGCTCCGAAAGGCGTTGAAGACCCAGG
>CAZTXN010000039.1:0-18040 GCA_964617655.1 uncultured Nitrospiraceae bacterium | reverse complement strand
GCCAAGGAATTGTTCAAGGCTATGCCGACCGCGTGCGGCCGCGCCCGGTTCGGCACGCAGTCGATGTCGCAGTCCGGGTCCGGGGTCTCGAAATTGATCGTGGGCGGCACCGTGTCGTATTTCGCGGCCAGGGCGCAGGCGATGGTCTCCAGCGCCGAGGCCGCGCCCATGGTATGGCCGAGCATGGACTTGATGGAGCTGATTGGGATGCTCCTGCTGCGCTCGCCGAAGACCTCCCGGATGGCCGCGCATTCGTGCTTGTCGTTCGTCGGCGTGCCGGTGCCGTGCGCGCTGATGTAGTCCACGTCCTCCGGCGCGATCCCGGCCGCCCGCAGGGCCTTGCGCATGCATTCAGCCACTCCCTCGACCGCCGACGCCGTCATGTGGTGCGCGTCGCAGCTCAGGCCGTATCCCGGCAGCTCGGCATGGACCGGAGCCCCCCGCTCCCTGGCCTGCTCCAGCGTCTCCAGGACGAGGATGCCTGCTCCCTCGGCCACCATCATTCCCTTGCGGTTCCGGTCAAAGGGCTGGCAGCGCTCAGGCGCCACGGCCTTGAACTGATTGAACCCGGTGAAGGAGATCCGGGCGAAGGGGTCCGCCGCGCCGACGACCATGACATCGGCCCGCCCCAGGCTGATCATGTCCATTCCGTACCCGATGGCGTAGTTCCCCGCAGCGCATGCCGTGGAGAACATCATGGCAGGACCGGTTATCGAAAGGTCCTTCCCGACCGCCGACGGCGTTGCATGGGCCGGCAGCTGCTGCTGCAGCCTGCCCGGAACCTCGCTCCCGGCCACGAGCAGGTTGTTGATCAGCTCGATCGTCTGGATGGCGCCGGTCGTGGTCCCGAGGGAGAGGCCCGTGCGCCGCGCCGCCAGTCCGGCCGGGAGCAGTCCGGCGTCCGCGATCGCCATCTTCGCCGCTGCCACGGCCATCTGGGTGGAACGGTTCATGAGCGGCAGCTGCTCCGGAGCGAGGAAGTCCTCGGGCCGGAACCGCTTCACCTCGCCGCCGTTCTTCGTAAAATGGTCCGTGGTGTCGAAGGAGGCCACCGGGCTGATGCCTGACCTGCCTGCGCAGAGGCCCTCCCAGAACTCCTGCCACCCGATGCCGATGGAAGAGACCACGCCCAGGCCGGTTATGACCACCCGTCTGCTCATATGCTGATGATCCGCCAGTGCACCGCCGCTGCAGAGGATAATGAAAGCGAACGCAATGATTACTGTTGCATCAGAACGACATCCCCTCACCCAACCCTCTCCCCCGAGGGGGAGAGGATGCAAGGTGAGGAGCCTGGAAGTAACGGATCTACATGCGTTTGTATTTGGTCCTGCTCAGGCCTCTGGTGCGGCCAGGACCACGGCCGCGTTCTGGCCATAGGGATCGGCCGAGATGACCAGCACGGTCCGGACGGCCATGCTCCGGGCCGCTCCCGGAACGCAGTCCAGGTCGCATGCCGGGTCCGGCTCTCCATGGCCCGCGGTCGGCGGCAGGAATCCGGCCTGCATCGCCTCGAGAGCCGCGGCCACGGCCAGCGCGCCTGAGGCGGAATAGGCCTCGCCGATGAGAGACTTGACCGCGCTTACCGGCGCCCTTCGGCCAGTGCTGCCGAAGACCTCCTGCAGCACCCGGGCCTCCATGCGGTCAAGGCCCAATGAGCCGTTCGCGCAGCCCATGACCGCATCGATCTCCCCGGGCCCCAGCCCTGCCTCGGACAGCGCCTCCCCGATTGCCCGCCGAAGGCCGCCGCCTGCCCGTTCGAAGGACGGGGCCGCATGGGGGTCGAAGGCATTGCCGCAGCCCAGGACCCGCGCCAGGGGCCGTGCGTTCCGCGAGCGGGCATGCTCCGCCTCCTCCACCACCAGCATGGCGGAGCCTTCTGACAACAGTGTGCCGTTCCTTCGCCGGTCATAGGGCCGGACAGCCGGTGCGCTGCCGTCCGCGCCCGAGAGCCAGCCCAGGCCGTGAAACCAGCGGAAGGTCTCCTCGCAGAGCTCCTCCACGCCCCCGGCCAGGACCGCCGCGGCCCGTCCGAGACGGACGAAGTCCGCGGCATAGGCCAGCGCATCAAGGCTCGCGCAGGAACCGGTGGAGAGCGTGGTATTGAACCCCTTGATGTTGAAACGGATCGAGACCTGGCTTGCGGGCGAGTTCAGAACCGTGTTCGGGAAGTGCGAGGGGTTCACGAGCCGCGGTCCTTCCCGCAGGCCCGTGAGGTCGAACTGCGCGATGCTGTGGAGGCTGCCGAAGGTCGTGCCCACGGAGACGCCGATCTCCCCGGCGTTCCCGTCCGTGACCGCGAGCCCGCTCTCGTCCAGGCTGAGCTTCGCGGCTGCCGAGAGCAGCCGCGTGCTCCGGTCCAGCTCCCGGAGGCCCTTCTTGCCCAGGAGCGGAAGGGGATCGAACTCCGTGATCTCGCCCGCCGCCGGGACGCCGAAAGCCGAGTGGTCGAAGAGCGTGATGGGACGGAACCCCGCGCTGCCCTGGCGCAGAGACCTGCCGAAGGCCTCCCTGCCGATGCCGATGGAGGACAGGACCCCGCTGCCCGTGATGACGACCTGCCTGCTCATTCCCCCCCTGCTACATCCCCAGCCCGCCGTCGATCTGGACCACCTGGCCGGTGATGTACGACGCCGCGTCGCTCACGAGGAAGAGGACCGCCTGGGCCACGTCCTCGGGGTCGCCGAAACGGCCGAGCGGCACCTGGAGCCGCGCCTTCTCGCGGTTGGCGACGGTCATCTGCGCGGTCATGTCGCTCTCGATGAACCCCGGCGCCACGGCATTCACCCGCACCCCGAAGGGCGCGGCCTCGCGGGCCAGGGACCGGGTGAACCCGATGACCCCGGCCTTGGCCGCCGCATAGTTCGTCTGGCCGGGCTGCGGCCGGACGCCGCTCACCGAGGAGATGTTCACGATCGCGCCGCTCTTCTGCTTCAGGAAGGTGACGATGGCGGCGCGCGTCGTGTTGTAGACGCCGGTGAGGTCGGTGTCGATCACCTCGGACCAGTCCTCCCTGCTCATGGCCATGAGGGACCGGTCCCGCGTGATGCCGGCGTTGTTCACCAGGATGTCGAGCCTGCCGAAGGACTCCTTCGCCGCCTCGATCAGCCCCTTCGCGCCGTCATGGTCCCGCACATCGAGCCGCAGGGGCCGCGCCTGCCTCCCGAGCGCCGCGGCCTCGGCCGCGAGGATCTCGGCCTGCTCCGCGCTCCGGGCGAAGGTGAAGATGCAGTCCGCGCCGGCCCGGGCAAGGGCGAGGACGATGGCCCGGCCGATGCCGCGCGTTCCGCCGGTCACGATCGCGGCCCGGCCGGTGAGCTGCAGTTGCGGTGGAACGGTTCTCCTGCCCTCTCCCATGCTCCCCCTCCGCCGGCATGCCGGTCCATGGCACCCAACCCGGCTTCGGCCCCTCCAACGACGGAACTGCTACGCCTTCACTGCCGAGTAGAAGATGATCGCGCCGGAATCGTCCCGCTCCGTGGCGACCGCGGAGGACGGGATGGCCGCGCCGGCCAGCAGCCGCTCAAAGTCCGGCAGCCTGCGCTGCAGGAAGCCGTCCCAGTCCACCAGCCAGTGGTAGGGCTGGGAAGCATACCGGTCAGCGTCCTTGAAGGCCATGATCAGCTTCCCGCCCGGCCGGAGCAGCGCATAGAGCGTGCGAAGCAGCTTCACCAGGAACTCGTCCGGCAGGTAGTCGAACAGTCCGACACTGTAGATCACGTCCTGGCTGCCGAACTCCGCCTCGGCGATCTCGAGGTCGAAGAGCCGCAGGGCATTGTAGTTCACGAAAAGCAGCTGGTCGGGATGGAGCTCTGCCGGCAGGAGCCGGTCCATGCCGAAGCTCAGGGCCTCGTTGTCCAGATCGATGCAGGTGACCTGGGCGTTGGAGCTCCTGATCTCCGGCAGGACCTCCTGGAGCTCGCGGCAGGAGCCGCAGGCGATGTCGAGCACCCGGGCGTTCTGGCGCGCTGTGAGCTCCTCGCGCAGGAGCCCGCTGAGCCGCTCGATCCTGTTGCGCACAGCATGAGCCAGGGGCAGGTTGAGCAGGTACCTGTCCAGGTAGTAGCCGATGCCGTCGGAGAGGGGCGTGTTGCGGTAGGCGACCTCCAGGGTATAATAATCTCCCTGGTGGCCCCGCGGCCAGGTGCGGCACCGGTTGATATTGTAGCTCTTCGAGAGCAGGGAATGGGTCCGCTTCCGGAAGTAGGAGCGCGTGGACTTGAGGACCGCCTCGTCCCGCACCTCCTGCTCGAACTGGGCGCAGACGCGCAGCATGGCGTCGGTCAGGCCGGCGATCTCGGCGGCCATGGCCTCCCCGTCGCCCTCGCCCTTGTTGATCCGCCGCTCCGCATCCCGCAGGCCGTCGAGATACCGCTCGATCGCCTGGCCCAGCAGCAGGGTGTAATGCTCCTGCTCCTCCCCGACGCGCCAGAGCCCCTGCTGCTCCTCGTCGACCACATACTGCACTTCCTTTTCCATGGGATCCTCCTCCCGACCGTGAGATTGAACGCTGGTATCAATGATCGCTTTCGCGCGATCCTCCTGACGATCATTCCTGCCTGCCGCGCCGCGGGAGCCCTGACCGCCTATCCGGCGGAGACGGAGCAGGAGCCGCTGCTGGCGCTGCTGCCTGCCGGGGCCGGTACGGGCTGCCGGGTAACGCGCCTGGCATGTCTTCTTCGCGCCGCCCGGGCCTTCCGGGCAATAACAGGACAGCGCGCTCGTTTCTGCGTTCAATGGGGTAAAGAGGAGGGGATAGGACCTGATGGTACATTACCGTTACCGCACGAGGGAGTCAAGAAATATCTGGTCTCTTTTTGGTCATGCAGGCGCAGCAGGAGCGGAGTTTCGCATCTTGGTGCTGCCTTCAGCGGGGCGAAGAGCGAGAAAGGAGGTAAAACTATTGTAGTACGAAGCAACGGGACTAGACAGGCCGGAGAACACCGTGATCCATGCGCAGCCGCTGCTCTGCCCGGCCCGCAAGCTCGGTGTTGTGCGTCACCATGATGAAGGTGGTCCCCTGCTGCTCGTTCATGCGAAGGAAGAACCGCATCATCTCGTCCTCGGTCTCCTCGTCCAGGTCCCCGGTCGGCTCGTCCGCCAGAATGAGCTCCGGCCCGTTCATGAAGGCCCGGGCGATCGCCACGCGGCGCTGCTGGCCCCCCGAAAGCTGGGAAGGGTACGCGTTGATCTTGTCCCCCAGGCCGACCGCCCTCAGGAGTTCGTCGGCCCGGGCGCCGGCGCCGTCCGGCGCCCCGCCGGACCGGAAGGCCACGGGCAGCAGCAGGTTCTCCCGGGCCGTCAGGATGGGCAGGAGGCTGGCGGACTGGAACATGAACCCGATCTTGTGACACCGGTATTCCGAGAGCCGGTCGCTGTCCCAGGTGTAGACGTCCTCGCCATGGAAGAGCACCCTGCCCGAGCTCGGCCGGACCATGCCCCCGATCAGCGAGAGCAGGGTGGTCTTGCCGGACCCGGAATGACCGACGATGGAGACGAATCGGCCGCGCTCCACCGCAACCGACGCCTCCCGCACGGCGCTGATGGTCTCGCTCCCGACCGCGAATCCCTTGGTGACGTTCTCGATGATGACCTGGCCCATGGGCTACTCCGTCTTGATGACCATCAGGGGCTCCAGCTTCTTGAGCCGCCGGATCGGCCCGAGCGCGCCGAGCACGCAGATCAGCGTCCCGCCGGCGAAGCTGACCGCGGCAATAAGCGATTGTTCGGCGGCAGAAAGCGTCGTGGAAAGCTGCTGGACGATCGAAAAGCTCCCGGCGAGGGCCGACGATGCTCCGGCGCCGGCGATGATCCCCAGCACGGCCCCGATGCACCCGATGACGATCGCTTCGAGCAGAAAGATCCTCAGGATGTGCGACTCCTTCGCTCCCAGCGCCCGCATGATGCCCACCTCCTTCGCCCGCTCGTTGGCGATGGCCGTGAAGATGGCCCAGACCAGGAAGAAGGCCATGGCCGACGAGAGCGCGATGGTCAGGGTGAAGATGCGGCTCATGTCGCGAAGCGTGGCAAGGATATTCTTGCCGATGTCCTTCCGCGACATGACATCCACCTCGATGAAATTGTTCTCGATCCGCTTCGCAATGACCGCCGGATCGGCGCCGGCCTTCACCTTGACGAAGATCACCGAGATATCCCCGGACTTCACGCCGACCGCTCCGCTCTTCACGATGTTCTGCATGTTGTCCATGGAGATGAACAACGCATTGTCAAGGCCGGTCGCCGTCTTGTCGAGCGTGCCGACGATCCTGAACACGTTGCCGAAAAGACTGCTGTCCACCTCGACAAGGCCCAGCTGGATGTTGTATGCCGACTCGAACCCCGCCACCGCCTCGCCGATCCTGAGCGGCCGCCCGATCTTCTTCGCAAGCCAGGGCCGGACGATGAAATCGGTTTCCTGGTTGAATGCGATCACCATCGCCTCGGGGACCGAACAGCACAGGGAGCCGAGGGTCACGAGGTAGACCTGCTCGGTCACGCGGTCCACGCCCTCGATGCTTCGCACCCGGTCGACCAGGCCGCGCTCCATGTAGAAGGTCTTGGTCCTGTTCTCGAGAAGGATCTCCTGGGCCGCGTCCCGCGCGTTCGAGGGCACCACCAGGATATCGGCGCCGAGCCGGTCGCCGGACCGCTGGATGCTGCTGTTCACGCGGCGAACGAAGGATATGGCGAATACCAGCGCCATGGTCAGGAGCGCTATGGAAAAGACCAGGATGCCGGTCCTGAGCGGCTTCCGCCTGATGTTCTTGCCGGCAACGGGTAAGAGCGATTGCATGGGGACTCCGCAGGATGTCAGCCGACGGCGTATGGGCGTCTTTGCATCAGCGCTCCGGCTCGTCCGACGGACGGCGGAGCGCGACGTCTTCCGCGGTTCCGCGGAACCGCGGGAGCGACTATCCGGAAGAGCGGACCGGCGTTCTGCAGACCGGAAGCAGCGGGTCGGTCCGCTGCGAAACGCGGCCGATGCCGCGCACTGCCCGCTTCGGAACTCCCCGGAAGCGCGCCGCGTCGGTCGTCCGGCATCTGCCGCCGCTCCCTGCCGTCCCGGCCGGACGCCTCAATGGTACCCGGCCGGAAAAGACGCCGTCAACGGATTTCAAAAAAAATCTCCCTGCGGCGGGAACCGCAGGGAGATGCGCTGGAATTCCGGCTGCGCTTAATTCTTGTAGTTGGCGTCGATGCCGCAGAGCACCGAGGAGGCCATGATGTTGAAGCCTTCATGGCACCGGTAGCAGACCGACGAGGATTTGCCGATCACTTTCTTGGCGCCCATGTCGTAGAGCAGCAGCGTACCGTCCGTTGTGTCTTTGCCTTCCTTGTTCTTGATCGTCTCCCGCATGGTGAGGACGGCGTACTTGCCGTCCGGCGTGGGCATGACATCATGGTTCTCGCCGGGGGGCAGCAGTTCCTCGTCCACCAGCTTCAGCGTGTTCGCGTCAAGAACATACATACGGTCCTTGCCCGACTGCAGGAAGTACTTGTTGTCATTGGTGAAGTACTGACGGAAGGTGAGCGTCTTCCCTCCCGCTTCCCCGGTAAGCGTCGTTTTTGCCAGGACCTTCACCTTTCCCTTTTCCAGCTGCGGCAGGTCCAGCATGATCACATCGATCTTGCCGTTCGGCTTTCCCTCATCGGCAAGATTCACCACCACCGCGAATTTCTTCATGTCGGGGCTGTTGATGCCGTGGTAGAACTTGGTCTGGCCCGGCTTATAATCGAGGAAAACGCGCTGTTTCAGCTCAAGCGTCTTCTTGTCGAACACGTCGATGTACGCCTCATCGGTCATGGTCACCGGCAGATAGCTGTCCTTGGTCTGGCCGGACCCGCAGTACAGCGCGCCGGTCCATTTCGCCCGCTCGTCCGGCTTGAGGGCAACTTCCTTGATCACCTTGCCGGTATTCAGATCCGAAACGCCGACACGGACCATCCCGTTCTCGTCCAGCTTGTACGTGGACCAGAATATCTTCGTCCTGTCGGTGGCGTCGATCCTCGGGTCATGCGTGGGGTGAGAGGTCTTCGTGCCGATATCGATCTTGTCCAGATCGTTGACGATGATCGGCTGCTCTTTCGACGGATCGATGGTCACATCCGCGACGGCAAAATGCCCGCCCATGGCGGAAATGTACATCTTGGCCGAATAGGTCCGGCCCTTGGCGACCGCCACGGGCGCCGTGGCCGTCGGCGCCACGGTCGTGAACGCCAGATAGCCCACCACAACGACTGCTACGAGTGCGATGAACAGTGCTGCTTTCTTCATGATTCTCCCCTTTCTCGTCTTATTTGCAGCTTCTGCCTGCAGAGGACCGGTCGTCGCCGGTCGTTTCCGGAGATACCTGTAAGCTCATGCGCGTTCAGTCTGCCCGTATCACCCCCTTTTCATGCTTCCTGAACTTCCGCTAAGGGATACCTGGCACTGCACTGCTTCCCACGGGCGTCCCGGCTGCCGACCTCTCAGCCGTCAGTGGCCGCCCATCATCTGCATCTCCTGCGGCTTCCCGAACCGGACCGGGACCCGCTTCTCGCCGGACCGTTCGAAGGTGAGCGTCAGCTCGATCTCCGACCCTTCCCGGACCGTCTTGGGCATGTTGAAGATCATGATATGCAGGCTCCGCGGCCTCAGCTCCACCGTCCCCCGGGCGGGAATGGCGATCCGCTCCACCTTGAACATCCGGTTGTCCTTCACGTCATGCAGCTCAACGACCGCGCCCTCGATGTTCACGCCGGCCTCGATGAGCGCTTCCCGGCCCCCGGTATTGCTGATCTTCATGAAGACCGACCCGGCGCCCACGAACATGCCGGAGAGCGATGCCGAGGGCCCCTCGATGCTGATCTGGGGCTCCTGGGGCGCGCCGCCCATGCCGAGCAGGAACAGGACCGCAACGAGCAATGATGGTACCAGCGGGCGCTTCAGGGAACACCTGACCACGGATGATGCGCGCATGTTCTGTCCTTTCCTGCTTGTATCGGGGAAGGAACTGCCTGTAGGGTGTTGAATTTTAGAACGGCTCTGAAAACATGTCAACGTAAAATTATAAATTGAGGAGATCCCTGCTCATGCAACAAGTATCGTGACCGCGCAACTCTTCCGCAGACGATGCTACCTTTCGTTATGTCGCCCCGGGCACTTCCCAGGCCTCGTGTTTTCTGGTAAGATTAGGTCCTGTCGCATATCTCGCCGAATTTCACTTCCCTAGAGAAAGGAGACCAGCCGCATGGTCCAGAAAGCCAGCAGCACCCTGACCGACCTGATGCAGAAGGCCATCGCCCGGGAGATCCAGGTGAGCGTCCAGTACATGTGGCAGCATGTCATGGCCAAGGGCCTCGAGTCCGCCGAGATCGCCGAGACCTTCGAGGAGGTCGCCATCGCCGAGATGAAGCATGCCGAGAAGATCGCGGAGCGCATCTTCTACTTCGACGTGGTCCCGACCACCAAGCCGGACCCGATCAAGGTGGGCGGCACGCTGAAGGAGATGCTCGAGGCGGACGCCAAGGCGGAAGAAGAGGCCATCGACCTCTACAAGGAGATCATCAAGCTGGCCGCGTCCGAGGGTGACAGCACCACGCGGCTGCTCTTCGAGCAGATCCTGGCCGACGAGGAAGAGCACCACGACACCTTCACCACGCTGCTGGGACGCTGACGCAGCAGCCTCACCCTAGACACCAACGCAGGGGCGGGTCTCAGACCCGCCCCTGCGGTTGTTGCCGTTCCGTAGGGGCGGCCCTCTGTGGCCGCCCATTCAGGGCCACCACGCAGGGTGGCCCCTACAACCGAATCCCTGCGGCCATTCCCGGCCTGTTGCAAACCTAAAAAACGTAGGGGCGGCCCTCTGTGGCCGCCCATTCAGGGCCACCACGCAGGGTGGCCCCTACAACCGAATCCCTGCGGCCATTCCCGGCCTGTTGCAAACCTAAAAAAACGCAGGGGCGGGTCTCTGTGGCCGCCCAATGAGGGCCACCACGCAGGGTGACCCCTGCAGAATGTTTTCCCGATCCCCGCAAGGAAATACCCGGCGTGCCTGAGCGGACCTGCGAGCCGGGGTGCAGAAAAAAACACGACCACTGCATACTCGATAGCCATCCTCGCGTCTGACGCGCCGCCAGGGTCCGTCAGATGCCTCTCTGCCACGGTCCCTTCCCCTCCCTCTACAACTTCTGCGGACCGTAGATGCGCTCCAGCAGCTTCCGGTCCTCCAGCACCTTGGCATGGAGCCAGGGCATGTACTCCAGCGTCACCACGCCGCCCCACTCCAGCTCCTGCAGCCGGTCCAGCAGGTCCATGCAGAACCCGTCGCGGTCGATGGGCTGGTGCTGCCGGGCAATGCCCTTCAGCCCCCGGTCCCGGATGACCGACGAGAGGTGCAGGTTGACGATATGGGTGTGGTAGCTCTCGATCACCCAGGTGATCTCGGGCTTGGGCATCCGCGACGTGTCCAGCACCATGGGCAGCTGGTTCCTCATGATCTGGTCCGGCGTCAGCACCCGCGGCGTGTCCCAGAAGGTCTCCATGGCGATGGTGACGCTCGTCCGGTCCTGAAGGTGCCGGATGTTCCCGAGCACCGCCTCCTGGTCCGCTGCCTTGGCGCCGGGCGGCGCGGGCTCGGGGTGAAGGACCACGATCGGCGCGGCCATGGACTCGGCCGCCTGCACCACCCTGCCCGCCCAGGCGCCGAAGGTCTCGTCCGCCAGGTGGCCGTCCGGCGCATGGACCGAGCAGACCGGGACATGGTGCTCCTTCACCTGCCGCACCACGTCCTGCATGCGGTCCTTGCCCGCCAGGAATTCGACCAGTTCCGGGGGAAAAGCGAGCTCGATCGGCACGCCGGAGAGGCCGCGGAGCCGGGCATTGCTGTCCGCGAAGGTTATGGGCTGTCGGATGCAGAATCGCATGGTGGTCGGTCGGGTCCGATTATAGCATTCTTCCCGCAGGATGCGACTTTTTTTTCTGCGCGGGCAGCGGCCGGGCCGGCCGCCCAAAGCGCGGGAAATACCCGCATTAGGAATATTTATGAACATTTTCCGGGTTTTCGCTTGACATCACCAGGGGGTTCCGGTAGATTTTCCGGGCAGAGCAGAGTCCCCGGAAGGAGCGCAGACCATGAAAGAAGGACCGTCCGTACTGCATGTATCCGGCATTCCCGAGCATGTGACCTACGCATGGTTCGCCATGGCCATCCTGATCGGCCTGGCGCTCGCGGCCCGCGCCTCCCTGCGGCGCACGGCGCCCACGGGCGTCCAGAACGTGATGGAGGTCGTCTTCGAGGGGCTCGACAACTACATCGAGGAGATCATGGGCCCCCATGGAAAGAAGTACTTCACCCTGATCGGCGGCCTCTTCCTCTTCATCCTCACCGGAAACATCCTCGGCCTCATCCCGGGCTTCAACTCGCCCACCTCGAACATCAACATGACTCTGGCGCTGGCCCTCACGGTCTTCTCCGCGACCCATATCATCGGCGTGGCCACGCACGGCCTCTCCTACTTCAAGCACTTCGTAGGCCCGGTGCCGTGGCTGGCGCCGCTCATGATCCCCATCGAGGTCATCAGCCACGTGGCCCGGCCGGTCTCGCTCTCCTTCCGGCTCTTCGGCAACATGGTGGCCAAGCACGAGCTGATGCTGGTGCTGGCGGCCCTGGCGCCGTTCTTCGCGCCGGTGCCGATCCTCGGGCTCGGCCTCTTCGTGGCCTTCGTGCAGGCCGGCGTCTTCACGCTGCTCACCATGCTCTACCTTGCCGGCGCCATCGAAGAGGCCCACGGCAGCGAACACCACTAGAGGATCAAGCTCGAAACCCGAATATCGAAACACGAAATTTCGGACCTCGAGATTCGCATTTCGGATTTGCCGTTTAATACCCTGGTGAGCGCTTCTCCCGCAGATGCGGGAGCTCACCGGGAGGTAGCGCCCCGGCACGGTTCCGGACAGCTGTTCACTCTTGAGGAAAGGAGGGACCCCTGATGAAAAAGCTTGCTCTTCTCGTCATGACCCTCAGCCTGGTCCTCGTCGCGGCCGTCGCGTTCGCCGCCGAGGGCGCAGCTGCTCCGGCGGCCACCGGGCTGACCGCGGCGGTTGCGGCGCTCTTCGCCATCGCCATCGCGGCGTTCGGCGGCAGCATCGGCATGGGCCTGAGCATCAGCCGGGCCGTCGAGGGCATCGCCCGCAACCCCGAGGCGTCCGGCAAGATCATGACCACCATGATCATCGGTCTGGCGCTCATCGAGTCGCTGGCCATCTACACGCTGGTCATCATCTTCATCAAGGCCTAGGCCTGACCGGCAAAGGAAGTCGAGAGAGGGGACGGCGAGAACCGTCCCCTCTTTTTTCTCATCAGGGACCGGATGGGACGCGGATCTGCGCGGAGAGAGAACGACAAAGGAAGTTCTATTTGACAGGATAGACAGGATACATGCAGGAGATCGCTTTCGACACGGATCGACACGGATAATGAACGCACTTGTGTCCGAAGCACCTTACCATCCAGTTGATCCTGTTATCCTGTCAAGGCAGTGTTCATTCGTGCCATTCGTCCATTCGTGCCATTCGTGTTCATGCCTTTCCCCGGTCCATCGCCGTTGCTCCATCCGCGTTCATCCGATCTTATCCGCGTCCAGGAGCTCCGTTCTTTTTTCCCTTTTGCTCTCCGCATGGTAGCGGTATAATAGCCTCCGTTTCCTATCCACTCTAAAGGAGCCCTGTGATCCATGAGCACTGTCCGCGTCCGTTTCGCGCCCTCCCCCACCGGCGCCCTCCATATCGGCGGCGTCCGCACCGCCCTCTTCAACTGGCTCTTCGCCCGCCACCACCAGGGCGTCTTCATCCTGCGCGTCGAGGACACGGACCGGCAGCGCTCCACCGACGAGTCCATCCGCATCATCATCGACGGCATGCGGTGGCTCGGCATGGACTGGGACGAGGGGCCCGCGGTCCAGGCCGATGGAACGGTCACGGGCTATCGCCAGACCGAGCGCATGGAGATCTACAGGGAATATGCCGATAGATTGTTGAAGGAAGGCAAGGCCTACCCCTGCTACTGCTCGCCCGAGGAGCTCGATACCCGCCGGAAGGCGGCCCTGGCCGCGGGAAAACCGCCCAAGTACGACCGGAAGTGCTGGGGCCTGAAGGAGCCGGTCCCCGGACGGACGCCGTCGCTCCGCTTCCATTCCACTGACGAGGGCCAGACCGTGGTGCGCGACCTGGTGCGCGGCGGGGTGACCTTCGAGAACCAGCAGCTCGACGACCTCATCATCCTGCGGTCCGACGGCGTGCCGACCTACAACTTCGCCGTGGTGGTGGACGACATCACCATGGCCATCACCCATGTCATCCGCGGGGATGACCATCTGAACAACACGCCCCGCCAGGTCCAGATCTACCGGGCCCTGGGCCATGAGCCGCCGGCCTTCGCCCACCTGCCCATGATCCTGGGCTCGGACAAGACGAAGCTCTCGAAGCGCCACGGCGCAACGGCCGTGACCGAGTACAAGGACCTGGGATATCTTCCGGAAGCCCTGATGAACTACCTCGCCCGGCTCGGCTGGTCCCACGGCGACCAGGAGGTCTTCCCGGTCCAGGAGCTGATCGAGAAGTTCTCGCTCGAGAGCGTGGGCAAGGCGCCGGCGGTCTTCAATCCCGAGAAGCTGGTCTGGCTGAACCACCGCTATATCCAGCAGGCGGACCCTGGCCGGCTGGCCGGGCTGCTGCTGGAGCTCCTGAAGAAGGACGGCGTGCTGCAGGAAGGCAGGGAGCCGGACGGGACCTGGATGCGGAAGCTCGTGAAGATCCTGACCGAGCGGAGCCATACGCTGGTGGAGATGAAGGACTCGTCGAAGCCCTTCCTCCAGGACGATATCACCATGGACGAGAAGGCAAGGGCCAAGCACCTGACGCCGGAGGTCGCCCCGCTCCTAGCGGAGCTGGCGGAGAAACTGAGGACGCTCGAACCGTTCACGCATGATGCCGTCGAGAAGGTCTTCAATGAGATCGTGGCCGCCGGGGGCCTGAAGCTCGGCAAGCTCGCCCAGCCCGTGCGCGTGGCCCTGACCGGCGGGACCGTCAGCCCCGGGATCTTCGATGTGGTCGAGGTGATGGGCAGGGAAAAGGCCGTGAAGCGGATCACCGCGGCCGCGGGGATGATCGGGAAGTAATCGATCCCGGCAGGATGAACCGGGACAGGAGAAACAGCCAAAGTCTTTGACAGGATCGACAAGATAAACACGGATAGTACCGCCAGCAATGCCGGAAAGTTCTTTTGACACGGATGCACACGGATAATGCACGCACCTGTGTCCTAAGGACCTTGCCATCTAACTGATCCTGTTATCCTGTCAAGGTCAGGCGTTTGTTCTCCTCTGTGGTTCCCTTGCTTCGCCTTTCTTTGCCCCTTTACAAGAGATAGGGCCTTTTGTTGCCTTGCCTGCCCTTCTCTGCGCTCTCTGCGTCCCTGCGAGAGAAAGGGTGGTTTGTTATTATTCGTGACATTCGTCCATTCGTGCTATTCGTGTTCTGTCGTTCTAATGGAGAATTCCTCGCGTCCCTCGCGCCTTCGCGGTTCCCCGCCTCTCGTCACTCGTCTCTCGTCACTCGTCTCTCGTCACTCGTCTCTTTCTCTCACACATTGAACCGGAAGTTGACCATATCCCCGTCCTGCATCACGTAGTTCTTGCCCTCCAGCTTGAAATGCCCCTTCTCCCGCGCCGCGGGGATGCTCCCGCCCCCGGCGATGAAGTCGGCGTAGGAGACGATCTCCGCCCGGATGAAGCCCCGCTCGATGTCCGAATGGATCCTCCCTGCGGCCTGCTGGGCATGCATGCCCCTCTCGATGGTCCAGGCCCGCACCTCGTCCTCGCCGTAGGTCAGGAAGGAGATCAGGCCGAGCAGGTCGTAGGAGACGCGGATCAGCCGGTTCAGCGCCGGCTCCGCGATGCCCAGGTCGTCCAGGAAGGCCTTGGCGTCCCCGGGAGCGAGCTGGGCGATCTCCATCTCGATCTTCCCGCAGAGGCTCAGCACCCTGGCCTGGCTGCCTGAGAACTTCGCCTCCAGGCCGGCGACGAGCCGCCTTGTCGCGTCCGAGCTCACGTCCTGCTCCGCCACGTTCAGGACCACCACCACGGGCTTGATCGACAGGAACTGGAGGTGGCGCATGGTCTTCCGCTCCTGGTCGGAAAGCTCCGCGTCCCGGAGCGGCTTTTCGGACTCCAGCAGTTCCTTGCACTTGAGCAGGAGCGCCTGCTCGGCCGGGTCCGGCTTCTTCCCCCGCTTCGCCCCCTGCTCCATCCGCTCCAGCCGCTTCATCACCAGCTCCAGGTCGCCGAAGATCATCTCCATCTCGACCGTCTCGGCATCCCGGAGCGGGTCCACGCTGCCGAGGGGATGGGCCACGGCGTCGTCGCTGAAGGCCCGCACCACATGGACCAGGGCGTCGGCGTCCTTCACCAGGTCGAAGACCTTCCGGTTCTGCTCCATATCGCCCCTGGTCAGGCCGATGTAGTCCACGTACTCCACCGTGGCATAGGTGGTCTTCCTGGGCTGGTAGATCTCCGCGAGCCGGTCGATCCGCGGGTCCGGCACCTTCACCACGCCGTGGTGCGGCTGCGTAGTCACGGTGGCGTAGACCGTGGTCTCGAGGTCCAGGCCCGTGAGGGCGTTGAAGATCGTGGTCTTTCCCGAGTTCGCAAGTCCGGTGATGGCTGTCTTCAAGGGTTCTCCTTAGCAGGGTGTTAGAAAACGTTGTTGCAGGTCTTTGCGAGCGAAGCGAAGCAAACTCGTAATCAAGGAATTCGGGCAGATACGAGATTGCTTTGTCGCAACATCGCTCCTCGCAATGACGATCAGGGACTTGTTCAGCAAATTGCTAGGGCGTGAAGAGCCACTTGTCGCCGCAGTTCGGGCAGCGGATCTTCAGTTGGCCGCGGTTGGTCGGGACGTTCAGCTGCTGCGGACAGCTCCGGCACTCGATGACAGCGGTGGTCCTCACCTCTCCCGTGCCGGTCATCTCGGGCTGGTAGAGCCACTGCGTCCCGCACTCGGAGCATTTCACCCTGATCACGCCCTGGTCGGTCGGCACCCTGGTCTGCTGGTTGCATTCCGCGCAGAAGATGGTCCTCGTCTCCTTCAGCGAGGCCGGCTCGAGGCTCTCGACATCCTCCACCTCCTCCGGCAGCTCGTCGATGAAGGGCGGCGGAACGGGTGCGGGCTCCAGCGCCTCGTCCGGTTCCAGGACCGCTGCCGGTGCGGGAGGCTCGGGAGGTGCTGAAGCCGGCGGCGGGACCGGTTCGGCCAGCAGCTGCGGGAGCCGCTCCGGCTCCGCTCTGCCCTGCAGGTCGGAGAGCGTAACCTTCTCATAGGTCGCCGCGGTCACGGGCTTCGGCGCCGGCGCAGGGACCGCCCGGGCCTTCTGCCCCAGCTCAGGCATCCTTCCGGTCCGGAGGAACTCATCGCCGAAGGCGGTCCTGAGCAGCCTCTCCGTCCGGTCGCTGGTAAAAAGCTCGAGACCCTTCTCTTTCGCGAATGCCTGCGCATCCGGGAGGCAGTCAGTCGTGGTGACCAGGTAGCCCTCCCTGCAGCGGTTCCCGGCCATTGCGGCATGGAGCTGCTGCAGGACCGGCCGGCCGATGAAGGCGCTCCGGTATTTCTTGCAGAGCAGGGCGATGCGGTCGCCGCCCGCGCTCACCAGGACCGCGTCGGCCCCGGCGTCGCTGCTCCGCTCCACCTCGCAGCCCTGGCGCGAGAACGCCTCGAGCGTCAGCCGCAGAAAGTCCGCGTGGGAGATCGAGTCGTAGATGTTCCTGGTCATCGTTCTGACAAGCCGTTGAAGATCGTTTTCCGGTGTCTTTGCGAGCGAAGCGAAGCAAACTCGTAGTCATGAATTTCAAGTAGATGCGAGATTGCTTCGTCGCTTACGCTCCTCGCAAAGACAGCATGAGTGGCCTTTTCAACAACCTGCTAAACAGCGATCACTGGCGGGCAGGTCAGGTCCTTGCTCATGAATGATACTGCTTCCGCGCGAGGACAATGTCAACAGCAAAAAACCGACGTATGGTGGCCAGGAGGGCATGCGGGCTGGCGCTCCGGTGTCGCTCCACTTGCTCACGTTTACCCGCAGAACAAACCTGCCGCTGCCCCCGCCTTCCATGGTACTATCCCCCATGCCCCCCTCCCTCATCTCCGCCAGCCGCCGGACGGACATCCCGGCCTTCTACACCGACTGGCTCCTGGCCCGCCTGGCCGAGGGGTTCTGCGACGTGGTCCACCCCTTTACCAGGAGGCCCTTCCGCGTCTCCCTTGCCCCTGCGGACGTGGCGGGCATCGTCTTCTGGTCCAAGGACTGCGCCCCCCTCCTGCCGAGGCTGGACCGGATCGAGGCGGTGACGAAGAACCTCTTTTTCCAGTTCACCATCACCGGCAGCCGGGAGCTGGAGCTGAGGACCCCGGACCTCCGGGACGCGGCGCGGGACTACCTCTTCATCGCCAAGCGCTATTCGCCGGAGCATGTCGTCTGGCGCTTCGACCCCCTCTGCATCACCGACCGGCTCTCCTACGAGGTCCATGAGGAGCGGTTCGCCGCCATCGCGGAGCTGCTCCAGGGCCGGGCGACTTCCTGCATCATCAGCTTCGCCCATCCCTACCGCAAGATGCTCCGGAACCTGGAGCAATACACCGGCCACAGGCTCCTGCAGCTCTCCCCGGAGGAGCAGAAGGCATATGCGGAGCGGCTGGGCCTCCGCGCGGAGCGGTACGGCATCAGGCTCTATGCCTGCTGCAGCGACCACCTGCTCTCCGACCGTATCAGCAAGGCCCGGTGCATCGACGGCCCGCGGCTCTCGCTCCTTTTCGGTACGGCGCTCGATACTAGGCCTGCCGCCTCGCGGAAGCAGTGCGGCTGCACCAGGAGCATCGACATCGGCAGCTACGACACCTGCGGCCATGGCTGCGCCTACTGCTATGCCAACACGGACCAGGAGAGGGCGCGGAGGGCGGTGGAGGAGCATGACCCGTGGTCACCGGCGCTGGGAGCGAAGACCCTTGCCA
>CAZTXN010000038.1:0-18839 GCA_964617655.1 uncultured Nitrospiraceae bacterium | reverse complement strand
CCCATGGCGCTCACTGGTGAACTGGAAAACCTGCCGATCGTGGACGTCATTCAGCTCGTCCACACCACCCGGAAGTCCGGCGTCTTCTCGGTCCAGGGCGAGAAGGGCGTGAGCAGCATCGTCTTCAGCGGCGGCTCTATCGTCGGCGCGAACCATATCAACAACAGCATCCGCATCGGGTCGGTCCTGGTCAAGATGGGCGCGATCGCGGTCGAGGACCTCGGTCGGGCGCTCGAGGCCACAAAGGATGCCGGCCAGGACCACGCGCCGCTCCTGGCCGCGCTGGTCCGGTCGGGCAGTCTCAGGCCCGAGGACGCCCGCAAGGGCCTCAAGAAGCTGGTCGAGATGACCATCGTCGAGCTCATGAGCTGGACCAGGGGGACGTTCACGTTCGATACCGAGGCCGCCGTCTTCTCCGCGCCGGACGATCCTGCGTCCGGCGAGCTGGGGCAGGACGCGGTGCTGGACGCCCAGATGGTCCTGATGGACGCGCTCCGCGTCTTTGACGAGCGGGAGCGCGACCGCGCCGCGGGCAAGGAGGTCCCCGCCTTCGAAACGCTCTATGCCGACGTCCTTCCCGGCGAGGGCCCGTCCGGGGCAACGGCGTGCGGATTGGCCATCACCGCGGACGTCCTCGGCCTGGCGGATATCGAGAAGCTGGAGAGGAAGATCCCCCGCCCCGCCGCGGAGCTGGAGCTCTTCGATCCTGTGGCCATCCATCGCCAGAACGTGGCTGAGCTGCTCGCGGACTTCCCCCCCGGCGACCAGGATGCCTTCGTCGCCTTCCTTCGGGAGTCCCTGGGCCGGGCGGCCGCCTCAGGCGGTCCTCCAAAGCAGACAGGCAAGGCGGTGATCCTCTACAGCGCCGACAGGCTGCTCCGCCATGCGGTCATGACCCTCTGCAAGGAGGACGGCGTGCCGGTCTTCTCCACGGACGCGGAGGCGGATCTCGAGCGCATCGCGACCCGGTGTCTCTCCGCCCTGCGGATGCCGGTGGTGGTCCTCGACAGCCCCGCGGCGTCCGGTGAGGCGGTGGCGGCCCTGCGGGACCGGATGAGGACCCGGCGCCCCGCGGTCCCGCTCCTGCAGCTCGCCGCTCCGGGCGATACCGGCTTCATGCTCAGCTCCTACGAGCACGGCGCCTGGGCCGTGCTCCCGCGGCCGTCAAAGGAGACCCGTAAAGAGGCCTATGTCCGCGACACGATCAGGTTCCTCGGCGCCTTCCGGGCCTACATCCGCGGGTTCCAGTACCGGCCCGAGGCCGCGGACCGCCATCTGAAGGAGCTCAAGCGGGACATCCGGGCCCTGCGCGAGATCGCCAATCCCTCGGACGCGGCGCTGGTGCTGCTCATCGCCGTGGCCGACATGTTCGAGCGCGCGGTCACCTTCATCGTCCGGCCCGGGGAGCTCGCCGGCGAACGGGCCATCGGCGTCACCTCGGACAAGAGCGAGGGGCCGACCCACGCGGACCGGCTGAAGGTCCCCCTCGGGAAGCCCTCCCTGTTCCAGGAGGCGCTCGAGAAAGAGCAGGTATACTATGGGGAGAGCGGGGACGAGGCCCTCGCCGCGCTGCAGCGGGCGATCGGCGCGCCCCTGAGCCCCACGGTGGTCCTGCTGCCGGTGATGAGCGACCGGAAGGCCGTGGCGCTCGTCTACGGGGACTTCGGGAAGCAGGAAGCCTCGCCGGTGCAGCTCGATATCCTCGAGGTGCTCGCCTACCAGGTCGGCATCGCGCTGGAGCACGCGCTGCTCAAGCGGCAGATGGCAAAAGCATCGCAGAGATCCTGACGATGGGGGCCGATCGCTGGCCGCCAAGGGGCGAAGGTCGCGAGAAAGACCAGATCCGGGCCGTTTTTGTTCTCTGCTTTCCCTTGCGGCCCTCGCGTCTTCGCGGTTAGAATCATAGCCCGGGTCTCGCGCTCTCCAGATGAACTTGCGACACGATCCCGCGGAGGAGAACAGGCGTCATGGACAATACGATCCTGAACCAGATCCTGAACATCGCCTTCGAGAAGAAGGTCTCGGACATCCACTTCGAGGTCGAGAACCCGCCCATGTTCCGGGCGCGGGGCCATCTCATCCGCGCCAAGCTCGGACCCCTGACGAAGCAGGACACCGAGTTCGTCGCCAGGACGGTCATGGAGCAGCAGAAGCGGAAGCTGCCCGAGGACCTGAAGGAGCTCGACACCTCCTACACCCTCCCGAACGTCGGGCGGTTCCGCGTCAGCATCTTCCGTCAGCGCGGCAGCCTCGGCGTGGTCATGCGGGTCATCCCCCACCAGATCGGCACCTTCGAGCAGCTCAATCTTCCGGCGGTCCTCGGCAAGATCGCCCAGGTCCCGAACGGCCTCATCCTGGTCACCGGGCCGACGGGCAACGGCAAGTCCACGACCCTGGCGGCGATGATGAAGCATAT
This sequence comes from uncultured Nitrospiraceae bacterium, assembly GCA_964617655.1. Lineage (GTDB taxonomy): Bacteria > Nitrospirota > UBA9217 > UBA9217 > UBA9217 > JAKAHZ01. Next base: position 16,423 of record CAZTXN010000038.1, on the reverse strand, counting down.
CAACGAGTCCTTCGCCTACAACATCATCACCATAGAGGACCCCATCGAATTCCTCTTCGCGTCGGGCAAGAGCTGCGTCATCCAGCGGGAGGTGGGCATCGACACCGAGAGCTTCAGCATCGCCCTGCGGTCCGCCCTGCGCATGAACCCCGACGTCATTATGGTGGGCGAGATGCGCGATCTTGACACCGTCGATGCCTGCGTCAAGGCCGCCGAGACCGGCCACCTCGTGCTCTCCACGCTTCACACCCACAACACGGCCTCGTCGGTCAACCGCATCGTGGGCTATTTCCCGCCCGACGCGCAGGAGAACGTCCGGCAGCGGCTGGCGGAATGCCTGACCGCGGTCATCTCCATACGGCTGGTCCGGGGAAAGGACGGCGAGTCGGTGGTGCCGGTCCTGGAGGTGATGTACGCCACGGCGGCCATCAAGGCCTGCATCCGGGACAACAAGCTGGACGAGATCGAGAAGTTCATCGAGAAGGGGCGGGACGAGTACGGCATGCAGACCATGGACCAGCATCTCATCGGGCTCGCCCGGGCCGAGCGCATCACGCTCGACGAGGCGAAGCGCGTCTCCCGGTCCAAGGACCTGGAGCGGAAGCTGATGTTCAACTAGGTCGCTTCCGCCTCCCGCGTCCAGCACCTGCGTCCTGATCCCCGTCCTGCGGTTTCCTTCCCCTCCCGGTCCGCGGTATACTGTCCCATGATCGTCAGGGAGATCAGGGCGCGGACCATCCTCTCCCGGTCCGAGATTTATGACCATACGGTGAACGCCTACGTGGGATGCGCGCATGGCTGCGCCTTTTGCTACGCCCGGTTCATGCGGAGGTTCACCGGCCATCGCGAGCCCTGGGGCGCCTTCGTGGACGTAAAGGTGAACGCAGCGGAGCTGCTGGCAAAGGAAGTGAGGAGAAAGAAGAAGGGCCGGGTCTGGATCAGCGGGGTCTGCGACGCCTACCAGCCCCTGGAGCGCCGGTACCGGCTGACCCGGCAGTGCCTCCAGGTCCTGGTCGGAAACGGATGGCCGGTCACCATCCAGACCAGGTCGCCGCTGGTGCTTCGGGACCTGGACATCCTGACGAGGGCAGAGGACACGGAGGCCGGGCTCAGCATCACCACCGCGGATGAGAGGATACGGAAGGCCTTCGAGCCCGGCGCGCCGCCCGTCGCAAGGAGGATCGGGGCGCTGGAAGCCCTGATGGATTTGGCAACTGGAGCGGCAAACCGTCTGCATCACAGTAGCATCTTCCCGCCTACTGCTCCGCCTTCGGGAAGAGCCTGGCGATCACGATCATCAGGACCAGGGTAACCGCGCCGAGCACCGCATAGAGCCCCCAGCTCCTGCCCTCGAAGGCCCCCCGGAAGGCGCTCCGGAATCCCGCCGAGCCGACAGAGCCGATGCTCCCCATCTCCAGCGTCCTGGGCAGCACGCCGGCCAGGTGCGCCTGCACCAGCGTCAGGTCGTACCTTGCAGCTCCGGCATTCTCGTTCCCGCCATAGACCGCATACTCGCCCGGCGCTGCCGCCAGGAAGAGCAGCGCAGGCGCCAGATAGGACGCCTGCAGCTTCCGCAGCTCGATGGGCCGGTTATCGCCATGCTCCGTGGTGATGCGCAGCTCCGCCGCGTCCCGCGGCAGGGCAAGGAGCGAGACCCGCAGGACCGCCGGCGCTTGCGCGCTGTTCTGCCAGCGGACGGTCCTCCAGGCCTGCCACCCCGCCCGTCCCTGGAGCGGCAGCTCGAACAGCACCGTGCGGTCGAAGATGCCCGCAGCCTCTGCGGTCATCTCCCGCAGGTCGGCCGACCGGTCCGGCAGCCCGACGGTCCAGGAGGTCCTGTTCTTCTTCTGGTCATACTCCTGCGCCGGAGCAAGCTCGATCTTCCGCTCCTCGCCCGGTCCGATGAAGTACGGGACCTGAACGCCGTCCCTGACGATCCGGACAGCGCCGGCGTCAAGGCTCGCCTCGCGGTTCAGCACCAGCCGGTAGTATCCCGCCTCGGTGATGGGGAGCCGCGACTGCCAGCGGAACCCCTTCCCGTCGAAGGGCCCGCCCGCAACGGCATACTTCGCCAGCAGGCTCTCGGGCTGCCACTGCGCATTCTCCTGCAGGGCGGAGAACGCGACGACCGCCTCGACCTTCCGCTCCTTGTCCCCCGGCGACCCCTGGATGGCTGCCAGGTTCCCCAGGCCGGTCTGGGCGCGGTATGCGCCGGCCTGGTCCGCGTAAAAGGTCATGCGCGGCAGGTTCACGGTCATCGCCAGGGACCTGGCCGCGCCCACGTACCTCTTGCCCGGGTCGAGCCGGAGCACCAGCGAGCGCGTACCCCAGTGCGCATTCACCGGGACCTCGAGGAGCGCGCCTTTCTTCCCCACGGTCGCCACGCTGCCGGAGAAGAGCTTCTGGAACTGCAGCTTGCCGCCGGCCACCACCTCGGCGCCCAGCTCCCAGTCACCCTGGAACTGCGCCTCGGTCGCGAGCTCGATCTGCCTGATAAAGAGCCCCATGCCCGGCAGGGTCGCGGTCAGCGCCCGGACGCCGTCCTCGGTCCTGTCGGAGAACACAAGCGGCACGGACTGCTGCGCGAAGTCCTGCTCACCGCTCTTGCCGGTCAGGGTCACCGAGGTCACCGGCAGGGTCGTCTCGCGGAACCGCTTGTCATAGCCCTTGAAGCTCAAGCGGAGCTTCTGGTAGACGCCGGGCTTGACGCTGATCTCGGCTGCGAACCGGCCGCCGGATGCATAGAGCGCCGCGTTCTCCGCAAGCACATGCCAGCCTTTTCCGTCCCTGCCCTCGATCTTCACCATGCCCGTGGTCTGCGGCGCGTCAACCTCGATCCGGACCGTCTCGATCACGAGATCTTTCGGAGAGTCTGCCTCCCAGACGAGCATGCGCTGCCTGTCGAAGAGCAGACGGCTGGGCTTGAGCGCAACTGTGCGCGGCCCGGTGTCGCCTTTCCAGAAGAGCTCGAAGGAGCGCGGATTGCCGTCCGGCCCCACCAGCGTCAGGTCGAGCTGCGAGGTCCGGGTCGCGCTGTCCGTGCCGAAAAAGACCCCGGCCGGCAGCACGGCCTCCACCAGTCCCGGCTTCCCGACCTGCGCCGTGGCCTGGTAGTGCCATTGCGGGTCGGCGAGGGCGGGATGCGGCGACGCGAAGAGGATAGTAGCGAGGATGATGAAGAACCCTGACACTCGGTAATGCTTCATGCAGGCCGCCTTTCTGGGGGAGTCATGAAAAGCCCTTCTCTTTCGAATACTCCGGCTGGATCTGATTCCTCGGCTGCTTCCGCTCTGGCATGAAATCATGTGATAATTTACCGAGGCTGTCGATACGCGAGACCCATGATGCGGAACAACTGTTCGCTCCTGATGAACGACCCGCAGCTCTCGCAATGACAGGTCGAAACGGTCGTCCGGACCCGGCTTTTGCTGTCCAAAGGGGCTTTTGTTTCTATCGTCAGCCGGAGGGTACGGACAGACATGCAGCGCGGACAGTACCCGACGGAAGCATCTGTACCGGTCTTTACTAGCGTTACAGGAGCTCGACCGATCGTATGCTTTTTATCTTTTCGTAGAGTTTTTTGTCCGCGGTCACGAATCTGCATTTAAGCCTCCTGCTGAGCTCCACGTATGCGGCATCATACAGGGTGGTCCTGTGTTTCCCGGCCAAGGCCAGTGCCGCCTGATATTCCTCCAGGCCGAGGTCGAACCGCTCGAGGCCGAAGTTCCAGAGAAGCGAAAATGCCTCCGCGACTGCCGAAGCCGGGAGCCTCGTCGTGGTAGCCAGAACATTCCCGACCTCGTAGAACAGAAGGTCCGGCGCTGCCACGATCTCCTGACCCGAAACGTGCGCGTCTTTCAGGCGGGCGGCTCGTTCGCTTCCGGCCTCGTCATCGAACAGCCACTTGAGCACCACCGATGCGTCCAGGACGATCATCTGCGCTCCCGCGCCTCGCGGACGGCCTTGACGACATCGACGGACGCGGTCGTCTTGCGGTGCTCCTTCCTCCAGGCATCCATGCGGCCGGCCAGTTCCTTGAGCTTCCTTCCCCGGTCGCTTTGAACGACCTTTTCCTGATAGTCGTCCGCGGACATGATGACCGCAAGGGGTTTGTTCGCCCGGGTGATCGTGACCGTTTCATGCTTTTCCGCAACGTCGTCGAGAACACTGCCCAGTTTCTTGCGCAGATCCAGCGCGGTAAGGGTTTTCATCGAAAACCTCCCTGCGTCATTTGACTATACTATAGACTATCATAGCAGGTATGTCAATTAATTCTGAGCGTGATCGGCACGGCGGAATGTCAAAAGGCAAGACGCGACCCCAGCGACCCCCCAGCGACCCCAGTGGTTGCCAGTGGTTGACCCCAGTGGTTTGGCGTCTAGACTCAAGACCCCACAAGGCGCGAACCGGGCCTTCCCCTTCACTTCTTCAATTGCTCCTTGTCAATCGGCAGCGAAGGCCGCTGCCCATCTCTGAAGTTAAAATAGTTTTCGAGCTCCTCGCTCGTAAGCACCTTTGCGTATTCATCGATCATGAAATCCGTGAGGTTCTGAACATCCCGAATAAGCCACCCGGAGAATATCCGCCGCAGGAGATACTTGAAGACAAGCCGCGTCCTTTTCTTTTCCACCTGCTCTTGGATCGCCCACAACGCATCACGGCGATCAGATGGGAAATCCACGCCAAGGCGATGATCGATCGCGAGGTTCAGTTCCTGCCTTCGTGCGGCCCTCTCCTGCGTTTTCGTAGGACTCGCCGCCATCGCTTTGCGGAGTGCTACGATCCTTTTGTCGTGCTCGTCGTCAGAAAGGCGTGGGCCATGTCCAAGGTCTGCTTCCATGGTCTTCGTGCGCGACAACTCCTGCACCGGTGCAATTTGTCCGGCTTAGAACTCGACGTTGTATTCCTTCTTGACTATCTCTCGATCCGCCAGTATGATCGTATCTCCGGGCTTGAGATCGAGGAGTTGTTCGTAATAATTCGGCTTGAGCGAATTCGCTAGCTGGTTCTGAAAATCGATGGTCAGACTGTTGAACTCGGTGATGAAATCCTTTATGGACATCTCTTCGTTCGCGTACGATTCCTCTATTTTCAGGCGAATGCGCTCTGTTTTCGCCCTAATGGACCTCAGTTTGCCAGCGTTCGTTTTGGTAAAGTGCTTCTGTAGCTTATATTCTGCCATATGGAGGAACAGCTTGACATGACGCGCTTCGACTTCCTCTGCACGGATTCCCCTCGTCATCGCGGCAAGCTCGCCTTTCGGTCCCCCGTATATTGCTAACACTCCTTTGATATATTTCTGCTCACTCTTGAGCGCGGCAGGAGACATCATCTTCATCGAGCTTGTCAAGGGTGCGATTTCCGCCTCTTTGCATTCTGGAAGATCGCCGCTCACGTCGGGGTGCTGATCAAACGGCGCCCTGCAGGGAAATACACCCAGCCTGCCATAGGCACCGTAGATTGCTTCGGAAACACCGTACCCCCTGGCGCCCCGGACCGTGATCTCGGCCGGAAGAAGGATGCGATTGGCCGCCTGGTGACAGACGCCGTTGATGAGATAGCATGTAATGCCTGATCGTTCGTTCTTACCTGCTATTGCATCAGCCCGCTTGGTGCTTCCGTTCCCGCGTCGTAATTCATCGCCACCTGTTTTGCCGCCCCAGCATCCCCATGCTCTGTTGCCGGTTCCGCACTTGACATAGGTGTGATCAGCCTGATTTGCGAATAGCTTGGTCGGATAATGCATGACGATGAGTGTTCCCATATGTGGTTCTTCCTCCTCGCGCTGTAGTGTCGACCTCGTACCGCTGATAGGGGTCCATTCAGGACCAGACTGAATTATTGAGATTCTACTCGACGCCAACGACACCTAAGAATCTATCCCCTGCCTCTACTCATCCTTCCCCGTCATATACCTTTGATACAGGAACGACACCAGGATCAGCACCGCGGCGAGGCCGATGAAGGAGGCCACGCGGTAGAGCTGGCCGAGCCGCCAGAGGTCCATGAAGAAGATCTTGAACGCGGTCCCGACCATCAGCACCAGCGCCGCCCAGCGCACCTTGCCCGTGTGCCATCTGATGCCGACCACGAGCAGCCCGATGCTGTAGACCAGCCAGCCCAGGCTGTAGGCGAGCTGGTGCGCCAGGTTGTCGTGCGTCAGCAGGCTGAAGCGCCGGCCGGTCTCGGTGAAGACGCTCGAGATCTCGATGTTCAGCACGCAGAAGGCAAGCACCGCGAGCAGGGTTCCCCAGAAGGCCCGGGGCGCCGGAAGCACGAAGGGCCAATGGTGCTGGGGCCTTCCGAGGGTGAGACTGAAGAGCGCAGCGATGGAGAAGAGGTACAGGAGCGTGGGCGTGTTCACGATCGGCGTCATGGCGCCGAAGGCCGCGCTGTGAGTGAAGGGATAGGCCAGGGCCTTTGCCAGGCCTGCGAGCGCCAGCGCCACGCCGGCGATCCGGAAGGGCCGGTCCAGGCCCCGCGGCCAGTAGAGCAGCCCCAGGCCATAGGCAAGCCAGCCCGCTGCCGAGCCCGCTGCCATGGATGAGGTCTGGTGGAAGAAGAACCGGAAGGGCTGGCCCGGCTGCAGAAACGCGCTCATCTGGACCTTCGCCGCCACGAAGCCGGTCAGGAGCAGGAGCGTCAGCATGAGCCAGTACCGCTCCCGCGAGGCGCGCTCCTTCAGCTCCATCCGCACCAGCAGCGCAAGCGCGACCAGCGCGTAGAGGTACGCAGGCAGGCCGAGGTTCAGGAACGGCCGGAGGCCCGGGACGAATGCCGGGAAGAGCACGGGAAGCGTCAGCAGGTATGCAGTCCCCAGACAGAGGAGGATGAGCCCGGCATGGCGCATGGCGGCCGGGAGCTTCAGCCGGGACCAGACCAGGCTGCCGAAGGTCAGCCAGGCCAGGCTGTAGCAGACGGCCTGCACGGCATCAGGACCCGGCGCGGCCCGGAAGAGCTGTCCTGGCCCGGCGAAGATGTCGGCGATGGCAAGGTTCAGGAGGAAGAAACCGGCGCCCACGGACAGCCAGCGGAAGTATTCCGTGAGATCGAAGCCCTTGAGCTTCCGGTCCGGGAACCCGCTGAGCCGCACAGCGCACGCTAGCGCGATGACGGCTCCTGCAACCGCCAGCACCGCGCTGTTCAGGACGGCCATAGCTCCCGGATGCTTCATCTGCGGCAGGCTGACAAAGAGCAGCAAAAGCCCGACGGGCGCCATGCACGAGGCCACCCAGCGAAGGCCCTCATGCGCCACGCGGCGATTGAGCCAGAGCAGCAGGCTGGCTTCTATCACGAGCGTCAGCCCCAGCCAGCCCTGGTCGAGCAGCATCATCGGCGCCGCGGAGATATAGAAGAGCAGCGCCCCGCCGTGGAAGGCCAGCACCGCGTTCCGCTCGGGCCGGTCCTCGAGACGTGACCGGAGCAGTGCGACAGCCGGCAGCTTCACCGCGGCCAGGGCAAGCGGCAGCCACCCGCTCGTCTCGCGCACCCAGAGATGGTCCGCGGCCCAGACGGCGAAGAGCCCCTGGCTCACCTCGAAGAGCGCCCAAGCCGTCCAGAGCCGCGCCCATTTCTCGATGGGCCGGAAGAAGAGGAAGGGTGCCGTGACAGCGGCCAGGAAGAATGCCGCAGACCAGAGAAAGCCCGCAGCATGGAGGTCCAGGGAGAGGCCCGGCCGGAAGGCCCAGGCCGCCTGGCTGACCAGCGAGGAAAGGAGCACCACCATGCCCATGGTCTGCGCCGCAAGCCGCCGGACGAGGAAGAGGCTCAAGGCCAGAAAGCAGGCGAGCGTCACCATGCCGGGGGTCGGCTGGAGCGGCTGCTGCAGCCAGAAGGAGGCCGCCAGCAGGATGAAGACTGCCGATGCCGGGAAGGCCGAGAGCCGCTCCGTCACCATCGGGCTTGCGGTCCGGCCTGTGGGTGCGGACATGTCCGCCCTGAGCGCGGTCCGCCAGTCGTTCAGCTTCCTGAAGGCATAGACCATGGCCAGCGCCAGGGCCGCACCGGCAATGAGCAGGAATCCGAAGAAGACCGGGCTGCCGAGCTCATGGGGCATGCGGAAGAGCCAGACCAGACCGCAGGCAAGGAAGAAGAGCACCAGCAGGCCGGCCTGGAGCAGGGCGCCGAAGAGCAGGCTGACCAGGATGCCCATCACCTGCAGGAGCAGGATCACGGGCCAGAACCAGAAGGCAATGTCCTGCTGCTTCACCACCACGCTGAGCAGCATGAGCCCCAGGGCAACGGGAAAGACCCGGAACCATCCCAGGTTCGCCCGGTCGAGCCCGTAGCGCCGGATGAGCAGCACCGGCCCCAGGCCGCCTGCGGCGCCGTAGAGCATCAGGCCGGGGAACCCCCAGGAGAGGGTGCGGGGATCGAAGCGCAGCCAGGTCCAGAAAAAGGCGATGAGGAAGGCGACCGCGGCGTAGGGGATCACGCCGTCGAACCAGCGCTTGTCGCGGAAGGCGAGGGCCGCGCTGCCTGCCATGCCGAAGATCGCGATCAGGAGCGGCCCGACCCCCTCCCGGCCCAGGAGCAGCAGGGCCGCAAGCGGCGCTGAGAGATAGAGGCTGTAGCCCGACCAGGACAGGAGCCGGCTCCCCCCGGCCGCCTCTCTGCCCTGGTCGAGGAAGACGCTGAAGAGGACCAGGTTGGCGATGAAGACCCAGGCGATCACGATGCCCTCGGGATGGATGCGGCCGGAGAATGCCGCGAGGAAGAGCGTGCCGAGGGTGCCCAGAACGGCGATGAAGAGCAGAAGCGCCGAGCGCAGGCGCTGCACCACCTGGAAGAGCCCGATGTTCACCACGGCAAGGTAGACGAAGAGCCCGATGAGGCTGCCCCTGCCGGTGCTGACCAGGAGGGGCGTGAGATAGGCGCCCACCGCGCCGAGCACCGAGATGGGGATGCCGCGGAAGAAGACCGCCAGCACGAAAGCCGTGGCCGAGACGACCGTCAGCAGGCCGAAACCGACCGGGTTCGAGAGATAGTGGTAGTAGAGCGTGGCCGCGAAGACGACGCTGTAGAGGACGCCGATGCCCCCCGCGCCGAGGGTGTGGCGCAGCACCGCGAACCGCTCCCGGCTGATGCGGGCGGAGAAGACGATCAATGCCAGGCCGATCACCGCGCTGATGGCCAGCCGGAGCGCTGGCGGGATGAGGTTCCGGTCGATGGAGTACTTGACGAAGAACCCGGCGCCGATGAAGAGCGCCAGCCCGCCCAGCCAGGCAAAGAGCTTGACGCCGGTGAAGAGCTCCCAGTCCACGTTCGCCTTGAAGCGCTCCCAGCGGTCCAGCAGGCTCGGACCGGACGGGGCCGCATGCTCCGGAGCGGTAGTCGCGGCTGCGGCATAGACAGGAGCAGCCGGCGGGGTGGCCGGCTTCGAAGCGGGGATGCGTTCTTCCGGCGCAGCGGGAGGAAGGGGCCCTGCGGGAAGGCCGGAAGGAGTGAGCTCCAGCGGGGGCGGCTCCCCCTTCGCTCCCTCGGGAACCGGCGACGGAGGCGGCAGAGGAGATGCCGGCGGGACTTCGGGAGGAGGAGGCATCGCGATATCGCGGGGGGCAGGCGCAACGGTCGGCGCTCTCATCGGCCCCGCCTGCTCAGCCGACCGTTCCCTCCCCGGCGCGGCCGCTCTCAGCTCCGCGATCTCCCGCCTGAGCTTCTCGACATGCGCCTCCAGGTCGCGCCGGAGATTGAAAGAGCGGACGAAGAGAACGACGACACCGGCGACCAGAAGGAGCAGACACCATTCATTGCCCACGCTTGCCTCCCCTGCTGTTCTCCCCGGACGCATCCTCCGTGAGCAGAGAGCCTTCCCTTCGGCCCCTGCCCGCTACTGCTCCCCGGTATGCCGATCCGAGACGTTATCAACAAACTGAGAGAGTCGTTCCTGCTGGAATTGCTCGTTTAGTTCTGTTGACAAGAATGATACTCCGCAGCTACACGCCGGCAACGTCCCCTGCACTTGCACAGCAGCGTGCATTCACTCATAATACCGCAACAGCCAGTCCGCCACACAGCAGGGCTTCTCCCCGCCCTCCCGCTCCACGATCATGTGCCAGTGCAGCTGGAATGCTCCGGCCGTCTCTTCAAGCAATTCCAACCTCATCCTGACCCGGATCCTCGATCCGGCGGGAACGGTGCATGGTGTTCCCCTGCTCCTCGCAGGTCCAGCGGTTCGGCTGGCAGCCGGCGAAGATGCGGCCGTCGGAGCTCGTGGGCTTCACGCCCGCGATCCGCTCTCCCGGGCTGAGCGCGAAGGCCGGGAAGCGGACCGAGACCTGGCCGCTGCGGTCGGAGCTCTCCGCGGCACCGGCCCCGACAAGGCCGGCGCAGAGGACCACAATGGGAAGGACCGGAACGCGCATAGCCACGCTCCTGCGAAAAAGGATGGGAAGAACGGTCGGCAGGTACGAGTATAGCGGAATTTCGTCTCAGGAAGGCAGAAAAAAGCGGGGTAGGTATCGGGTATGCGGCCCGGAAGCGGTCCCCCTTCCCCCCCGGCGAGCCACCGGTCCCGGTCGAACTCGACCCTCCGGTTGCCGCTCGCGCAGATCTCGATCACGACCGGAATGCAGCAGCAGTAATTCCGCCTTTATCCCTCTTTCAGATCCGCCTCTTCCGTGTCAACGGTCTTTCGCATTCCCCATGAACCGCGCCAGCCCCTCGCGGAAGGCCACCGGCTCGATGCCGAAGGCCTCCCGGATGTCCCGGAGATCGCAGACATTGTCCTCCTGCAGCATGATGAGCTGGTCCGTGGTGACCGGCGGCTTCGGGAGCACGGTCTCGGCCACCCGGGCCATGGTGCGCATGAAGAGCATCGGCATATGGACCGTGGGCCGGTCCACGCCGAGCGCCGCGGCGATCGCCCTGGTCACCTCTTCATAGGTGAGCTGCTCCGGTCCGCCGACCTCGCAGGTCCGGTTCAGGAACCCCTCTCCCTGCACCGCCTTCACGATGCAGGCGGCAAGATCGTCGATATGGATGGGCTGGACCTTCGAGCGGCCGGACCCGATGACCGGCAGCACGGGCGAGAGCCGGATGGCATCGGCCAGCCGGAGGGTGAACTGGTCGCCGGGACCGTAGATGAGCGAGGGCCGGAGGATGGTGTAGGGGATGCCGCTCGCCTTCACGAGCTGCTCGGCCTCCCACTTGGTCCGGTGGTACTCGCTCGCCGCCTTCTCCCGCGTGCCGAGCGCGCTCTGGTGGAAGAACTGCCGCACCCCCGCCTTCTTCGCCGCGGCCAGGACGTTCCGCGTCCCCTCCACATGCACGCTCCGGAAGCTGAAGCCCCTGCCTTCCTGGATGATGCCCACGAGATGGACCACCCGGTCGCAGCCCGCTGCCGCACTCTCGAGCGATGACAGGTCGCTGACGTCGCCTGGGACCACCTCCGCGCCGAGTTCCCTGAGGTCCCCGGCCTGCCCGGGCTTCCGGACGAGCAGCCGCACCGGCAGCCCCTCCTGCCGCAGCAGCCTGACCGTATGCCTGCCCACGAACCCTGTCCCGCCGGTCATGAGGATCATGATGAAGGCCCTCCCTGGATCAAGTGTAGCACAGAGGTCTGGTAAAACGGAGCGCATAACAAGACCTCTTGACACGGATGCACACGGATAGCAACGGCCATACTAACCACAGGTGGCGACTCGACTGATCTCGTCGAAGTCTTCGCCTCACACAGATGAGTGCAAAGAAGATGGCCTGCTTGACCCCTTGTTCTTATTCCATCTGTGTGTCACGACGAAGTCGGGACCTATGGTTCCCTCCGGTTTGTCTGTGATCCTCCCGGCCGTGCCTTCCTCGCGCTCCTTGCGCCGCGGTTCTTTGGTCCCGCCGGTCCTGTGTTTTTTGCCTGCCTTCTTACCCTCCTACCTTCCCACCTTCCAGCCCTGCTTCTTCACCACAGCTCCATGGGCGCCCAGAAGCCGAAATAGAGCTGCGTCTCCCCGTCCTCGTCCAGCCCCCGGGCGGCCACGAGCCGCAGCGTGATGGGCAGATTGTAGGAGAACGTTATGTTCATCCTCAGCTCCGCGCCCGCGGAGCGCCGCAGGTCCGCGCTCCGATATTCGCCCTCCCAGGCGCTTCCCGCCTCCCAAAAGACCGCGCCGTGCAGCCGGCGGGCGAAGAAGGGCGCCGTGTCCGCGCCGCGCTCGATGTTCATGATCGGGAACCGGTACTCCACCGTGGCCAGCGCTGCCTTCCTGCCGCGCAGCACGTTCGGCGGGTACCCGCGCAGGCTGAGCAGCGCGTCGTCGAGCGTGGTCGTGACGTCGCCCGGCGTGTCGCCGCCCAGCTCATAGACGCCCTGGGGCGGCCCGCTGCCGGTCGAACCGCCGTAGAAGGCCCGCGCCAGCAGCACATGGTGGCGCCAGGGAAGGCCGAGGTACTCGCGCCAGTCGGCGGTGTAGCGCGTGAACTCGAGTTCGCTCCCGACGGCCTCGTCGAACCGCTCCATGCCGAACTCGATCTTCCTGCCGTCCTCGGGGCCGAAGGAAAAGGCGTACTCCCGCGTGCTGCTGAGCAGCCAGCCTGCCCGCACCGCGGCCAGCCGGCCCTCGACGGGCAGCGGACCGGCATAGCCCGGCCAGGGCGGAAGCTCGGTCAGCGCCGACAGCCGGCGCTGCTGGTACTCCAGCGTGAACCATTGCTTCCGGTCGTTCCTCAGGAGCGGAAGGATCACCGCGCCGCCTGCCGTGCGCGACCGGTCCACGAAGGAGATGCGTCCGCGCTCATCCTCCAGGAACCCGCTGTGCGTCGTATCGCGGTCGGCAACGCGGAGCCGCAGGCTCGGATAGAACCCCTCGTAGACGTAGTCCAGGTCGTACCAGGTCCGGTGGCTTTGCGGGCCATAGAAGACCGAGGCAAGGTACCAGTGGCGCTCCACCGCGTCCTCGTTGAGCGTCAGGGCGCCGAGCATGGCCCCGTCTTCCGGCGTAAAGAGGACGGCGGGCAGCCAGAACCGGGGATAGATGGTCGAACGCGGGCTGTAGGGCCGGACCGCGGACGGGACCTCCTGCGCTTCGTAGGCCGCGACGGGATAGCGTTCCTCGTACGGCTCCGCGGGCCGCCATGCTCCGGGCTCAAGCGCAAGGCGGTGGATGTCGAAGCCCCGGCTGCTGTAGGACGAGAAGGCGAGGCTCGCCCCGTCCGGAGCAACCGAGGGAGCGAAGGCGCCGCCCAGCATGTTCGTCACCTGCCGCAGCTCCTGCGTGCTCCTGTCATAGGCGTAGATGTTGAACACCCCGCTCCGGTCGGAGGAGAAGAAGAGCGTACGGCCGTCCGGGGCCCAGGCAGGCGCGAGATCGATGGCCCGGTCCCGCGTCACCTCCTCCAGCACCGCGCCTGCCGGGTCCATGATGACGATGTCGCGCAGGCCGCCCGGGCCGCCCCTCCCCACGGCGATGCGCGTCCCGTCCGGGCTCCAGGCCGGGGACTCGTACTGCAGATCGCTCCAGTCCGTGACCGGGACGACCTCCTTCTCCGTCGCAGGACCGACAGTGGCGGCCTCGCGGTTCAGCAGAGCCAGCCGCGTCCTGCCCAGGCTGGTCATGACGAAGACCACCCGCTTCCCGTCAGGCGAGACCCGGGGGTCGCGGGCCCGCAGTCCCTTCGTGAGCCGGAATTCCTTCCCTGTGCCGAGGTCATGGAGGTAGAGGTCCGTGTACTCCGCCGTGTTCCGCACGATCTCCTTCCTGGTATAGACCAGGCCGTCGCCGGCGGGGGTCCAGGCCACGAAGGCGCCTGACGCGGAATGAGGGAAGACGTTCTCGAGCAGCTTGCGGCCGTTTCGTCCGTCCGAGTCCATTATGTAGATGCCGGGATACTCGTCGCCCTGCAGCACGGCATAGGCTATCCGCCTCCCGTCCGGCGCGTAGGACGGCGCCGTGGTGATGAAGCCCCGGTCCGTGAGCGGCGTCGAGTCCGTCAGCCCCCGGGCCGCGATGGCGGTGAAGGCGGCATCAGCACGCTCGGTCAGCGAGCGCCGCCAGTCATGCCAGAGCTCCCCATAGCCGCTTCCGTAGGTCCTGCGGGCCGTGGAATCGACCAGGAAGGGCAGCCAGCGGCCGCTGTAGGTCTCGCTCGCCCGGGCCAGGGCCTCGCGGCCGTAGGTCTCGCTGAGATGGCGCGTGAAGGACTCGCCGAATATGTAGGGAACGCTGCCGGCAGGCCAGGAATCAGGGAACACGGCCATCCGGCCGGGCCGGGGGAACCGCCCCTCCAGCGCGGCCATGCGCAGCACCATCTCGGCCCCCGGCGAGCGGCCCCTGCCGCCGGAGGTCTGCTCCGTCTCCTCGTAGGCGGCGAGGCCCTCGATCAGCCAGACCGGCTGGAAGAGGTTCGGGAAGTAGAGCCTGCCGAAGACATACTGAAGCGCCGACGGCAGGCCCCGCACCATGTCGAGCTGCAGGATATGGGCGTACTCGTGGGTGATGACGTACCGGAGCCAGTCGTCCTGGCTGACCAGCCCCAGGCCGAGCCCGCCTGCGGGCGGCGTGAGATAGATGACGATGCGGTTGTAGGGAAAGGGGCTGGCAAGGCCGTTCGGGTCGTCGGTCGCGTCCGCCAGGACGAGGCGCGTCCGGCCCCGCGGCTCCCACCGGATGCGCGGGGCGAGCCGGCGGTGCACGTCCTCGGCGACGGCGGCCGCACGCCGGGCCGCTTCTTCGCCGCCCTGATGGAAGTGCACGAGGAAGTGCGGGGTCTCGAGAACGGACCACCGGAAGGAGGGGTCGAACTTGGCGGCCGCTGCCGCCGGCAGGAGCGCCAGAAGCAGCGCCAGGATGGCCGCATATCGCCTCACCGGGACGCTCCTCCCCTCGGGAACGCAAGGAGCGGCAGCGCCCTTCCCGGGCCGTCTGCCGCTCCCCCTCGCCGACCGGAACAACGCGCGCCTATTTCCGCTGCTTCTGGAGCTCATCGAGCTTCTTCTGCATCTCCTGCATCTCCCGCTGCATGTCCATCTTCTGCTGCTCCAGCTTGTGGCGGTACCGGTACTCCGAGACTCCGGTGGCCAGCAGCAGGGCATAGACCGCCGCGCCCAGGATGCCGAAGACCATCCAGGACTTCTGGTGCGGGAGCCCGTGGGCCTCGACGCTGGCGGTGACATAGAAGAAGACCCAGGCGATCATCGAGAGGAAGGCGCCGACCGAGGGGATGGCGACCACGATCGTCATGAGGGGCATGAGCGCGCCCAGGTAGGCCACGCAGCGGAAGGCGGTCTCAAAGGGCTCCTGCGATCCCATGGCCTTCCAGATCAGCTGGAGCGCCGCCGACCAGATGAAGGCGCCGGCCAGGATGATGGCCGGGAAGAGAACGATCCGCACGATCGCCATTCCGGCGCTCAGGATCAGCTTCGCCCCGATCAGCCCGAGGAAGGCGTCGACCACCGCCGTGACCGCCGCCATGACCAGCAGGAACGCCGTCGGCTCGACGAACCCGCCGGTCTTCGGCATCTCGCGGAAGAAGAGCGCCGGCTTGCTCACCACCTTCAGCGCCAATGTCGGCATTGCGCCGAAATCGATCTGCTTCGTATCCATCGGTCCCTCCCGGGGAGCGGAATGTCACGGCCCTGTTCTGGGGATGATTATGGTACGGGACGGCAGGGTCTGTCAAGCGTTGATCTGGGGAAAAACCGCGCAGCGGAAGCTGCGGGCAATGGCTAATCGGCCGCGAGCCCCCGCGTCATCTCCTGACGGACGAAGTCCTTCACGAACTCGCGCTCCGCCTCGCCGATCCTCAGGAACTTGACGCCCATGCCGGTCCGCCTGCCCGGGCCGGCCGGGCTCTGGAGGTGCTGGACCTGGCCTTCGACCCGGATGATCCATCCCGGCGCATTGGGGAGAGGGAACGAGAACCAGTGGGTGCTGCCGTAGGGCAGCGGTTCGTTGGTGCTCACGAACATCCCGTGGGCCGAGATATCGGAGATGAGGTCCTGCCGAAGGTCCCCGACGTCCTCGATCGCGACCTCGATCCGCGTCGAGAGCCGGACGAACTCCCGGGGACGGACCCCCGCCGCTCTCTGGACCACCTGGTAGAGGTCGTCGAGCGTGCAGGGGTGGCGCAGGAAGGCCGCGCAGCCCTCGTCCTCGCAGGCCTGCTGGACCATGGGGTCGCGGTTGGAGGTGTAGATGACGACCGGGACGTTCCGGGTCCGCACCTCCTCCCGCACGTGGCGCAGCAGCTCCAGCCCGTTCATGCCCGGCAGGTCGTAGTTGGCGATAACCGCCAGGGGCACGGTCAGCTCGAGGAAGAGCATGGCATCCTCCGCGGTCCTCGCCATGACCACGTGATAATCGAGCCGCTGCAGATAGATGCTGGTGTAGAACTGCCGCATCACCTTGCCGTCCACGACCAGGATCACCTGCTTATGCGCCGCGGCGTCCTTCGGCCCGCCGGCCTCCCCGGCACCTTCCATGCTTCGCTCCTC
>CAZTXN010000037.1:0-19426 GCA_964617655.1 uncultured Nitrospiraceae bacterium | reverse complement strand
GTGGGTTAAGATGCCATTAATCCCCGGTCTTCCCGTGAAGACCGGGGATTTTTTTGGTTTGGAGGGATGCGAGAGCGGAAAGGGGTGTGATCCCCCTGCTGTCGCGCAACTGTGATGGGAACGAACGCCGATCATGCCACTGTCCTCTGCGGGATGGGAAGGCCGGCAAGTAGAGAGCCCTGAGCCAGGAGACGTCGCATCCCGATCTTCTCGCCGAAGGAGTATGTCATGAGCCCCGATCGAAAAGCTCCTGTGTCGTAGCGCCGTTTCGAGAAGCTGCCGGCGGACAGGGCGCAGTGACAGGTGACAACTGCGCGCGGACTACCCGAAGGAGCGGATCAATGACCACACAGTTGGAAATCGCCCGGGGAGGGCGGATCACGCCGCAGATGGAAGCCGTCGCCTCAGCGGAGGGGGTGTCATCCGAATTCGTGAGGACGATGGTCGCAGAAGGGAAGATCGTCATTCCCGGGAACAGCGTCAGAAAACCCAGGGCGGTCGGGATCGGCAAGGGGCTGCGCACCAAGGTGAACGCCTCGATCGGCACATCGTCGGATATTGTCGACTATGCCGCGGAGGTGAGGAAGGCGCGCACCGCCGAGACGGCCGGCGCGGACACGCTCATGGAGCTTTCCGTGGGAGGCGATCTGGACCGGATCCGGCGCGAGGTGATCGCGGCCGTTGACCTGCCGGTCGGGAACGTTCCTTTGTATCAGGCGTTCTGCGAAGCAGGCAGGAAGTACGGCGACCCGAACAAGCTCGATGAGGAACTGCTCTTCGAGCTGATCGAACGGCAATGCGCCGATGGAATCGCCTTCATGGCGATCCATTGCGGCATCAATCTTTCCACCATCGAACGCCTGCGGAAGCAGGGGTACCGGTACGGCGGTCTGGTCAGCAAGGGCGGCGTCAGCATGGTGGCGTGGATGCTGGCCAATAGGAGGGAAAACCCCCTGTTCGAGAAGTTCGACCGCGTCGTCTCCATCCTGAAGAACTACGACGTGGTTCTCTCCCTCGGCAATGGTCTCCGGGCGGGCGCGATCCATGATTCCTCCGACCGGGCGCAGATCCAGGAGCTGGTCTTCAACTGCGAGCTGGCGGAGATCGGCAGGGAGATGGGATGCCAGATGCTGGTCGAGGGGCCCGGACACGTGCCGCTCGATGAGATCGAGGGGAATATCCAGCTCCAGAAGCGGATGAGCCGCGGCGCGCCGTACTACATGCTGGGGCCGATCACCACGGACGTTGCGCCCGGCTTCGACCACATCACGGCGGCCATCGGGGCCGCGCAGTCGAGCCGTTTCGGCGCGGATCTGATCTGCTACATTACCCCTGCGGAGCACCTGGCCCTTCCGAACGAAGACGACGTGCGCCGGGGAGTCCAGGCCGCGAAGATCGCGGCGTATATCGGAGACATGAACAAGTATCCCGAGAAGGGCAGGGAGCGGGATAAGGAGATGAGCAAGGCGAGGCGCGACCTTGATTGGGAGAAGCAGTTCAGCCTGGCGCTCTATCCCGAGGAGGCAAAAGCGATCCGCGCGAGCCGCATGCCCGAGCACGAGGACTCGTGCACGATGTGCGGGAGCTTCTGCGCGGCAAAAGGCGCGGCACGGCTTTTTTCTGGGGATCTGCAGATGAGCGTGAAGCGCTGAACCGGAGCAACCATTCCAAGGAGAATAGCATGAAGACACTCAGGGAAGTGATCGCACCAATCAAGCCGGTGAATGCCGGCCGGGCAGCGGAGATACAGGCCCAGCTCGACGACCTGACGAAACCCCTGGGCAGCCTGGGGCGCCTCGAGGAGCTTGCGAAACGGTACTGCCTCATCACCGGCAGAGTTAAGCCCGTCCTCAGGAACAAGATCATCTTCACCTGCGCCGGCGACCACGGCGTGACGAAGGAGGGCGTGAGCGCCTTCCCGGCCGCCGTGACGCCGCAGATGGTCTACAACTTCCTGCGCGGCGGCGCGGGCGTGAACGTGCTGGCGCGCCAGGCGGGCGCGCGGGTCATCGTGGTGGACATGGGCGTTGACCATGATTTCGAGCCGGCAGACGGGCTTGAGATCAGAAAGATCGCCCGCGGCACGGCAAACATGGCGCACGGCCCCGCCATGACGCGCGAGCAGGCGGAGCAGGCCGTTCTTGCGGGCGTCGAACTGGTGGAAAAATACCGGGACGGCCTCGACATCATCGGCACCGGCGACATGGGAATCGGAAACACCACGCCGTCATCCGCGATCGTATCAGTCATCACCGGCGCCGATCCGGAGCTGGTCACCGGGCGAGGCACCGGCATCGACGACGCCGCGCTTGCGGGCAAGGTGGCGACGATCCGGAAGGCCATCGCGGTGAACCGGCCGGACCGGAAGGACGCGCTGGACGTGCTTGCCAAGGTGGGCGGATACGAGATCGCCGGCATCGCCGGTGTCGTGCTTGGGGCCGCGCTCCACAGGATCCCGGTGGTCGTTGACGGGTTCATCTCCACCGCGGGCGCGCTGATCGCCGCGGAACTCTGCCCGGCGGCGAAGGACTATATCATCGCCGCGCACCAGTCGGTTGAGATCGGCCACCGGAAGATGCTGGAGCGCCTGGAGCAGCGGCCGCTCCTGGACCTGAACCTGCGGCTGGGCGAGGGGACCGGCGCGGCGCTCGGCATTCAGCTCGTGGACGCGGGGCTCCGGATTCTCGCGGAAATGGCCACGTTCTCGTCGGCGGGCGTGTCGGAGAAGAACGCGGCGCAGGAAGTGAAGTAAGGGACAGCGGTTTGGCGAAAGCACTGATGATACAGGGCACCGGCTCGGGCGCGGGCAAGAGCCTGGTAGCGGCGGCGTTTTGCCGCATCTTCAGCGACCTCGGCCTGTCCGTCGCGCCGTTCAAGGCCCAGAACATGGCCCTCAACTCGGCCATCACCGCCGAAGGCGGGGAGATCGGGCGGGCGCAGGCGCTCCAGGCCCGCGCCGCCCGGATTGATTCGCTGAACGACATGAATCCCGTGCTGCTCAAGGTGTCGGGCAACGGCGGGTCTCAGGTCATCATCAACGGCAGGGTGCGCGCCACTATGCAGGCACGGGACTACTACGCCTACCGCGACGAGGCATGGAAGGCCGTGACCGCGTCCTACCGCCGGCTCAGCCGGAGGCACGACCTCCTCGTGCTCGAGGGAGCGGGAAGTCCGGCAGAGATCAACCTGACGGACGTCGATATCGTGAACATGGCGATGGCGCGCCACGCGAAGGCACCCGTTCTGCTGGTCGCGGACATCGACAAAGGCGGCGTCTTCGCGTCGCTCTACGGCACGGTGAAGCTGCTCGGCCGGGATGGCCGCCGCATCAGGGGATTCCTGATCAACAAGTTCAGGGGCGACAGGACGATCCTCGATCCGGGGCTCGACCAGATCCGCGAGCGGACGGGGATCCTCGTGATCGGCGTGCTTCCGTATGTGGCCGACCTCGGCCTGCCTGAGGAGGACGGACTGGCGCTCTCCCGCCGGAGTGCGGGGTGCGGAGTGCGGAGTGCGGAAGGACGGGCGGTAAGGATCGTTGTCGTGCGGTTGAAGTATATTTCCAACTTCACTGACTTCGATCCCCTCGCGCTCGAACCCGACGTGGAGATGCTCTACTCCGACAGACCCGCGGACATCGAGAACGCGGACATCGTCATCCTGCCGGGATCGAAGAACACGGTGCCGGACCTTCAGTGGCTTCGCGAGCGGGGTCTCGATGCCAGCATCAGGGCTGCGGCGGAACGCGGCAGCCGGGTCATCGGGATCTGCGGCGGCTACCAGATGCTCGGGCGCCGCATCGAGGATCCGCATGGGGTCGAAAGTCCTCATCCCGCGGTGGAAGGGATCGGCCTGTTGGACATCGAGACGGTCTTCGGCACGGAGAAGAAGACCTGCCGTGTGGAAGCGGCGGTCCTGCCGGCGTCGGGATGGACCGGGAACGGCCCGCTGAAAGGCTACGAGATCCACTTGGGCGACAGCACCGGGGATATCGGACTCTTCTCGTTCCGCAGCAGGAGCGGTCAGGTCGTGAGCGAGCGGAGCGACGGTTCCCGCAAGGGGAACTGCTGGGGGACCTATTTGCACGGCATCTTCGACAACGACGGGTTCCGCCGCACGGTGATCGACGAAGCGAGGGCGCGGAAGGGGCTGTCGCCCGGGCCGGACACGGTCCGGTACGAGGCGCAGCAGGAGGAGGCGATCGACCGGCTGGCAGGCATCGTTCGGGAGCAGGTGGACATGACGTTCGTGCGGGAGATGGTGGGACTATGACCGAAGCGGGCATCCTGGCATTGGCCTTCGGCCTCGACCTGCTGATCGGCGACCCGGCGTGGATGCCCCATCCGGTGCGATGGATCGGGAGCGCCATCACCGGCATCGAGCGGAAGTTGCGCCGCGTCACCGCTTCGCCGGCAGGCGAACGTCTCGCGGGAGTCGTGCTGGTCGCCCTGATCGTGCTGCCGGCCTATGGGCTGACTGCCACTGTCGTGGACCTGCTCGGGAGCCTGACCGGAGCCGGCGCGGTCCTCGGTATGGCGCTCGTGGTGCTGCTCGCGGCAACGACGCTCGCGACGCGAGAGCTGCTCAGGTCTGCAGGCCGCGTCATCGATGCGGTCCGGCAGGGAGACCTCACGGACGCGCGGACGCAGGTGAGCATGATCGTCGGACGCGATACCGCGAAGCTGGACGAACAGGGCGTGCTGCGTGCGGCGATCGAGACGCTGGCCGAGAATCTGTCGGACGGCATCGTGGCACCGCTCTTCTATTTCGCTGTCGGCGGGCTGCCGCTCGCCATGGCCTACAAGGCGGTGAACACCCTCGACTCCATGGTGGGTTATCGGAACGACCGGTATCGGTTCTTCGGCTGGGCCGCCGCCCGCCTGGACGATGCCGCAAACTTCATCCCTGCGCGGCTCTCCGGCCTCCTGATCGTCTGTGCGGTGCTGCTGCGCGGTGCTCCCCGTCAGGCGGCGCAGGCGTGGACGGTGCTGCTGCGCGACGGCAGGAACCACAGCAGCCCGAACAGCGGAGTGCCCGAAGCCGCCATGGCCGGCGCCCTCGGCGTGCTGCTCGGCGGCCCGAACAGCTACGGAGGCGTGCTGGTCGAAAAGCCGTATATCGGCGATGCTCTCCGGGGCGACCACGCCGCTGCGGCCGGCGAGGCGCGGGATATCGTGCTCCTGGCATCTGCCCTGGCCGTCCTGCTGGCGATCGGGGCCATCATCCTCCGGGGGGGCGCATGAAGGAGCATGGCGGGAACATCCACCGGTTCGCTGCCGCGCAGGGCAGGCCGCTTGCGGATATTCTGGACCTGAGCGCGTCGATCAATCCGCTCGGCGTGCCGGCGTCGGTCGAGCGCGCTCTGCGGGAGAACGCGGGCCTGCTGGTCCACTACCCGGAGCCTTTCGCCGAAGGCCTGGGCCGCGACATCGAGGACATGCTCGGGCTGGACGAGGGGACGGTCCTGTGCGGCAACGGCAGCACGGAGCTGATCTATCTGCTGGTGCGCGTCCTCGCGCCGCGGCGCGTGCTGATGACGGCGCCGACCTTTTCGGAGTACGAACGGGCATGCGCGATGCAGCAAGGCTGCGGGGTCGTCACCTTGCCGCTGTCCGCTGATGACGGGTTCCGGACCGACCCGGACCGGTTCGCACGGGCGCTCGCGGGATGCCAAATGGCGTTCCTGTGCAATCCGAACAACCCGACCGGCGGGCTGCTGGAGCGGGAACAGGTGCTGATGATCGCCGACGCTGCCGAGGCAGCGGGATGCGTGCTGGTCGTGGACGAGGCGTTCATCGATCTCGCGGCCGGAGCGTCGGTCGCCTCCGACGTGGCGTCGCGCGGCAGCATCGTGGTCCTCAGGTCGCTCACGAAGTTCTACGCGATCCCCGGGCTCCGCATCGGGTATGCGGTGGTCCCGCGGCGTCTGCGGGACAGGCTGCGGGAGGGGAAGGAGCCCTGGACCGTGAACGCCTTCGCGCAGGCCGCGGCGCGGGCGGCGCTCCGTGACCAGCCGTACCGTGAACGGTCGCTCGCGCTCTTCCGGGAGGAAAAACGGTTCCTCGAACAGCGTTTCAGCGAGCTCGGCATCGCGTTCTTTCCGTCGGCGGCGAACTTTTACCTGCTGCGGCTCGAGGACGGGCCGGGAATGGCCGCGGCGCTCCGAGAGAAGGGTATCCTTGTCCGCGACTGTTCGAACTTCGACGGCCTTGACCGGTCCTACGTCCGCGTGGCCGTACGCACCCGTCCGGAGAATGAGCGCCTGTTGATGGAGCTGGGAGTGCTATGCGCGGCATAGTCGTGGCAGGCACGCACAGCGGCTGCGGCAAGACCACCGTCACGCTCGGCATCATGGCGGCGCTCCGGCGGAAAGGACTCGCTGTCCAGCCCTTCAAGGCCGGCCCGGACTTTATTGACGCGGGCCTGCACCGGCTAGCCGCCGGAAGGATCTCGCGCAACCTCGACCTCTGGATGTGCGGGCCTGAGTATGTGCGGACATGCTTCGAGAAGCACGCAGCTGCGGCGGACATCGCGGTCATCGAAGGGGTCATGGGGCTCTATGACGGCGACCGGAGCACGGCGTCGCTGGCTGCGCTGCTGAACGCGCCGGTGGTGCTGGTGGTCGATGCCTACGGCATGGCCGAGAGCGCGGGTGCGGTGGTGCGGGGATTTCATGAATTCGGAATGCGGAATGCTGAAGACCCCTCTCGATCCCGCCTTGGCGAGGGGGGAGGAAGGGGGGTAGCGGGGGTGATCTTTAACCGCGTCGCGTCCGAGAGCCATTTCCGGCGCTTGAAAGAGAGCGTTCAAGACACCCCGGTGCTCGGGTATTTGCCGCGTGACGCGGGATTCGAAATACCGCATCGTCATCTCGGCCTGACGACGGCCGAGGAGGAACCGATCACCCGCGCGAATAGTGAAAAGCTTGCAGAGGTTGTTCTTGCTCATATCGACATCGAGGCGATCCTTCACTCGGCTGTTGTGAGCATGACGGTAAAGAATGATGACGGCGCTCAATCCGCAATCCGCGATCCGCAATCCGCAATACGAATCGCTGTTGCCCGCGACAAGGCGTTCTGCTTCTACTACGAGGACAACCTGGACCTGCTGCGCGCGGCAGGCGCGAAGATCGTGCCTTTCAGCCCCCTCGTGGACCGGTCGTTACCCGCGGCGGATATGCTCTACCTGGGAGGCGGATATCCGGAACTGCATGCCGCGGCGCTCTCGCGCAACGAGGCCATGCGAAACGCTGTTCGGGCATGGGCCGAGTCGGGAAGACCGCTCTATGCCGAATGCGGCGGATTGATGTATCTTTCCCGGGCGATCACGAAGGACGGCACAGCCTGGCCCATGGCGGGGGTCTTCCCCTTCGCGACACGGATGCTCGGCAGGCCGAAGCTGGGATACCGCGAGGCCGTCCTGCGGGAGAACGTTCTCCTGGGACGCGCGGGCGACGTCCGCCGGGGGCACGAGTTCCACTATTCCGAGATCGTGGGCGGCGTCCAGGGCTCGTCGTACCGCGTTTCGGACAGCACGGGTGCGGGCCTTCCCGACGAGGGGTACCGATACCGCAACACGCTGGCCAGCTATATTCATCTTCACTTTGGGAACGACCCGCGGTGCGCCGGGCATATCATTTCGCAGATACGGGGGGACGGCACGGCATGAAGGAGCGGATATTGCTGCTCGGGCACGGCAGCCCGAAACAGGACGCTAACAGGCTGGACCAGGTCGCCGCGATCCTCCACCGGATGATGCATCCGGGATGCTCCGGGGACTGCGTCCGCGTCGCGTACATGGAATTCGCGGAGCCGAAGATCCCCGAGGCGATCAGGAAAGCGGTCGGCGACGGCGCGAAGAAGGTGATCGTCCATCCATTTTTCCTGAGCTCCGGCCAGCATGTTACCAAGGACATCCCGGACATGATCGAGGAAGCGCGAGTTGCCTATCGG
The DNA here is from genome assembly GCA_964617655.1 of uncultured Nitrospiraceae bacterium. Lineage (GTDB taxonomy): Bacteria > Nitrospirota > UBA9217 > UBA9217 > UBA9217 > JAKAHZ01. The sequence goes on along the minus strand of CAZTXN010000037.1, from coordinate 11,474 downwards.
GGCGTGCAGTTCATCTACACGGAGCCGCTCGGCATCCATGAGAAGCTTGCGCATATCGCATTGGAGCGGATCAGCGCGGCCGACCCGCTCGCTCCCGCGGCCATCGAGCAGCGCAGCTTCGACATCCTCTCCGTGGAGGCGGACCTGAGCGCGGTCCCGGCGGACCGCCTGCCGATCGTGCAGCGGGTGATCCATGCGACCGCGGATTTCGAGTTCAGGGATACCCTGACCTTCCATCGCGACGCCGTGGCGCGCGGTCTGGACGCGATCAAGGCGGGAAAGGACATCCTGACCGACGTGGAGATGGTCAGGACCGGGATCAATAAGAGGTGGCTCGAACCCTTCGGCGGGAAGGTGATGTGCAGCATCAATGCGGAGCGCGAAGTGCGGAGTGCGGTGATGGGAACAACGACAAAAACGCGGGCCGAAGCCGGGATTGAAGCGGCGCTCAGGGAGAATCCCAACATCGGCATCATCGCGATCGGCAATGCACCGACGGCGCTTATCAGAACGATCGAGCTTCTCAATTCCGCAATCCGCATTCCGCAATTCTTGTTGTCGGCGTGCCGGTGGGATTCGTGAAAGCGGTCGAGTCAAAGGAATTGTTGGCTAAACAATCATTCCCATTCATCACGGCTTTGGGAAGGAAGGGCGGCACGCCCGCCGCGGTGGCGATCGTGAACGCAATGCTGAAAATGGCGGGAGGAGCAGGGTGATGCGGAGAGCGGACTACGCTGAACGGAATATGCAGGGCAGGTCGATGAAGTATGTATTTTCTCTTCTGGCTTCCGGCTACTGGCTGCTGGCTCCTGCTTCTGAAACGTACGCCATGCACATCTCCGAGGGGATCCTGCCGTTTCGCTGGGCGGCATTCTGGTTCCTGGTCGCAGCGCCGTTCTTGGCATTCGGTCTCTACCGGCTGAAGAGGCTGTCCCGTGACGATCTTTCGTTCAAGCCGCTCGTGGGGCTCCTGGCGGCCGTGGTCTTTATCATCTCCTGCATGCCTGTCCCTGTTCCGACGGCAGGCACCTGTTCCCATCCGGCGGGAACGGCCATCTCGGGCATCCTGCTCGGCCCGGCCATCAGCGCGCTCGTTGCTGCCGTTGCGCTTCTGATCCAGGCCCTGTTTCTCGCGCATGGGGGCCTGAGCACGCTCGGCGCGAACGTTGTTTCCATGGGGGTCATGGGTTCCTGTGCCGGTTATCTGACGTTTCGTGCGCTGCGAGGGATGAAGTTCAATATGGCGATCGCCGGCTTCGTGGCAGGGCTGTTCGCAGACTGGGCGACGTACCTCGCCGCTTCAGCCGAGCTTGCCTCAGGCATAGGGGGGGACGCGCCGTTCCTGCCGCTGTTCTGGAAGATCGTCATCGCCTTCATCCCCACGCAGCTTCCCCTGGGGCTCCTCGAGGGCGCCATGACCGCGGGCATGGTCGTCCTGCTTTCCAGGAAGCGTCCGGACCTGCTCGTGAAGATGCGCGTGCTGAAGCCTGAGGAGGTGGCGGCATGAACTCCCTCATAAGGATCATCCTCGTAGCGTGTACGCTTGTCGCGGGTCACTCGTCCTTCGCCCTGGCCTCGGCTACATGGGCCGGTGTGGACGAAACGGTCGTCGAGAAATATGCCAGGGAGCAGGGACGGGAATCCCGCGAGCCGCTGATCAATACCGACCAGGGTGATCTGCTGCTCTTCGTATTTCTCCTGGCCGGCGCGGTCGGCGGATTCGTCGCAGGGTATTATTGGCGGGTATTGACCGCGGAAAGGTCCCCGCAGTCCGCGGGGGCGCGGCGCCGAAGCACAGCCTGAACTTCCGGCGAGCGCGGACCGCCCGTATCGACGGTTTGCGCCGCTCTTCAATGGCGGAACGTGTTCTGTGCATATGCTTGCTGAACATGCCCGAACTGATCGCTGGCTGACGCGGATCGATGCGCGGGTAAAAATACTCTCGGCGGTGGCCGTCCTGGCACTGGTGCTGAGCTATCGCGGATTTGCATTCCCGCTGGTCGTGACGGCTGCCTGCGTATCGCTCACGATCGGCATGGGCATTCGTCCGCGCCTGCTCCTGCTGAGATACGCCGAACCGCTTTTCCTTGCGGTGGTCATCGTTCTGCTGAAGCTCTTCTTTTCCGGCCATACCGCGCTGTTCTCTCTGCCGGTGCCCGGCGGCACGGTCACCGGTCATAGCGACGGCCTGCTGGAGGGACTGCAGATCGCGACCAGGATCATCAGCGCCGCGTCCCTGATGGCGTTGTTCGGCTTCTCCACCCCCTTCGCTGATTTCATGGCGGGCCTTTCCTGGCTCCGGGCACCGAAAGGATTTGTCGAGATCCTGCTGTTCGCCTATCGTGCCGTGTTCGTGCTGTTCGACGACGCCGTGGTGATCTATCAGGCCCAGAAGAACCGGCTCGGTTATTCGACGCTGCGGCGCGGGCTGAGCTCGTTCGGCGCGCTGGCCGGTTCGCTCACGATCAAGGCATTCGATCAGAGCCAGAGCACGACCGTGGCGATGATGCAGCGGGGATATGACGGTACCCTGCCGATGCTGAAACACAAGCCCTTCCGCCGGCGGGAAGTGGCTCTCTCGATGGCATTCCTGGCCGGTCTGGGATTATTATGGACCATCTAGTCAGACTGTCCGCTGCCGTCGATGCATTTACCTATGCCGATGGAACGCAGGCGCTCGGGAAGATCGCCCTTGAGGTGCGAACAGGCGAATTTGTCGGCATCCTGGGTTCGAACGGATCGGGCAAGACCACGCTGCTCAAGGTTCTGGACGGCCTGGCCAATGAGTATCGGGGCACGGTCCTGCTGGACGGCGTCGATATGAGGAAGCTTTCCGCCAAGCAGATCTACGCCAAGGTCGGGCTCGTGTTCCAGAATCCGGACGAACAGCTCTTCGCGCCGACCGTGCTTGAGGACGTTTCCTTTGGACCGCAGAATATGGGGTGCTCCGACGGCGAGGTCCGGAAGCGTGCGCTGGCGGCGCTCCGGCAGGTCGAGATGGAACCGTTCGCCGGGAAGTCGATCCATCATCTCAGCTTCGGCCAGAAGAAGCGTGTCTGCATCGCCGGGCTTTTGGCCATGGGGCATGAGATCCTGCTGCTCGACGAACCCACAGCCGGTCTGGATCCCATGGGTGAGTACCGGATGATGAATCTGCTGATGAAGCTGAACCGGGAGAACGGGGTGACCGTGGTGATGGCGACCCACAGCGTCGATCTGGTGCCGCTCTTCCTGTCCCGGCTCTTCATCATGAGCAAAGGGACCATCGCCCGGAGCGGCGCCCCCGAGGAGGTCTTCACCGCGCCGGAGGCCATGCAGAACGTGAAGCTCCGGCTGCCCCAGATGGCCGAGCTCATCTACCGCCTGAAGCATGAGGACGGGATGCATTTCGAGCGTATCCCCCTGACGATCGGCGAGGCGCGGCGGGAGATCCTCAGGACCATGGCAGGTCGTCATGCGTAAAGGGTATGTCCAGGTATATACCGGGAACGGCAAGGGAAAGACGACCGCCGCCCTCGGGCTTGCACTCAGGGCGTCCGGCGCGGGCCTCAGGGTGTTCATCGTGCAGTTCATGAAAAAGACGCGATGCAGCGAGCACGCGGCGCTCGATCGGTTCGGGGATCTTGTCGCGTTCCGCCTCTGCGGCACGGGCCTTCTGCGCGGACGGAAGCCTTCGGCCGCGGACATCCGCGCCGCGCGGCAGGGCCTGGAAGAGGCGCAGACCGCCCTCGCCTCGGCAGCGTATGACGTCATCATCCTGGACGAGGCGAACGTGGCTGCGCACTACGATCTGGTGGCTGTTCAGGATCTGCTGGACCTCATCGAGCGCAGGCCTGCGAAGACGGAGCTGGTGATCACCGGCCGCTACGCGGACCAGCGGGTCATCGAGGCGGCGGACCTGGTGACGGAGATGCGCGAGGTAAGGCATTATGCCGGGAGGGGAGTGAAGGCGCGGCGTGGAATCGAAACGTAAAGAGCTCCGGTCAGGGTACACGACCGGCGCCTGCGCGGCTGCGGCAGCAAAGGCGGCGACGCTGCTGTTCCTGCGGCAGGAGAAAATCACCCCCCTCAGTCCCCCCTTGGCAAGGGGGGAGAACAGGGGGGTAGGTTCCGTGGAAATACCGTTTCCGGACGGAAGCAGGGTGCGGTTCGGAGTTCGCAGTTCGGAGTGCGGAGTCGACAACGGCGTGCTGTTTGCTCGAGCATCGGTGATCAAGGATGCCGGCGACGATCCCGATATCACGCACGGGGCGGAGATCATGGCGGAGGTCCGCCAGATTGCGGATTGCGGATTGCGGATTGCGGATTCGAACAGGCACGTGGAGGTTGTGATTCGAGGCGGCAAGGGGGTCGGGACCGTGACGAAGCCGGGCCTTGCGATTCCCGTGGGAGAATCGGCGATCAACCCTGTGCCGAGGAGGATGATTACAGACGCCGTGCATGAAGCGGTTTTCGAATGCGGTTTAGCAAATCCGCAATCCGCAATCCGCAATCCGCAATTAGAAATCACCATCTCGGTCCCCGCAGGCGCAGAACTGGCGAAGAAGACCCTGAATCACCGCCTCGGCATCATCGGAGGCATCTCGATCCTCGGGACGACCGGCATCGTGCGCCCCCTGTCGGAAGAGGCATGGACCGCGACGGTGACCGCCTCGTTCGATGTGGCAAAGGCACTGGGTCTTGCGGACGTGGTGCTGTCGACCGGCAGGACCTCGGAGCGAGCCCATCAGGAGCGCTACCGGCTGCCTGCCGAGGCCTATGCCATGATGGGGGATTTCGTGGAATATTCGCTCAAGGATGCGCGAGCGCACGGTTTCCGGAAGATCAACCTCTGCGCCCAATGGGCCAAGATGGTCAAGATCGCCATGGGAACGCCGCAGACCCATGTGCGGAACGGAGCGCTGGAGGCCGAGGAGGCCGCCCGGTTTCTGCGGGGGATCGGGGTGGCCATGCCGGAAGACAGGAGTTTCAACACGGTCCGGGAGATCTACGACCATATCCGGTCCGAAACGGGCGATCCGGTGCCGGTCTATCGCGCAGTCTGTGCCGCAGCGCGCGCCTATTGCGAGCAGGTCACCGGTGGCATTCCCGTGACGGCGCATCTCGTGTCTTACGAAGGGAGCATTGTTGCAGACAGCGGATAAGGTCCATCTGGTCGGGATCGGCTACCGGCCCCTGGGGGGGGAGGCGCGGGAGATCGTCAGAAGCGCCGCTGTCCTCTTCGCGTCCTCGCGGCTGCTCGAAGTGTTCCGCGGCTACGAAGAATATGAAGCGGTCAGGGACCGTATCAGGGTCATCGATAAGGTGCCGGAGGCCATCGCGCAGATCAGGGCATTCCTCGAGCGCGGCGGGCACCGTGATGCCGCTTCGCCCGCCGGCACGGTGGTCCTGCTCGCATCAGGAGATCCCTTCTTCTTCGGCATCGGGAGGCGGATGCTTGAGGAGTTCGGGAACAAACGGCTCGTGGTCCTGCCGGACCTTTCGAGCATGCAGGAGGCCTTTGCGAGGATCAACGAGCCCTGGGACGACGCCTTCTGCATCAGCCTGCACGGCGGGCCGGATATCGCGAAGCGCCGCAAGCTTCCCTATGAGGCGGCGGATATCCCCCTGCTGCTCCAACGGTACGGGAAACTGGCTGTTCTGACCGATCGACAGAACAACCCTGCTGAAATAGCACAGGTCCTTGCATCCGCAATCCGCAATCCGCAATCCGAAATTGTTGTTCATGTCTGCGAGCGGCTGGGGTATCCTGATGAGCGGATATGGTCCGGGACGGTCAGCGAGGCAGCGGCCGCGACCTTTGCTGACCCGAATGTGGTGATACTGAGAATGCAGGAGTCAGGAGTCAGGAGTCAGGCGTCAGGAGAGATACGATTCGGGTTAAAAGAAGATGAGATCGACCATTCCCGCGGCCTGATTACCAAGGACGAGGTGCGCGCCGTGGCGCTCCACAAGCTCCGGCTTCCGTCGCAGGGCGTTCTCTGGGACATCGGCGCGGGGTCCGGATCGGTCTCGATCGAGGCGGCACGGCTGCTCCCCTCCCTCACGGTGTTTGCCGTCGAGCGCAACGGCGAACAGATCGGCCATCTCAGGACCAACCGGGCGCGGTTCGATGCCCGGAACATGAATATCGTGCTGGGAACGGCGCCCGACGCGCTTGCCGATCTCCCCGCTCCGGACCGGGTCTTTATCGGCGGGAGCGGGGGGAACCTAAGCGCCATTGTTAGCACGCTCAGAGAACGGATGGCTTCCGGCATCGTCGTGATCAATGCGGCGGCCCTCGAGACGCTGCACGAGGCGGTCGCCTCGCTTGAGGCGAAGGGCTTCAGCGTCGAAGTGTCCGAGATTTCGGTATCCCGGTCGAGGCTGGTGGCGGGCAAACGACTGATGAGCGCGCTCAACCCCGTCTATGTCGTGACCGGGGAGAAAGGTTGACATGCCGGGGCGACTGTACGTCATCGGCGTCGGACCCGGCGATCCGGAGCTGCTGACGCTCAAAGCGGTCCGGATCATTAAAAGCGTGCCGGTGCTCTGCGTGCCCAAGGGACGGGAAGAAGGGACGAGCTTGGCCTTGTCGATCACACAGGGAGCGCTCAGCACCGAAGGCAAGCAGATCGTGGAACTGCATTTCCCGATGGAGAAAACCGCCCCTCACCCCGGCCCTCTCCCGCGAGGGGAGAGGGAGATCGCTCTATCCGCTGATCTTGAATCAAAATGGGACGCAGCGGTCGAGACGGTCCTGAAGCAGCTCGATGAGGGAAAGGACGCCGCCTTCATCACCATCGGCGATCCGGCGATCTACAGCACCTTCTTCTATCTCTATGACCGCCTGCGGGAGCGGCGGCCGTCGCTGGACATCGAGATCATTCCCGGCATTTCGTCCATCACGGCAGCCGCGGCCCGCGCCGGGCTCTCGCTGGGGCTCGGGAACGAGCGGATCGCCGTTCTCCCCGCCAACTACCTCGACAGCCTGCAGGAAACGCTGGAGCGGTTCGATACCGTGGTGCTGATGAAGGTGAACAAGGTGTACGAAGCGGTCCGGGACCTCCTGGTGCGGATGCAGCTCACCGCAGGAGCGGTGTACGTAGCCCGCGCAGGAATGGAGGACGAGCGGATCGTGCGGGACATCAGGCAGGTGCGCAGCGATGACCTCGACTATTTCTCTCTGGTGATCGTGAGGAAGCGATGAGCGCGAAGATATGGTTTGTCGGGGCCGGTCCCGGAGATCCGGACCTGATCACCCTGAAAGGGCGCAAGCTGCTCGACAGCGCTGATGTGGTGATCTATGCCGGCAGCCTGGTGAATCCCGCACTGCTCAAGGACATCAGGGCAACGGTCCACGATTCCGCGAAGATGGACCTTGAGCAGATCATTGCGATCATGCGATCGGCCGTGGAGAACGGAAAGATGGTCGTACGCCTCCATACCGGCGATACGTCCTTCTACAGCGCCATCTCCGAGCAGATCGAGCGGCTTCAGGCGCTGGGCATCCCCTATGAGGTGGTTCCCGGGGTCTCGTCCGCCATGGCAGGCGCCGCGGTCCTCGGTCAGGAGCTGACCGTTCCCGAGATCAGCCAGACCGTGATCTTCACCCGCCTGGAAGGCCGCACGCCGGTCCCGGCAGCGGAACGGCTCGGGCTCCTTGCATCGCATAAAGCGACGATGGCGATCTTTCTGAGCGTCGGGATGATCGAGAAGGTCCGCGACGAGCTGCTGCAGGGGTATCCGCCCGATACGCCGGTCGTGGTGATCGAGAAGGCGACCTGGCCTGACCAGAAGGTGCTGCGCGGCGTGCTTGCTGAACTTGTCGGACTGGTACAGGAGGCCGGTATCAGGAAAACGGCTCTGATCTATGTGGGCGAGTCGCTCCGCGCATCGGCATCGCCGACGGGCAAGGAATCGAGGCTCTATCACAAGGACTTCTCGCATGAATACCGGAAGTGATATGCGGAAGAACGGGGGCGTCGAGTGAAGAAGACAACGATCTTCTATATCACCGATAGCGGCCGGAAACTGGCCGAGCGACTTTCCGCTCATTTCCCCGGCGGACAGGTGGCGAAATATGCATCTGACGCTGTCGAAGCCCAATGGGAAGGATCTGCCGCCCTGGTCTTCATCATGGCGTCGGGGATCGTGGCGCGGTCCATCGCGCACCTGCTCAAGGACAAGAAGACCGATCCGGCCGTGGTTGTGCTTGACGAGAAGGGGAAGTACGCGATCAGCCTGGCAGGCGGTCACCTGGGAGGGGCGAACGATCTGTCGCGGGAGATCGCCGCGATTCTCGGCGGCCAGGCGGTCATCACCACCGCGTCGGACGTAAACGAACTGCCGTCCCTCGATCTCTGGGCGCGGAACCACGATCTGGTCATCGAGAACGAGAACCTGCTTGCCGCCGTGGGCGCGCGGTATCTGAACAATGGGGCGCTCCGCGTCTATTCCGATGTTCCGATGGATCTGCCCGGGGAGTTCCTGCGCGTTGCTGAGCCGCGGTTTGCCGACGCCATCATCACGAATCGGGCAGACGCGTACCGGGGGACGGCCTGCGGCATTCAGGGCGATGACTGCTCGATCGAAACCTGCCGGGTGCAGGGGCAGCTCTACCTTCGGCCGAGGAATCTCGTCGCCGGCATCGGGTGCAACAGCGGGACATCGATGGAGGAGATCGAGAGCGCGGTCAGGAACACGCTTAAGAACGCGAACCTGTCCTTTCTCTCGATCGCCGAATGCGCCACGATCGATATCAAGGCTGAAGAGCCCGGCCTGGCGGCGTTCGCCCGGAAGGAAGCATTCCCCCTCCGAGCCTTCAGCAGGGACGAGCTGAAACGCGTCGAGGGGGTCGATCCGTCGGAAGCCGTGTTCAGGGCAACGGGCGCTCATGCCGTCTCCGAGCCCGCGGCGCTTCTGGCGTCGGGAGCGTCCCGGCTGCTGGTCGGAAAGCAGAAGCGGGGGAATGTCACGGTGGCGATCGCGATGCGATCAGCGCGGAGCGAGTCAAATCCCTCCCGGCCCCCCTTTGACAAAGGGGGGAGAGGGGGGATCTTTATCGTGGGGACGGGCCCGGGCAGCCTGGACCATATCACTCCCGCCGCGCGGAACGCCATTGCGGCGTCAGACGTTGTCGTGGGCTACGGCGCGTACCTCGAACGTATTGCGGAACTGCTCAAGGGCAAGGAGGTCGTCTCCACCGGCATGACCCAGGAGGTGGACCGGTGCCGGAAAGCGGTCGGGCTTGCCCGGGATGGCAAAACCGTCTCGGTGATCAGCGGCGGAGATCCCGGCGTCTATGCAATGGCCGGGCTGGTGTATGAAATTATGAGGATTCAGGAGTCAGGAGTCAGAAGTCAGGAGAAATCCGCAATCCGCAATCCGCAATCCGAAATCGCCGTTCAGGTGATACCCGGTATTTCAGCGCTGAATGCCGCAGCCGCCCGACTGGGCGCGCCGCTGATGCATGACTTCGCCTGCATCAGCCTATCCGACCGCCTGACCGCCTGGGAGACGATCGAGAAGAGGCTCGATGCGGCCGCGGCAGCGGACCTCGTCATCGTCCTGTACAATCCCCGGAGCAAGGGACGGTCCGGTCACCTGGACCGTGCACGCAAGATCATCCTGCGGCATCGGAGGCCGGAAACGGCCGTGGGGATCGTGAAGGGAGCGATGCGGGACCATGAGCAGGTCATCGTCACGGACCTGGCCGGTATGCGGGCGGAGGACGTGGACATGCAGACCACAGTAATCATCGGCAATTCGAACACCTTCGTCTGGAGCGATCTGATGATCACGCCGAGGGGCTATGAGCGCAAGTTCGAGATCTGATGCGCCGCCGTCCGGCGTTGCGCTCCTCTGGGACGAATCGTTCCTCTGGGGCGTGATGGCGTACCAGGCATTGCGCGCGGCCGGTCTTCCCTTTACCCTGGTCCGCGCAGCCGAGATCAGGAAGGGCGTCCTCGAAGGATTCCGGACGCTCTTTGTCCCCGGCGGATGGGCGTCGAACAAGGCAAAGGCCCTGGACGAGGAGGGGATGGAGGCCATCCGGAGCTTCGTCGGACGGGGAGGGAGCTATCTCGGCTTCTGCGGGGGGGCGGGCCTCGCCACGCAGGAGGGCATCGGTCTCCTCCCGGTCAAACGGCGGCCGACAAAGGAGCGTGTGCCGAGCTTCAGCGGAAGGATCCGTCTTTCCCTGCAGGAGAGCGAATTATGGCAGGGCATTCGTGAACCGGTCTTTCATGCCTGGTGGCCGTCCCAGTTCGTGGCAGGAGAGGGCGTCAGGGTGCTGGCGACCTACGACCAAGCGCTTCCCGACGCTTATACGTCAGATATAAACGTGGGGGACGGAATGGCGGTTCTGAATTGGAGGGAGCTGGAATCAGTCTATCAAATCAACCTTGACCCCCGCCGGCTGATCGGCGAACTCGCGGTCATCGAGGGAAAGTTCGGAAAGGGCGCCGTGCTGTTGTCGCTTCTGCATTTCGACACTCCGGATGATCCGAACGGTGCGATCGTGCTGGGAAACCTCTGGAGGCGTCTTGGATACAAAGGGAAATCCGCTCAAACGGCTGAGACACAAGCACCGGGCGGGATTGATCTTGTTGCGAGACAAGGCCGCGGAGTCAACGATATTCAGGAGATGATCGACGGGCTGATCGAGCTCGGCGTGAGGAACTTCCTGTGGTTCCGGCGAAATCCCATGCTCTTGCAGTGGCGGCGCGGTGTGCGAGGCCTGGAGTTCTGCGCGCTTTCTGTCATGGTACACGAGATTGCGGCTCATCTCGAAAGAAAGACCGGCTTATCAACAGTGCCGGACGTCGTCCGTCGCATAGAACGGATCCAGTCGCGCGCACGTCCGTTCGCAGAAAAGGCGGAGGAATTGCTCCTGCGGGAAAGGCTCGCCATGCAGAACGAGCATATTACCTATGATCGCTGCCAGGACCCGACAATCGTATCGCTGCGGGACGAACTCTTCTCGCGTGCAAAAAGTCATGGCGGCATCTTTAAGGAGCTGATCGATGAGATAGATGACCTGCTGTATCAGATGTTGTCGGGGAATGTGCAGTAAGCGCAGAAGGCGGTTCGGATGGAGGGGGAAAGAAGAAGGATCAGGGTACAGCAGGCGTGGTCCCATGCTTGGTTTGCATATAGCTGACGGCCGGGCGGGAACCCTTCATCCTATTTGGGGGCTATAGGTTCCGACTTCGTCGGGACACACAGAGGAAGCAAAAAGACCAGTCTTTGCATTTGACGTTATCTGTGTGTCCGCGAAGCGGACCTGAGTTATATTAGGTGTTGTGTTGTTTCCGAGGGGCATTGTTTGGCTAGATCCCTGATGATACAGGGCGCCGGTTCCGGGGCGGCCAGGGTCCTGCTGGCAGCGGCGTTCTTCTTCGCCCTGACCGCTTCCGTGGCCTCGTCCGCGGAGGGTCCGCAGCGCATCGTCTCGCTCTCGCCGGCAACGACCGAGATCCTCTTCGCCCTCG
>CAZTXN010000036.1:16643-19728 GCA_964617655.1 uncultured Nitrospiraceae bacterium | reverse complement strand
GCGGTGTCCGGGAGCGGAGCGGGTCTCAGCCTGTCCGCGAACAGCATCAAGGTCCTGGAGAAGCGCTACCTGAAGCGCAGCGAGGACGGGACCGTGGTCGAGACGGCCGTGGACATGTTCGAGCGCGTGGCCCGGACCATCGCCGCGGCGGACGCAGCGTACGGGCGGTCCGAGGCCGAGATCGAAGCGACCGCCCGGGAGTTCTACCGCCTCATGACCGACCTGGAGTTCCTGCCGAACAGCCCGACGCTCATGAACGCCGGCCGGGAGCTGGGCCAGCTCTCCGCCTGCTTCGTCCTGCCCGTGGGCGACTCGATGGAGGAGATCTTCGAGTCCGTGAAGCACGCGGCCCTGATCCACAAGTCCGGCGGAGGCACCGGGTTCTCCTTCTCGCGGCTGCGGCCGAAGAGCGACGTGGTCAAGACCACGAAGGGCATCTCCTCGGGCCCCATCTCCTTCATGACCGTCTTCGACGCGGCCACGGACACGGTGAAGCAGGGCGGCACGCGGCGGGGCGCCAACATGGGGATCCTCTCCGTGGACCATCCCGACATCCTGGACTTCATCACCTGCAAGCAGCAGAACGACCGGCTGAACAACTTCAACATCTCCGTGGCCCTGACGGACGCCTTCATGCGCGCCGTGGAGAAGGACGACGAGTACGACCTCCTCTCCCCGCGCACCGGGACCGTGGCCCGGCGGCTCAAGGCCCGCAAGGTCTTCGACACGGTCGTGAACATGGCCTGGAAGAACGGGGACCCCGGCATCATCTATCTCGACCGCATCAACCAGCAGAACCCCACGCCCCATGTGGGCAGGATCGAGTCCACGAACCCCTGCGGCGAGCAGCCGCTGCTTCCCTACGAGTCCTGCAACCTCGGGTCGATCAATCTGGCGAAGATGGTCACGGAGGACGGCCGGGCCGTCGATCATGCCAGGCTCCGCCGGACCGTGCGCCAGGCGGTCCACTTCCTGGACAACGTGATCGACGTGAACCGCTACCCCATCGAGAAGATCGCCGAGAACACCCGGGCGAACCGGAAGATCGGCCTGGGCGTCATGGGCTTCGCCGACCTGCTGCTCCGGCTGGGCGCGCCCTACAACTCCGACCGGGCGGTCCAGCTCGGCGAGTCGGTCATGCAGTTCATCACCGAGGAGGGCCGGAAGAAGAGCGAGGAACTGGCCGCGGAGCGCGGTCCGTTCCCGAACTTTCCGGGCAGCATTTACGACAAGCCGGGCCGGAAGCCGGTCCGGAACGCCACGGTCACCACGATCGCGCCGACCGGCACGCTCTCGATCATCGCGGGCTGCTCGAGCGGCATCGAGCCGCTCTTCGCGCTCTCCTTCGTCCGCCGGGTGCTGGACGGCGCCGAGCTCATGGAGGTGAATCCCGTCTTCGAGCAGGCCGCGCGGGACGGCGGGTTCCACTCCGAGGAGCTCATGCGCGAGGTCGCGGAGCACGGCGGCTGCACGGGGCTGGATTCCGTGCCCCGCGCCGCGCAGGATCTCTTCGTGACAGCCCATGACATCTCGCCGGAGTGGCATATCCGCATGCAGGCGGCCTTCCAGACCTACACGGACAACGCAGTCTCCAAGACCGTGAACTTTCCCCACGAGGCGACGCGGGAGGACGTGGAGAAGGTCTACCGCCTGGCCTACCACCTGGGCTGCAAGGGCGTGACGATCTACCGCGACGGGTCGCGTGACGAGCAGGTGCTCTCCACCGGCGCCACGGAGAAGGCGCGCCGGGCCGCCCGGCCGGCGGCCGCTCCCGGCGCAGCGGACCCGGCGGAGGAGAAGAAGCCCCGGAAGCGGCCGGCATTCACCCACGGCATCACGCAGAAGATCCCCACCGGCTGCGGCAACCTCTACATCACCATCAATGAGGACGAGGAGGGCATCTGCGAGGTCTTCTCGACCATGGGCAAGTCGGGCGGCTGCGCGGCGAGCCAGTCCGAGGCGGTCAGCCGCCTCGCCTCCATGGCGCTCCGCTCCGGCGTGGCCATCGACGCCATCGTGAAACAGGTGAAGGGCATCCGGTGCCCGTCGCCCGGCTGGGGGGAGGCGGGCAGACAGATCCTCTCCTGCCCGGACGCCATCGGCCTGGCCCTGGAACGGTACATGAAGGACGGCGCGGCGCAGCGCCAGCAGCGCATCGGGGATCCCCTGCCTGCCAGGGAACCGGAGATCGCTTCCGCGGCGCCCTATGTCTCGTCGGACTGCGCTTCCGAAGAGAGCAGGAACCACCTCGGCCTCTGCCCCGAGTGCCCGGACTGCGGCGGGCTGCTGGAGTTCGGCGAGGGATGCGCGGTCTGCCGGGGATGCGGGTTCTCGAAGTGCGGGTAGCGTAAGGCCCTACGGGAAGAGGGGGGGCAGGGTGAAGCAGGGTCATCACCGGGAATCCATGGATGGACCACGGTACCAACCGACGCCGGGAGCCGTTTCTCCCGGCGTTTTTTTGCACCCCGGCCGCCGCCGCGGCCGGGGAACCGCCGCAGGACCGAAAGGGGATGACAGCATGACGCTCGATGAGGTGATCCTGGAGCTCTACCGGCTGGCGGAGACGAAGAAATGGGACGGACGGTCCTCGGACGAGGCGCTGACCGCCGCGATCGAGGGCATGGAGCAGATCTGGACCCTGCGGCAGGCCGGCGTCCGCCGGAACGCCAAGGTCCAGGCGCTCACGAAGAGGCCGCGGACCTGGTCCTGAGACGGAGGAGCGCGCAGACGAACCAGAAAAGGGCTTGACATTTAGCGGGCATGCTTCTAGAGTAGCACGTAACAGCGCAGGCGACGACGCAGAGGCGACCGGCCCGCGCCGACCGTTCCAGGGATATCATTACCGAAGATCTTGTCGATCGTGGTGGCCAGAGACCACAAAGGAGGATGCGGGAATGGATATCGGGAAGCTGATGACGTATGAATGCAGGGTGTGCGGCAGGCGGATCGATGTGACCAGGACCGGCGACGTCAATGAGGAGCCGATCTACTGCTGCGGCATGGAGGCCGCGTCGGTAGGCGCGCCGCCGGCGGCAGCGGCGAAGAAGCCGGCGAAGAAGGCGAAGAAGAAGGCGGCCAAGAAGAA
>CAZTXN010000036.1:14708-16543 GCA_964617655.1 uncultured Nitrospiraceae bacterium | reverse complement strand
GCAAAGAAGAAGACCAGGAAGAAGGCCGGAAAGAAAGCGGCAAAGAAGAAGGCCAAGAAGGCCAGGAAGAAGACGGCAAAGAAGAAGGCAGTAAAGAAAGCCGGGAAGAAGAGCGCAAGGCGCAGGAAACGCTAGACAGGCGCTGCAGCGTGAATGACCAGGGGCCTCCGGATGCCGTGTCCGGGGGCCTTTTTCCGTTCAGGCCGGTTCTTGACATACCCGGCGCAGGACCGTAGAGTGGCCTATGGGGACGGAGTACGGCCGGATCGGGCGCCGCATCCGCCGAAGCGTGGGCAGGGCGGTCGGCGATTTCCGCATGATCGCGGAGAACGACCGCATCCTGGTAGCGCTCTCCGGCGGCAAGGACAGCTGGACGCTGCTGCATATGCTGGAGCGCCTCCGGCTGCGGGCGCCGGTCTCCTTTTCGCTCCTGGCGCTCACGGTCCATCCCGGCTTTCCGGGGTTCCAGACCGCGGGAATCGAGGAGCACTGCCGGGACCGCGGGTTCGAGCACCATGTGGTCGAGGCGCCCATCCACGGGCTGATGCTCGAGAAGCTCGGGCCGGACGAGATTCCCTGCAGCCTCTGCTCGCGCATCCGGCGCGGCGTGCTCTATACCCAGGCCGCGGCGCGCGGCTGCACCAAGATCGCCCTGGGTCACCACCGCGACGACCTCATCGAGACGCTCCTCCTGAACCAGTTCTACAACGGGACGACCAAGGCCATGGCGCCGGTGCTGCGGTCCGATGACGGACGGAACACGGTGATCCGGCCGCTGGTCTATGTTCCCGAGGAGGAGATCATCGCCTTCGCGGCGGCGGAAGGATTCCCGGTGGCATGCTGCGCCTGCCCCTCCTGCGGGGACCCTGACCAGAAACGGGTGCAGATCAAGCGGTTGCTGGCCGACTGGGAGGAGCGCCACCCGGGCATCAAGGCGAGCCTGCTCGCCGCGCTCGGGGATGTGCGGTTCCGGCATCTTCTCGTCCGGCAGGAGGGGGCCGGGAACGGCGGCATTCTGTTCTGAGCCGCGGCCCCGGACGCGCCGGCGCGGTTTGACAGGAAGCGGCGGCTGGACTATAATCATTCATCCCGGAAGAACGGCATCTGCATGAGGAGTCTGCTATGGCCGAGCGAAAGAAGCTGGGGGACCTGCTGAAGGAAGCGGGGGTGATCGACGATTTCCAGCTCGAGGCCGCGCTGTCGCACCAGCGGAACTGGGGCGGCAAGCTCGGGTCCATCGTGGTGGAGCTCGAGTTCGCGCGCGAGGAGGACATCGCGAGCGTGATCGCCGAGAAGCTCCATATCCCCTACCAGAACCTGTTCGAACCGGAGCTCCCGGCGGAGGTCACCAGGCTCCTGAAGGCCGACATGGCGAAGAAGTTCGGGGTCATGCCGGTGCGCAAGGAGGCGAACTCCCTGGTCCTGGCGCTCTCCGATCCCATGGACATCGAGACCATGGACAACATCCGGTTCATCACCGGAATGAACATCAAACCGGTGCTGGCCATGGCCTCGGAGATCAAGGATGCCATCCGGAAGTACTATGACGGAGAGCCGGTCACGCGATCGGAAAAGGTTTCCTTCCGGGAGACCGCCCAGAAATCGGAGAAGCTCGAGATCGTGCGCGAGGTGCCTGACCGTGCCGCTGCAGAATACGCGCAGCAGCATCATGAGCAGGAGGACGCGGAGATGCTGCGCAGGAGCATGGAGCAGCAGAAGGTCATCCTCGAGTCGCTCATCACCCTGCTGCTCGAGAAGAAGGTCATCTCCCGCGACGAGCTTGCCAGGCTCATCGAGCAGAAGAAGCTGGGGATCTGAAGTAAACGCGATACTCA
>CAZTXN010000036.1:0-14608 GCA_964617655.1 uncultured Nitrospiraceae bacterium | reverse complement strand
CAAGGTGAGGGGATCGGAAGCAACGATTCTCGATGCATGTATATCAGATGATGGGAACACTGAGGACATCGTCATCACCTGCACCCGCCCGGACCGCGTCAGCGCGGGGCCTCCTCCTGCGGTATCTCGCCGGCGCGTTCCTTCCCTTCCTGCTCGCGGCAGCGGCATCTTCCGCAGAGCTGCTCCAGGGGCCGCGGCAGCCGGCGCAGAAGACCGTTCCCTGACCGTGCCGTCCTAGGACCCTTTCTGGCAGCGCGGAGCTTCCGCGGTTCCACCGTCACCTCCTGCATTCCGCAGGATCAAGGCCGATATCAACCAGCATGGTCCGGCTCCCTTTCCCCGTTCCGGAAGTCCTCCACGCACCTTCACCTTGACTTTCCCGGGGGGAGAGTGCTAATATCCAGCCTGTTTTGGCCCGGGAGCGAACGACCATGCCTCTCCAGCACAGCATGAAGACGCATACCTGCGGGGAACTGACGACCGCGGACATCGGCAGCCGCGTGACGCTCATGGGCTGGGTCCAGACCCGGCGCGACCACGGCGGACTGATCTTCGCGGACCTGCGGGACCGCGGGGGCGTAACCCAGGTGGTCTTCAATCCCGAGAACGCCCCGGAGGCCCACGGCCGCGCCGGCGGCATCCGGAGCGAGTTCGTGCTCGCGGTGACGGGGACGGTGGCCGCGCGGCCGGCGAACACGGCCAATCCCCGGCTTCCCACGGGCGGCGTCGAGGTCCTGGCGGCGGAGCTCACGGTCCTGAGCGAGGCCAGGACCCCGCCCTTCATGATCGAGGACGAGACGGAGGTCGCCGAGAACCTCCGGCTCAAGTACCGCTATCTCGACCTCCGGCGGCCTGCGCTCCAGCAGGTGCTGATGACGCGCCACCGGATCACCCGCACGGTGCGGCGGTTCCTGGACGGCCACGGGTTCGTGGACATCGAGACGCCTTTCCTCACCCGGAGCACGCCCGAGGGCGCCCGGGACTACCTCGTCCCGAGCCGCGTGAACCCCGGCATGTTCTTCGCCCTTCCGCAGTCGCCCCAGCTCTTCAAGCAGATCCTGATGGTGGCGGGCATGGAGCGGTACTATCAGATCGTGAAGTGCTTCCGCGACGAGGACCTGCGCGCCGACCGGCAGCCCGAGTTCACCCAGATCGACCTCGAGATGTCCTTCGTGGACCAGGACGCGATCATGGGCCTGATGGAGCAGCTGCTCGCCGCGGTGGTGAAGGAGGTGAAGGGCCTGGACCTCGTCCTGCCCTTCCGGCGGCTCACCTACCAACAGGCCATGGACCGCTACGGATCGGACAAGCCGGACACCCGGTTCGGGCTGGAGCTGACCGATGTCTCGGACATCGCGAAGGCATCGGACTTCAAGGTCTTCGTCCAGGCCGTGGAGCTCGGCGGGCAGGTCAAGGGGTTCGCCGCGCCGGGCATGGCGGGGCTGTCGCGCAAGGAGATCGACGACCTGACGAACGAGGCGAAGCTCTTCGGGGCCAAGGGCCTCGCCTGGATCAAGATGACCGAGAAGGGCTTCGAGTCGCCCATCGCCAAGTTCTTCAAGGACGGCCAGGTGCAGTCAATGGCCGACCGGTTCGGCGCCCGGCCCGGCGACCTGCTGCTCTTCATCGCCGACAGCGCCCGGGTCACCGCCGGGACGCTGGGCTACCTCCGGATGCTGGTCGGCAGGCGGCAGGGCCTGATCGACGAGACGAAGCTCGACTTCCTCTGGGTCACGGACTTCCCGCTGGTGGAATGGAACGAGGAGGAGAAGCGCTACGACGCCATGCACCATCCCTTCACCGGGCCGTTCGACGAGGACCTGGAACTCCTGGAGAGCGATCCGCCCAGGGTGCGGGCCAAGGCCTATGACATCGTGCTGAACGGGTCCGAGATCGGCGGCGGCAGCATCCGCATCCATCGCGCCGACGTGCAGACACGCATGTTCCAGCTTTTGAACATCAATGCGGACGAGGCGCGGGCGAAGTTCGGCTTCCTGCTCGAGGCGCTGGAGTACGGCGCGCCGCCCCATGGCGGGCTCGCCTTCGGCCTGGACCGCCTCACCGCGATCCTGACCGGCAGCGCCTCCATCCGGGACGTGATCGCCTTTCCCAAGACCCAGAAGGCCGTCTGCCTCATGACCGAGGCCCCGTCCCGCGTCACGCCGGGCCAGCTCCGGGAGCTCTCGATCAGGCTGGACATTCTGGAATAGGAACGGCAAGAGACAGAAGTCAGAAGTCAGGAGAACGTACCGCATGGTATGCAGGGTTTGCGGCAAGGACGTGGAGCTCCGGATCGGCTGACGGGCCGTGGCATTCCGCTGCACGGCGTGCGGCAGGGACTTCCCGGTCCGGGAGTATCTCGCTGAGATCGATGACGCCACCTGGGAGCTGATCGCCCGGCGGCGCTGCGACCGGGCGTGAGGTCCTCTCCGCTCGCAATGCTCCCCCCTTCGTGGTATCATGTCCTCCAGTCAACGCTGTCCAGGATTGTTCTCCATGATCGAACCCCCGGTACTGCAGGTGCGCGCCGGCCGTTCCCGTGCGCTCGCCATCCTCGTGTTCGGCCTTGCCCTGGCCCTTGCGGCCGGCTGCGCCCCGTCCCCGGGGCCGGCACGGAGCTTCAGCGAGATGCTGGGAAGCTTCCCGGACAGCGCCGATCCGCTCAGGATCGTCCGGCTCACCCCGGCGGCCACCGTCCCGGAGGCGTCCCGGGGGAAGATGGTGATCGTCCTGGTCCATCCCGCCTATTCGCTCTTCTTCCGCGAGGAGCTCAGGAACCGGTATTCCGATGCCAAGTACGAGCTCCTGAAGTTCCAGCTCGAGAGCGAGACGCGGTTCCTCCGCGGCCTGGCCGGAACGGGCCACCCGGTGGTCCTGGTGCTTCCGGGGAACTACGAACAGGAGAGCGCCGCGCCGCTCGCTTATACCTACTATCTGAACGAGGCCGCGGGCGGCAGCCGGACGGTCTTCCATGTCTTCTCCGAGACCTCGAGCAGCGGCGCGCTGCCGACCGAGACCATGGTGACCCTCTACAGCTTTCTCCGGAACGCCGGCGCCCGGACGGTCCTGGTCGGCGGCGGCTATATCGGACGCTGCCAGCGGGAGTTCTACAACCAGCTCGTGACCTACGCGGATGCGGCCACGGCCTACGTCGTGCCGGAGATCTCGGCCATCTCGCCCGACGACATCTCGGACCGCGATGCGCACGCCATCCTGGAGGCCCTCCGGACCAGGGACTATGCGCCGGTGCGGAGCTTCATCGAGAAGCGCACCCGCGGTACGGCATCAGTGCTCTTCCTGCCGGAGACCATCCGGGAAGGGGCCGCGGCGCCGCGCCAGGCGCCGGACGGACCCGCAGGCGCCGGCGAAGGGGAGAGGGGACCATGATCACCGGCAAGCTCGCCTGGGACCCGGCCATGTCCGTCGGCGTGGACGCCATCGATGTGCAGCACCGCGAGGTCATCGGACGGATCAGCGACCTGCGCGAGGCCATGGCCGGCGGCCGGGCGCGGGCCGAGGTGGGCCGGATGATCGCCTTCCTCGACGAGTACGTGGTCGGGCATTTCGGCATGGAAGAGCTGCTGATGAAGCGGCGGAAGTACGACGGCTATCTTGCCCACCGGCAGGAGCACCTCAACTTCACGACCGAGTTCACGAACATGAAGCAGAAGTTCGAGACCCTCGACGCCGAGGGCGCCATCCTCTCCTTCTTCGCCATCGAGCTGGACCGCTGGTTCACCGCGTGGTTCACCGCGCACCTCGCCGGCGTGGACACGGCCCTCGGCGAGTTCCTGATGCGGCCGGACCATTGACCGCAGCGAGAGAAATGTTCCCCGAACGGTCCCCACAGATCGCGTCCCGCAGACTTCCCATCTGAACAATTGACCTCTGGCAGCTTTCGTGAAATACGGGTTGACATCCCGCTCCGGATATTCTAATATAATTGGTGTTTACCATTTAATAAAGTTTCCTGGGTGTCTGACGGAAGGAGCAGGACCATGATTGTTCATCTGGCGAAGGACGGAAGGGGCATCATGCGGCTGGTCATGCAGGCCATGCTGGTCTGCGCGCTGACGGCAGCGGCCGGATGCGGCGGCGGCGGGGGCGGCGGCGCGGACAGCGGGAACGGCGATACGACGCCCGCCGCGACCATGACCCTGCGCGTCACCGTGCCGCCGAACACGCCGGGCGGCGACACGATCACCCTGCGCATCGGGATGCTCTTCGGCGCGGACGAGCAGGACATCGCCATGACGAAGGTCTCCTCGGGCCCTGATGTCTGGGAGGCGAAGGTCTCCCTGCCGGAAGGGATCATGCTCAGGTATTTCTATCGCCGCAACCAGGGCTGGGCCGCCCAGGAGGCTGCTCCGCACCGTCCGAAGGGTTCCTTTGCCTACCGGGAGTTCCTGGTCGAGCATGGCAAGACCAGGAACGAGGTCATCGCAGCATGGGACGATCTGCGGCCGGTGAGCGGTCCGACCGGCGCGGTCATCGGCACGGTCACCGACGGGACGACCGGCGCGGGCATCATGGACCTGGTGGTCTCCGCAGGACCCTATCGCACCCGGACCCGCTGGGACGGGACCTACCGGATCTACGGCATGCCGGCAGGATCGGGCTCCGTGACGGTCTCTGCGGACAACGGTGAGTACCGGAGCAGGACGGTGCCGGTCACCGTCTCCGCGTCCGGTTCCACGACCCTGGACATCGCGGTTAACAGCAGCCCTCCCGCTACGGTCACGTTCCGGGCGACCGTTCCCGCCGGTACGCCGGCAGGGGCCGTGCCGCGGCTCTATGGGGACACCTACCGGATGGGCATGCTTCCTTTCTTCGAAGGCACTGCCGTGGACGTGACCCGTTCGATCGAGATGACGCACGTGAGCGGGAATACCTGGACCGCGGACGTCCGGCTCGGGAACGGGACCTGCGTGCGGTATCTCTATACGCTCGGCGACTACCGCATCAACCATGAGCGTGACGGATCGGGAACTGCGGTCGTCCGGACCTACTGTGTCAACGGTGACGCCACGGTCGTAAACACCGTGTCTGCCTGGAAGGCGCCGGGGCAGGTGCCGGTCTCGCTTACCGCGAGCTCGCCGCCCGGGACCACGGATACCGTATTCGTCACGACCGACGGCTGGGGCGGATATGAACCGCTCAGGATGTGGACCAGCGACCGGGTCACCTGGAGCTACACGCTCTATACCGACCCGAGCACGACGGTGAACTACCGCTATGTGCGGAACGGCGATCCGGCCATCGGCATCGAGAAGCTCTCGCCTGATGATAATGCGGGCTTCCGGACGGTCAACTCCGGCGCGGCCGGGGCCGCGTCCGTTGACACCATCGCACGCTGGCGCCACCAGCTCCACGAGACCCTGACCCTGCCGGTCTCCACGGCAATGACCGGGACCGTGGTGTCGCGCGCCACCGGGTCCTTCCAGACGGGCGTGGAGTTCATCGACTACTGGCGGTCCTCCTGGATGCCGCTGATGACCTCATCGGTGGAGCGGGTCAAGGGCAGGAACGCACGCTGGGCCCAGATCGCCTCGGTCTGGGGCATGACCAGCCTGGATCCGCCGATCATCGACCAGGGCTGGAACTCCTTCAGCACCGAGGAGCTTGTCGCGCATATCCGGGCGGCCAGGGCGCAGGGAATGCAGGTGGCCCTGCGCGCCTTCCCCTATCCGCTATCTTCGGCGGAGGAGGCGGGCTTCGGCCGGTCGAACTCGGCAGCATGGTACGATGCCTTCTTTGCGGAGGTGAAGGCCGCGGTGATGCATCACGCGGTCATCGCGCAGCAGGAGGGTGTGGAGATGCTGATCCTGTCGAACCATAACTGGGTCGACACGACCGGCGGGACGCAACTTATTCGCCAGCAGATCAACACGAAATGGCAAGAGATCATAGCTGCAGTTCGGGCGCTCTATCCCTCGGTCCAGATCACGACCGACTATTATGTAGATCATGCGGACTATGACTGGTACGGGGACCTTGATTACCTTGGCGACAAATGGTGGGTGCAGCTCACCTCATCGCCCACCGCAACGATCGGGGACCTCTATGCGGCCGCGCTGAGCGAACTGACGACGAAATATCTTCCCATCTCCCAGCGGTTCGGCAACAAGCCCTTTGTCTTCCCGGAGGTGGCGTACTACTCGGCCGAGACCTCGGCGCAGCAAACCTATGGCGTCTATGCGCCGGAGATCAGCGATTTCGATCCCGAGACATCCATCAACTCGGCATGGGACGAGCAGGCGCTGGCCTACGAGGCCGTGCTCTGGGCCATGGCCGAGACTCCCTGGGTGCAGGGATGCTACTCCTTCGGGTATGCCTATTTCGACTTCGATTCGAGGGGCTACAGCATCCGCGGCAAGACCGCGGAGGAGGTCATGAGCCAGATCTACCAGCAGCTGAACGCGCTCTAGCGCAGGGAGCTGCCATGAACAGAAAGGAGCCGGAAGGACCTTCCTTCCGGCTCCTGCTTTTTTGCGCTCTTGGTGCAGTTTCTCCTTTCTACTCCTTACCCTTCACCCCTCACCCCTCACCGGTTCTTCCCGTTCTTCAACTTCTCCAGCAGCTCCCGCACGGTCGCGAAGAGGTCTCCTTCGACGGGATGGACCCGGGGCGCGGGCCGCGTTGCGTTCAGCTTCATGAGCGGCGCCCCGGGGTCCTTGTTGAAGCAGAGGATCTCGGCGCGGCCGCCGATCCAGTCCAGGTGCTGCGGCGCGCCGGAGATGCCGAGGGCGATGATCAGCCGCGGGTTCACCCGCACGCCGGTCTGGCCGATCTGGGCCTCGAGCGGCAGGAGCTTCAGGTCCTGGGTCACCTTGCGCGTGGCGCCGAAGAGCGGCGCGAGCCCCATCCCTTCGAGCGCGGCCTTCAGCTCCTGCGCCAGCTCCATGCCGGTCCGGTCCTTCACCCCGTAGCCCAGGTCGATGATCACGTCGGCAGTGGAGAGCGAGGGCAGGGCCCCGGGAGGCCGGGGGACCGTTGCGTCAGGCCCCAGGCCGAGCTCCAGCTCAGCGGCAGCGACGGTACGGGCAGCGGCCTGCTCCGGCAGGACCGCCGCGGGTCCCAGGGTGACGAAGGCTGCGCTGCCCTTCACCCGGAGCTTCCGGACGAGGCTGCCGCCATAGGCAGGCAGGTCGAACAGGAGGCTTCCGTCAGGATCAGCAGCGAGAGCAATGC
Organism: uncultured Nitrospiraceae bacterium; assembly: GCA_964617655.1. Taxonomy (GTDB): domain Bacteria; phylum Nitrospirota; class UBA9217; order UBA9217; family UBA9217; genus JAKAHZ01. The sequence goes on along the minus strand of CAZTXN010000036.1, from coordinate 7,417 downwards.
AGCCCGCGGCAAAGGGGATGGTCCTCTCCTCCGCAGCCGCGCGGCCGGCAGCGCGGCTGAAGGCGCTGTTCCAGTCCGGTCCGCCGAAGAGGAGCGCCTCGCCGGTCGTTCTGGTGATCTGCTGCAGCAGGCTCTCCCTTCCTTTCTCCGAGAGGATGCGGTCGCCTGTATCGAAACAGAAGGCAGAGGCGATGCCGCTGGTCCGCGCCAGGCCGAGGAGAAGGGGCCAGGCGTCCCGGGGCGCGATGACCAGCGCTGAGGCGGTGATTCCGAGCTGGCCGGCAGCGGTCCTTGCGGCGCGGAGCACCTGGGGGTTCGTACGGCCGCTCTGGTCGCTCACCAGGGCCCAGGCAGCAGGTCCCTTCGGCAGGACGCCGCTCCGGACCCCGCCGGTAAAGGGTTCTGCTGCTGCGGCGCGCTCGGCAGCGGCGAAGTCACTGAGAAGCTCCGCAGCGCCGGCCACGGTGGTGACGGTCTTCGCGGTTCCTGCGGCCGCCCCGGGCCGGCTATAGACCGGCGCCTCCTGCGTTCCCGGCATCCCCGTGATCACCGCGATCTCCTGCTCGTATGCCGCGAGCAGGGAGGTAAGGTCCCGGGCCTGCTCCCGTCCGCTTGCAGCGATCCCTGCAATGAGCGGCCGCCGCTCTCCGGCGAGGGATGCATCTGCAGCCGCGAGCTCCCGCTGCAGGTACCCGGCGAGGAATGCGGGAAGACCCTCGCTCCCGTCGCCTGCCGTTCCTCCGCAGAGCAGCAGGTCATAGGCGCCGTCCTTCTCGAGCTTTGAGACGGCCGCGGCGATGGCCTTTGGCCCGGGGTGCTCGAGGTCGAGCCGGAAGAGCCGGTCCGCGCCCGCGGCCGCGGAGCGCAGCAGCCCCTCATGCTCCTTCCCGCCGGCCAGGAAAGCATGGACCGTGGCGCCGCCGTCCGCGGCCTTCAGGGCCAGGGCCTGGTCCAGGGCAGCGCGGTCGCTGCCGCCGATGGTCCAGAGCAGCTCGCGAAGACTGCCGCGGTCGAGCCGCGGGTCAGGCGGAAGGTCCGCTGCAGGACGGAGAATGCTGAGGATGCGGAGCGGTCCTGCTCCCGCATGCGCTGCCGGCCGGGCAGCGGCCGCATGGCGCTCTGCGCGGTCCAGCAGCGCGTCGGCAGCGACCACCTCAGGCAGGCTGCGGCCGTTCCTGAGGAGCTCCCAGGCCTGCTGGTACCGCTCGTCGAGATGGGCCAGACGGCCGAGCGCCCGCTCCGCGGCCCGCTCCCCGGCCGCGCCGAGCTTCTCCACGTACTCCGCGCCGAGCAGCTCGCGACGCGCGACGAGCCACTCCAGTCGGCGCCAGACGCACTCGAGCCGGAGCACCTCGCCCGCCAGGTCGGCGAGCAGGAAGAGCGCCGGCTGGAGCATCGCATCGGCCCATGCGGCGTCGCCCAGCAGCTCCGCTGCCGCCCGGGCATGGCCGCGGATGCGGTTCTTCCATCTGCTCAAGGTCATGGCCCGCTCGTCGTCAGGCCGCTCGGGGATGCGCTCCGGCAAGCCGGGCCAGTCCGCGGCCATGGCGATCAGGTCCTTCAGGATCAGGAAGCGCTGCACCTCGTTCGTTCCCTCGTAGATGTTCAGGATGCGGCTGTCGCGCCGGGCCTTCTCGAGGAGATGGCGCTCGGTCTGGCCCGCGGGGCCGAGGACCCGCTCGGCAAGCGTCAGGATCTCATGGATGTCCTCGGCGCAGGCGTACTTGGCGATGGCGGACTCCATGCGCACGGACTCGTGCGGCCGGTCGAAGAGGCCGGTGAGGTAGTAGGCCAGGGACTCGCTCCCGAAGAGCACGGCCGCGGCCTCGCCCAGCAGGCGGTCGCGCTCGGCCGACGGCGGTGCTGCGCGGCGCGCCTCGTCCAGCACCTTCCTTCCCAGGGCGCCGGCCACCACGGCAAGGCCGCACCTGCCGGCGTTCAGGGTCTCGAGGGCGTTCACCTGGCCGTGGCCCTCGTAGCCGATCACGGCCTCGCGCGCCACGCGCACGCTGTCCAGGGAGATCTCGTTGGTCGGCGAGCCCCGCTGGCCCATCTTGCGCTCATCGGCGCCCACGGTCAGCCCCTCGGCGTACCGGTCCACCATGAAGGCCGTGACGCCCTCGGGGCTCTGGGCATAGAGGCTGAACTGGGTGGCGATGCTGCCGTTGGTGATCCACATCTTCGCGCCCGTGAGGCTGTAGTACTCGTAGACCTTCCCCTTGTCCGTCTCGCGCACCTGGCCGATGTCATGGAACTCGCAGCTCGCGCCCTGGTGCTCGTAGTACCGCGGGCCGTCGGGAACGCGGTCATAACGGACCGCGGCGAGCCCGTTGTCAGGCGTGCGGTAGGCCATGCCTTCTTCGGTGAACTCGATGCGGTCCGCGTCGATGAGATAACGGCGGCACTTCTCGAAGTCGCCCGTTGGCGAGAAGGCGTACCTGCCGTCCGGCAGGGGCGTGAGGAAGGCGGTCCTGAGCGACGCCGTGGTCTTCACCCCGCCGGAGTCCGAGCCGGCCGTGGGCTCGGTCAGGGCGAAGGCGCTCACCCCGCCGTGGCCGAGGCCGCGGAGGAAGAGGCGGTGGCAGCGCTCCCGCCGGGGCAGCTCCTCGAGCGCGCCGCGGACGTCCGGCATGATGCGGTCCACGAGCTCCGCGGCCTTCGTCAGGCCGGTCATGAAGCCGCCGAAGTCGCCGCGCCGGCCGGCCAGGCCGGCGCCGTAGAAGGCCTTCAGGAAGCTGGCGGCAAGGTACTTCACCACGCGGGTGCGGCGGATGCGGGAGTCCACGAGGGCCATGACGGCCTGGTACTCCTTCCGGACCCGGCCGGGGTTCGGCGCGCGGAAGGAGGCGACGATGCGCTTCACCCGCCTGCTGATCTCGCCCAGCCGCTTCTCGTCCTTCGCAAGGGGCTCGAGCTCCTCGCGCACCCGCGGCAGCTCGTCCTCGAGCCCCAGCAGGACCGGCGTGGCGCCGATGCTGGTGCTGGCCATGATCAGGAGGCAGATCCCGGCGTCGCCGAAGCTCCCGGCAGCGGAGTTCAGCACATAGTACTGGGCCTTGCGCCAGCCCAGGCCGTCCTCGGCGGCGGGGATGTAGGTGGCGAGCCAGCGGTTCTTCCTGATCCCGGCCACAAGCTCCGGGGGAAGGTCGTGCGCCTTCTCCACGCTGCGCTCGAAGGGCAGGCCGTCCTGTTCCGTGCAGTGCTTCCGGAACCAGTCCACGAGCCCGGCCCAGAGCTCGCGCAGGCCGGGGTCATGGAGCTGCATCTCCGGCAGGTACTGCTCCGACCGGTCGAAGACCGAGAGCAGGAAGGCGCCGGACCGGTGGGCCGGACCGGGACGGTCGCAGAAGGCAGCATAGTCCCTCTCGAGTTTGACCATACTGCCCGCAGGCTCCATGGGGAAGAGGGCGTCAGGCGGCACCCTGCCGCTGCCTGCGGAGAGCTCCGCAGCCGCTGCCGCGCTCTCGGCCAGCTTGATCAGCACCTCAGCGCAGGCCGCCTCAGCTTCGATGCTGCGGCCCTGCTCCAGCTCCTGCTCGAGCCGGCTGAGCAGGCTGCGGCTGCCGAGCAGGACGGCCGCGGCCTCGCCGCTCAGCAGCGGGTCCGCAGAACGCGGGACCGCTTCCGCGCGGAGGGCTGCGCGCTTCCAGCGTTCCACCAGCCCGGCGAGCGGCGGGTCTTTATATTCCGGCAGACGGCCGAGCTCCGGCAGGAGCAGGCCCGCGAGCGGCTTTCCGCTGACCGATGCCTGGAGCCGCGCGGCCGCGCCGTAGCCGGGGGAAAGGAAGCGGAAGAGCGCGCTGTCCCGGTAGGCGCGGGAGAGGAGGTCGTCCTCGGAATAGGCGAAGCCGCCGAAGACCTGGCCTGCGTCATAGGCCATGCGGCCGTTCTCCGGGCCGAAGGCCGCGGCCGCTGCAGCGGCGCAGAGAGCATCGAGTGCGGGGTTCGGCGTGCGGAGCGCGGAGTGGGGCAGGCCGGCCCGTGCATCAGACACCGTCTCCAGGAGCAGACGCCATGCCTCAACCCGGCTGACCAGGGCCTTGACCGCGCCGAGCTTGGCGATCCCGTCCCTGCCGTTGGTATCGAGCATCTGGCCCGGGAACTGGACGCGCGACGCGGCATGCTCCCGGCTGCGGCGCGCAAGGTAGTCGCCCGCGCCGAGGGCCACGGCGAGATAGGCGGCCGGGTCCTGCGGCAGACCGTTCTCCAGGGTGATGGTGCGCGCAGCGGTCACCTCGCACCGGAGCGTTACCTCGCTCAGCCCTGCTGCGCGCATCCCGATGGCAGGGGTCGCTGCGACCGTCACGCCCGGCGCATCGAGCGGTACGGGGTAGCCCTTGCCGCGGGCGATGACCAGCAGGCCCTTTGCCGCCGCGGTCGGCACGAGGGAGAGGACTCCCTGGAGGAGCGTCCCGTTCCCGCGCTCCGTTATCTCGAGGCTGCTGCCGTCAACAGCGCAGAATCCCTCGAAGGTGCTGTCCCCTGCCTTCCGCAGCAGCCTGCGGGCATGGACCTGGCCTGCGGCGATGAGCCCCAGGGCCGGGCTGACCGCTGCCAGCGCCCGGATGGCCGGACGGGCGGGGTGGTCATGCTCCTGGATGAACTCCCGGAGCCGCTCCGCCCATTCCTCCGGCAGGGGCTCCTCCTCCCATGCCTTCACCACCCGGTGGGGGAATAGTTCTGCTGCCTCTTTCTGCAGGTCCTCGGCAACGGAGGGGCCGGCGGCAGGCTCGTTGTTCACAGGAAGCTCCGGCATCCAGAGCCGGAGCCGCTGCTCCAGTCTTCTGGCGCAGTAGAGGCTCCGGACGATGCTGCCTTCGGCGATGCGCTCCTCCAGCGCCTTCCGCTCTGCGGCAGCCTCGGCAGCAGCATCATGGCGCGAGTCCGCGAAGAGCCGCTGCTCCAGCTCCCGGATGCGGCTGCAGAGCCGCTCGCCGAGCGAGAGCGGCCAGGCGAGCCGCGTCCGGTCCGCTGACCGGGGCAGGCTCTCCGCACTGTCGCGGAAGGCCGCAGAGGCCTTCAGCACCCGCTCCGCAGCAGTACGCAGCGCAGGGCCGAGGTAGAGCAGCTGCTCGTCCGTTCCCAAGGGCATCGGTGCGGGATCAACGCCGGCTGCCTGCTTTCGCCACTCGAGCAGCAGCGGAACCGCGGCGGTCCTCGGACGGTAGACCAGCCGGTGGTCGGTCTGCCGTCCCCAGAGCGCGAAGGACGGCTCTGCCCGCCAGCAGGACTCGCACTTGATGCAGTTCTCCCAGCTCACGCCCACTGCGCCGCGGCCGAAGAGCGGCGGATCATAGGTATAGACCCGGGCAGGGCAGACCCACCAGAGGCCCGCGCTCGCCATCTCGCCGTGCTTTGCCGGGTCGCGCGGCCAGGCTGTGCGGATATGGGACGCCCCGCCCACCTGGTAGGTGTTCGTTGCGAGCTTGGCCTCGATGGCTGCCGGGGCTGCGGCAGCCTCGAGGGCCCGGGCCTTCCGGAGCTTCTCCCCGTAGGCCATGACCGGCTCGGCCAGGAGCGTTGCCGCGGGCGTGCGCAGGACGTAGTACCGGATGGCGTCCCAGACCGCGGTGGCGGCGCCGATCAGCCCGAGCAGCAGGCCGTAGGCAGGCAGCACCACCAGGTCCGAGAGCCGGAGGGACCGGAGCAGGATGCGGAGCGCTGCGGAGAACTTCTTCTCCAGAGGAACCCCGTCATTGGCATAGGCCAGGGCCACCGCGCGGGCAAGGCCGGGCCGGACCCTTGCCAGGAGCCGACCCAGGGGGCCGGGCAGGCGGGCGAGGTCGAAGGGTCTGCCCTCGAGATGCAGCTCCAGCTTCAGGCGGTCGTCAGGAGCAGGCGCGCGGCGGAACTGGTTCATGGTCCAGCTCAGCAGGGTGCCGGGATGGAGCAGGCTGCGCAGGAGCGGGCGCCAAAGCCGGAGGCTGGAGAGAGCGGCCATGTTGTCCAGGACCAGCTCGCGGACGCCGCGGGGCGTGAGGAGGTGGCTGCGCAGGAACCTTCCGGTCTGGACGAGGCCGCTCGTGGCCAGGAAGCGCGCCGTGCCGCAGGCCATGTCCGCGGTCCTGCCGAAGAGCACGCGGGAGCGGCCGAAGTAGCCGGGCCAGCGCGACAGGTGGCGGGCGTTCCGGCCGTAGACGCTCATGACCAGGGGGTCGAGGTAGGCGCGGGTGAGGTTCTTCCGGTCGAGGCTGCGGCCTTCGGCGAGGAGCGAGCGCACGGCCCGGCCGAAGAAGAGGCCCGAGGCAGCCGCGGGGCCGGTGAAGTTCGGGAAGGGGATGTCGATGCCCAGCCCCGTGGCAGCGCCGCCCACGGCCAGGCCGTCCTCCACCAGGACCGGCCGCTCGCGCCATCCGCCGCTCCGGATGATCTTGGCGCCGTAGGCCGAGAGCTGCGCGCCCTGGAGCAGGTCGCGGAGATGGGGCAGGGAGCGCATCCACTCGAGCAGCTGGCCGTGGTCCCCGCGGTAGTGGCGCTTCAGGTTCTCGAGCGGCAGCACGTACCCGACCGAGAGGCTGTCCCGGTTGGTGTAGAGGAAGCCGCCGGCGTTCAGCCGGGCCGTGCGGCCGGCGATGGCCCCGTTCCGCAGCAGGATCTCGTAGGCAGCCCCCTCGCCGCGCTCCAGGCCGAAGCGCTGCTCGATCTCCGTGGGGTCGAGGGAGAGCACGGCCTTGACGCCCTGGAGGAAGTGGGGCTCCTGCCGCCGCTCGAGCCGTTCGGACCGCACGAGGTGCGACGCGTCGCCCTCGGCGAGGAAGACCACGCCGCCGGAGAGAATGCCGCGGTCGGTGCTGACGCCGCTGACCCTGCCGGCCTTCCGGACCAGGGCCGTGACCGTGGTGTTGGTCAGGAGCACCGCGCCCTTCCGCTGCGCCGCCTCGGCGAAGTAGGGGTCATAGACCGGCCGGAGCACGGTGCAGCAGTGGCGGAAGGCGGCGGGGTCGGTGAGCGAGACGCCGACGTCGTCCAGGCCGTTCTGCAGCAGCGTGCCGCGCCGCACCACCTGGCGCTCGAAGGGCGCGTTCTGGACCACGGCAGGGCCGAAGCAGTCGGGCTCGGCAAGGCTCTCGGTGAAGTAGACGCAGCCGGACCAGTTCTCCGCGCCGGCGTAGGCGCCGGCCTCGATGAGCGCCACGGAGATGCCGCTGCCGGCCAGCGCGCCCGCGGCGGCGACGCCCGCGGGGCCTGCGCCGATGATGATCACGTCGAACCGGGTCGTGGGCATGGAAGGCTCCTTTTGCGCGGTGCACGGGGGAGGCAGGGCGCAGGCTCAGCGCCGGGGGAACGGGAGCTGATTGCATTATAACAAAGGGCATACCTCTTTGCGAGCGGGGATTGGGAGCGGATCGGCCCCCCCACCTCGTATCCTCTCCCTCGAGGGGAGAGGAAGAAAAGGTGAGGGTGAGTCTTCATGAAG
>CAZTXN010000035.1:0-19883 GCA_964617655.1 uncultured Nitrospiraceae bacterium | reverse complement strand
CCAGCACCGCGCCTTGTGGCCCGGGGCGATCTCGCGCAGGTCGGGCTCCCTCCTGTCGCACCGGTCCCGGATGCGGTCCGTCACCCGGTTGCACCTGCCGAAGAAGCGGCAGCCCGCGGGGATGTTGATCGTGTCCAGCACATCGCCCTCGATGGCCTGCAGGACGCCCTGCCCCCGGACGTTCTCGGCGTCCGGTATCGACGCGAGCAGCGCGGCGGTGTAGGGATGCTTCCGGTCCGCCTTCCGCGCGAGGATGTCCGCCGCCGGGCCCTCCTCGACCACGGTCCCGCCGTAGAGGACCGCGACCGTGTCCGCGAGACGGGCGATGACGCTGATGTCATGGCTGATCAGCATGGTCGTGATGCCGATCTCGGCCTTCAGCTCCGCCAGGAGATCCACGATCTTGGACTGGATGGTGGCATCCAGGCCCGTGGTCGGCTCGTCCGCGATCAGGAGGGAGGGCTCGCAGGAGAGCGCCATGGCGATCATGGCGCGCTGGCACATGCCGCCCGAGAGGCCGTAGGGGTGGTTCTCGAAGCGAAGGCGCGGCGAGTCGATCTTCACCCGGTCGAGCCACTCGATGGCCTTTTCCTTCGCCTCCTGCTCTCCGCGGTGCGCCGTATGCAGCCGGATGGCCTCGGTGATCTGGCTGCCCACGGTCTCGAAGGGGTTCAGGGACTGCTTGGGGTTCTGGAAGATCATGGAGATCTCCTTGCCCCGCATGCCGGCCATGATCTCCTCGGACCGCTCCTGCCAGCCGGCCGTGTCCTTCCGCACCTCCATGATCCTGCCGTCCCGCACCGCAAGGGACAGGAAGCCCTCGAGGCCCTGCAGCAGGTCCTTCTGCACCCGGTCGGAGCTGAACGCGATGCGGCCCGAGATGACGCCGGGGCCGCCGGCGATGAGGCCCATGACCGACATGGCCGTGATGCTCTTCCCGCTGCCGCTCTCGCCCACGATGCCGAGGGTCTCGCCCTTCCCGATCGCCAGACTCACGCCGTCCACGGACCGGATGAAGGCCTGCTTGCTCTTCGAGTAGAAGTAGGTCCGGAGGTCCTCGATCCGGAGGAGGGGGGCGGTCATCACTTGCTCCTCTTCCCTTCGAGGATGTTGTTCAGCCCGTCGCCCAGGAGGTGGAACCCCAGGATGGTGAAGAGGATGGCGAGCGCCGGGGCGGTGGACGGCCAGAACTGGCCCTTCATGAAGTAATTGGCGCCCGCCTGCACCATGTTGCCCCAGGACGGCGTGGGCTCCTGCACGCCGAACCCGAGGTAGCTGAGCGAGGTCTCCATGAGGATGGCCTCGGCCATGCCGAGCGTGGCCTGGATGATCAGGAGCGACCGGCAGTTGTGCCAGAGGATGTGCTTCAGGATGATCGTGGCCGTGGGCACGCCGAGCGCGATGTCCGCCTCGATGAAGTTCTTCTGCTTCAGGAACAGGATCTTTCCCTTCACGAGCGACGCCACGACCGGCACGTTCGTGATGCCTACGACCAGCATGATGTACCAGATGTCGGGCTTGAAGGCCGCGATGACCAGCAGGATCAGCACGAGCCGCGGGAAGGAGTCCACGAGGTTGGTGACATAGGTGATGCCCGTGTCCCATCGGCCGCCGCGATAGCCGGCCAGCACGCCGAGCACGGTGCCGAAGAGCAGGGCGATGGCCACGGCGAAGAGACCCGGAAGGAAGTAGGCCTGGATGCCCACGATGAGGCGCGAGAGCATATCCCGGCCCATGAAGTCCGTGCCGAGGAGATGCGCGCCGGTGAACGGCCCGGCCATCATGAGCTCCAGGTCGATCTCCTGGGGATCGAAAGGCAGGAGCCTGAGCGCGCCGAGGAGATAGGAGAGGATGACCAGCGTCACGACGAAGAGCCCGTAGCCCACGTACGCCAGGTCAACGGCATCCGCCTTCTTCCAGAACGGCAGGTCCGAGAACTCGCCGATCTCACCGGATATCTGGGTGTAGGATTTCATAAATACTTGTTAGCCACGGATGGACACGGATTCACACGGATACTCCAATATGCCTGACCCCGATCCGGGTCAAGACGCTTTTTTGCATGCAATCCATAAAGCCAGGACAAGCGCCATGCCTAATTCCTCGCCTCGTTCATTCCGCAGTCCGCAGTCCGCATTCCGCACTCCGCACTCCGCACTCCGAATTATTCCTTCGACGCTCTCGGGTTCACCATCACGTAGACCACGCTCTGGAAGAGGCTGCCCATGCGCACCAGGACCGCGGCGGCGATGGCGATGCCCATGATGACCGGGTAGTCCCGGTCCTGCGCCGCCTGCCAGGCCATCCTGCCCATGCCCGGCCAGTTGAAGACCTGCTCCACGATGACCGCGCCGCCGAGGATGAACGGCGCCTTGGAGGCGATGATCTCGGTCACCGGGATGAGGAACCCCTCCTTGAAGGCGTGGCGCCAGACCGACGCGCCCTTGGCGCGCGCCGTGCGGATGTAGTCCTCCTCCATGACCCGGCCCATCTCCTCGCGCAGGTACCGGATCACCTCGCTGATCGTGCCGTTCCCGATGCCGAGCACGAGGATCGGGAGCAGCATGTAGAGCCACTTTTTGACGCCCGTGGCGAAGCCGAAGGCCATGGGGAAGATGCCGAGCTGGTGGGTGAAGAAATAGATGACGATATAGCCCAGCCAGAAGACCGGCAGCGCCGAGACCACGTAGGAGAGGATGGTGAAGGACCAGGTCGTCCTGCTCATGCCCCGCATGGCCGAACGGACCGCGATCGGCGCGGCGATCAGGAGCGTCACGAGCAGCGAGCCGATGGTCAGGACCAGCGTGTTCAGGCCCGTGCGCAGGACCTCCTGCAGCACCGGCAGCCCCGTCCGCACCGAGGAGCCGAAGTCGCCCCGCAGCATGCCGCCGGTCCAGGAAAGATAGCTGCCGTACCAGGTCTTCCGGACGCCGAGCGCCTCGCGAACGCCTGCGCGGGCCTCCTCGCTCATGGCCTGCCCCTCCAGCAGGACGCTGAAGTGATCGCCGGGCGAGAGGTTCAGGATGGCGAAGACGACGAAGCTCACGCCGAGGAGCAGGAGGCCGGTAATGGCCAGCTCCCGGGAAAGGACCCGTGCTATGGGACGGAGGGAGGAAAGCTTCATAGGAAGTACAGGAGCACGATCAGATCAGTTTCGCCGCGGAGTAAAACCCTCTCCCCGTCCGGGGAGAGGGCTGGGTGAGGGGGGACCTTGACCTTGTCCCCGTGTCTCCGAGTCCCCCTGTCCGCTTATTTCCCCTCCATGAACCACTCGTCGGCAAAGGAGAAGAACTTGTACGGATGTATGGCCACGCGGCGGATCGTGTTCCGGTAGGCCGCGAAGTTCGTGAGCGTCCAGAGGAAAGTATAGGGGCTCTCCTCCGCCAGGATAGCGTGGAGCTTGCGGTTGATCGTCCGCTTCTTCTCGTGGTCCAGCGTCAGCTTGCTTTCGTTGATCAGGCCGTCCACCTCGGCGTTCGAGTAGCCGATGAAGTTGTTCTTCCACGGCCCGATCTCGCCAGTGTGGAAGAGCGAGGAGATGTCCGCGGAATCGTCGAAGACCCAGGACGCGAAGACCACGTCGAAATCATGGTCCAGGAAGACATCCTCCTTCCAGGCCTGCCACTCCTGGAACTCTACGCGGATGTCGACCCCGACGTTCTTCAGGTAGTTCTTGAAGGCCAGGACCACGCGCTTCACGGCCTCGCTCTCCTTCTCGATCGGCACCTTGAGCGAGAAGGAGAGCTTCTTGCCGTCCTTCTCCATGATCCCGTCGCCGCCCCGCGCATACCCCGCCTCCTGCAGCAGGGCCGTGGCCTTCTGCGGGGCAAAGGGCTGCGGCTGTACGTCGAGGTTGTAGGCCCAGCTTCCCGGTGCAAAGGGGCCGGAGATGATCGTGCCGCGGCCGTTAAAGAAGGAGTCGAGCATCTCCTGGCGGTTCACCGCGTGAGTGAAGGCGGTCCGCACGCGCCGGTCCGCCAGGAGGGGGCTGCGCATGTTATACCCGAAGAAGGAATAGGACAGCGCGTTGTAGGACTTCAGCACGAACCGCTTGTCTCCCTCGATCTCGGGAATATCGCGGGGGTTCACCAGCACGATCATCTCGATGGCATTGAACATGAGCGCCTGGGTCATGATGTTCTGGTCCGCGAACGGCTTGGCCGAGAACTGGTCGATATGGGGCCGGCCCTTGAAGTAGTTCTCGTTCGCGGTCAGCACGATCTCGCGCTCCGAGGTGACGGTCCTGAGCGCGTAGGGACCCGTGCCGATGGGCCGCTGCACGAAGGGGTCGTCGCGGGTCAGGAACTCCTTGTTCGCGGGCCCGTGCTGCGGGACGATCTTGAAGCTGAACTTCGCCAGCGCGTTCAGGATGGGCCGCTTCAGGGTGAAGCGCACCGTGTGATCGTCCACCTTCTCGACGCCGGAGATGAACTCGTAGCGGACCTTGAGCGGCGTGATCGTCCGGGGGTGCATCATGATGCGGTAGGTGAAGACCACGTCGTCCGCGGTGAAGGGCTTCGGCTGCTCTCCCTCCCGGGCATGCCAGGTGACGTCCTTGCGCAGGAAGAAGGTGTAGGTCCGGTTCCCGCCCGAGATGTCCCATCGCTCGGCCAGCTCCGGAACGATCTCCTGCTTCTCATTGATGCCCACCAGGCCGTTGAAGAGCAACTCGGTCAGCCGCAACGAGATCATCTCGTTGCTCGTGACGGGATCGAGCGTTGCCGGCCGGCCGTACTCGCCGTAGCTCAGCGTCCCTCCGTCCGGCCTGCCGTCGTTCTTGGGGGCGGCGTGCAGAGTGCCCGCCATGACAACGACCGCCGTCAGCATCATCAGGATCGTGTGCTTCATAAGTATCCTCCTCGCGAAATTGCGGATTGTCGATTGCGGAATGCGAAAAGGACGGCAAAAATCGAAATCCGCAATCCGAAATCCGCAATGTCTCTAGTTGATCTTCACATCCCCCGCGCTCTTGTGCTCCATGGAATAGATGCCCTGCAGCGCCTCCTGGACCTGGCGCACCTGGGGATACTGTTTGCTCATCTCGAAGAATATCTCGAGCGCTTCCGAGTACTTCTTCGTCCGGTAGTACGCCCCGGCGAGCTCGGTCAGCATCAGCGGATCGTTGAACTCGATCTTGTTCTTGTTCCCCTTGTCCCTGCCCGCCTCGAAGGCCGCCACCGCGCGGCTGTCGTCCTTCCGTCCCTGGTAGTACCGGCCCAGGCCGATATGGAGCGCCGCAAAGCGCTTTCCCTCGCCGGCTGCGGCGGCAGCGGCGCCGGTCTGCGCCGGACGGGGGCACTCGATCCGGAGCCTGCCGCAGGCGGCCAGGATGTCCGCAAAGAGCGCGGGGTCCGAGGGATGGCTCCGGGTCAGGTCTTCCCAGGCCGCGATGGCCTCGGAACGCTTCCCCGCGCGGTGCTGCAGCTCGGCCTGGAGCACGATGGCCCGGTTCCGGTACTGCGCAGGCGCCTGAGGCGCTCCCAGGAAGACCGCGAACGCCCGGCCTGCCTCGACCGCCTTTCCTTCCAGCGCATGCGCCTCGCCGAGATAGTAGCTCGCCGTGGCGCGGAGCGCCGCGTCCGATGCCGCGCTCTCGAGCTCGGCCACTGCGGACGCGTACAGATGGTCCGCCAGGTTCGCCAGCAGCCGCACGTCATAGAACGACAGGACCTTGCTCCGGCCCAGGGACTCGCGGTAGGAATGCTCCTTGAGGTCGACCCGCTGCAGCAGGGCCGCTCCCTTTTCCGTGCTGCCCGTCCGCGCATAGACGGCCGCACAGCTCACCGCCGCGTCCACGGAAACCTGCCGCCCGTGCTGCTGCGCCCCGGCAAGGGCGCTGTCGCACATCGCCGCCGGGTCCCGCTCTGCCATGCCGGCGCTGCTGTAGCCGTCCGCCAGCGCGGCCTTGACCTCGGGGTCCGCTGATGCGACCTCGCTCCAGAGACGGACGGCCTGCTGGCGATCGCCGCGGACCAGTGCGGCCCGCCCCAGGGCGACCCGGGCGATATCACGGCTGGCGGCATCCGCCGGGCCGGCAGCGAACTTCCCGAGCGCTGCCTCGGCGCGGTCGGCCCGGCCGGCCACGAGCTCGGCGAGGCCCAGGTAGAGCTCGCCGTACCTGCTCCGCCCCGCGCCGCGCTGGCGCGAGAGCCGATTCAGATAGTCGGCGTTCACCGCGGCGGACAGGTCCGCCAGCGCGCGGTGCAGCTCCGCGCTCCGGGCGTAGATCATGCCCAGGGCGAGCCGCGCCTGCGCCTGCTTGCCCGCGGGAAGCCCGGGGAGCGCGGCCCGGAGCTCCTTGGCCGCGTCCTCGTACCGGCGCCTCTCCAGGCCCTTCATCGCCTTCTGCACCGGATCATCGGCAGCCTCTCCTGCACCGGCCAGAAGTCCGGCGCAGAGGGCCGCCAGGAGCGCAGCGCGCCACCTGCGCTGTCCATGCCTCTTTCCGGATTCCGTATTCAGCACCCGGGTCACTCCTTGATCCGCGCGATGAAGATCTGGTCCCATTGGTCCACCTGCGCCCGGAAGGCGATCGTGCCGTCAGGGCCGCATGCCACATCATGGTTCATCTTCGTCTCCGTCCGGAACAGGCGGCTCGCGCTGTCGCGGATGTCCACCACGTAGAGCGGATGATAGTCCCGGCGGTCGTTCTTCACATAGACAATCCGCGAGCTGTCCGGCATCCAGGCCGGCCCGCGCTCCACGTCGGTGATCACGTCCCGCGCCACGATCCGGGCGGCCAGCCCCTCGCCTTCCGCGGGGTCCGATCCGTCGGCGCTCACCACGGCGATGGACCAGATGCGGGTGTCCCCGGCAGGATCGAAGTTGGTGTAGAAAGCGATCTTCTTCCCGTCCGGCGACCAGACCGGCCGGATGTCGTCATGTTCCCAGGCGGTGAGCTGCCGCCGGGAGGGTGCAGGACCCTGCAGGCCGCCCAGGACGACGATGTCATGGTTCTCGCTGCTCCCGGTCATGTAGACGATCTGTTTGCCGTCCGGCGACCATTGGGGAAAGAGGTCCTCCCGGTCGTCGGCGGTGAGCCGCTTCAGTCCGGATCCGGCAAGATCGAGCAGATAGAGGTCTCCTTTGCCGGTCCGGCCGGAGACGAAGACCAGTGCGCTTCCCCGCCGCGCCCAGTCGGCCTGGCCGTCCTTCTCCTTGTGATCGGTCAGGCGGCGGAACGCGTCGCCGCCCAGGTCCCCGGAATACAGGTCGTAGTTCCCGGTCCCGGCATTGCTCATGAAGACAAAGCTCATGTCGTCGGGCGACCAGGCGTGCCCTGCGTTGTAGCTCACATCCTCCACCACGCCGGGAAAGAAGAACTTCATCTCCCCGCCCGGCGCGGCGGGCAGGTGGTAGACGGTCTGGACCGTCCTGCCGTCCGCCAGCAGGACCTGCAGCTCCTTCCGGTCGCCCATGCTCCGCTCGAAGGAGAGCAGGATGCCCGAACGGGACCACGAGGGGTTGCCGTCATTGCGGTCGGCCCCGATCCCGGCAAGGGGCCGCACGAAGAGCGGCTCGAGCGGCGCCGGGACCTCCGGCACGGCCGCGGCCGCCTCCGGCAGAACGGCGCCCTCCTGACCGGGACCCGGTGCCGGTCCGTCCGCGCCGGCGGCAGGGCCGGCGAGGAGCAGCATCAGGACCATCGGCCCGCTGAATTCACGAAGACCCATGCCGTGTCCCTGCCCGTCGAGCTACAACTGGCCCTTGATCTGGTCCCAGTACGTCCGCGCGGCCGTCCGGCTCTGCTCGAAGGCCGTGTTCCCCTCGAGCTTCCGGGGGAAGAAGTCGAAGTATTCCTGCCACGCCTGGTTCGCGCTGTTCACGACCGCCGTCTTCCTGGTCAGGAGCGCCAGCTTGTGATAGGACAGGGCCGCATAATAGTAGGTGTCATGCACCGCCTCGTCATAGCGCTCGGTCGGGAAGAACCGCGTGTTCTGCCGGGCGGTCCGGAGGTTCTCGACGGCCTTGGCGAAGCTCTGGGCCGCCGCGTCGCGGTCCTTCTGCACGAGCGCGTTGCCCCGCTCGTAGTAGGCATGGCCCAGGTTCATGTAGGCGACGGAGAACTGCTTGTAGACGAGCTGCTGGTTCTCGGGAAGGGAGAGCACGTTCTCGAACTCCCGGATGGCGCCGTCGTAATCGTTCTTCTCGTCCAGGTAGAGCCGCGCCAGGCGGTGGCGCGCCTCGGAGTAGTCCGGATGGCCCCGCTCGGCGCTGCGGTAGGCGGCGATGGCGCCGTCCACGTCCCCTTTCTGCGATGCCCGGTCGCCCATCCGCAGGTAATCCTTCTGCAGCACGATGGCCCTGCTGCCCGTGCGGTCCTCGGTCTTGGATGCGAACTCCACGACCTCTTCCCAGTCGCGGTAGTCGCCCCCGACCGCCACCTTCACGGTATGGAACCCGAGCGTCACGGGCCTGCCGTCCGCCAGGGGGGTCCGGCCGATCCGGTCGCCGTCCACGAAGACCTCCGCGCCGCTCGGGCTGGACTCGACCCGGAAGATCGCATTGTTCACGACCAGCGCGAACTCCTTCAGCTCCCGGTCCTTCTCGATCCGGAGCGCGGCGCTCACCTGCTGATACCCGTGGCGGTAGAGAACCAGGTCGTACTTCCTGCCGACCCTGACCGGCACCTCCGCCCGTCCGTCGGCGCCCGTGGTGCTGACCCATGCCTCGTTCACGTAGATGTTCACGCCCCCCAGCGGCGAGACATCGGGCGGCACGCCGCCCTTCGTGGCGATGACCGCCGCGGTCCGTTCATCCTCATCCTCCCGGCCGGGAACGCGCACCACCCGGTCGCCGATCTCCGGCTTCTCGCCCTTCTTCAGGTCATGGACATCGGCGAGGGAATGGCCGTCCGCAACCTTCCGCACCTGGAGCCGCCCGATATCCTGGTAGCCCGTGACCCTGCCGGTCCCGTCCGTCCGCGGCGAGAGCAGCGTGAAGACCGTGTTCTTCGAGATCCGGTAGCCCTCCTTGCCCAGGTTGATGCGATACCGGTCGTCGTCCCGGCCGGTCACCGTTCCCTCGAAAGGGAACTTGGCGAGAACGGCGCGCGCCATATCCCGCGCGGCGCCGTCGATGTCCCGCTCCCGCTTTGCGCGGGCCAGCTGGCTGTGGATCACCTTGCCGCCGGAGCCGATGAACTTGGCCTCGATGAGATACCCCTCCTCGTCCTTGGCCACGCTGCCGAGCACGATCATGTCCACGGACCGGCGGAGCGCCGTCTCATGCCAGCCCTTCGCCTGGACGCGGTCGATGGACGTTCGCGCCGACCGCATCGCGGCCTGCAGGTCCGCGGTGGAGACCTCGCGGAAACAGGAGTGCTTGAAGAGCTGCCCGGCAAGGGCCAGCTCGGTCTGGGTGACGACCGGCTTCAGGTCCACGTTCGGCGTGTTGCCGACGAAGCCGTAGATGCCCGTTCGGATCGGCCGCGCCGCGGTCGGCGTGAAATAGCGCTGCAGGTCGATCTCGCCCTCCAGCGTCACCGCGGTCTTCCAGCGGTCCGGGATGTACCCCGGCGCCGCCACGGCCACCTGGACCTTCTTCCCCGGCTCGCCGTCGTAGGTCCAGTTCACCGCGCCCTTGGCGTCGGTCCTGCCGACCTGCCGCTTGTCGACGGTCACCGACAGACCGGAAATGCCGCCGGCCTGTCCGTACTCGTCCATGAGCGCCGTGACCGACAGCCGGACGCGCTTGCTCAGGACCGCCTCGAGCCGCTGGCCGGGTTCGAGCGCGCCGCGGCGCCTCCAGGTCGAGAAGCCCGACTTGGTCACGCTCAGGTCCGCGCCGCCCTTGGGCGGTTCCTTGTACTCATAGACGAACTCCCCCTTCGCATCGGTCCTGCCTGCCTCCGCTGTTCCTGCGCGCACCACGGCGTCCGGCACGGGAACGCCTTGTTCGGTCGCCGCGATCGTCACGAACCGCATTGCCGCAAGGTCGGCCTCGAACGTATACCGGTCCAGGGCGCCTTCCTTCGGCAGTTTCATGAGAAAGGTCGTCTTCCAGGGCGTGATGCGGTATCCCGGCTGCTCCTTGCTCACGACCACCGACACCTCGGCGCCCGGCTTCTTTCTGAGGGTCTTGACGAACAGGCCGTCCGGCCCGGTCATGCCCTCCGGCTTGCCGTCCACGGTCACCGAGGCCTGGGCGGCCGGTGCGCCGTCCATCCGCGCCCTCACCTCCAGGTCCATCTTTTCGCCGGCGCAGGCGAAGAGGAGGAGCGATGCGCCTGCGATCAGGACCGTACTGCCGATGCGTTTGAACATGCGATGCCTCCTTGTACGACAGGACACCAGGGGAATGAAGGCAGAAAAGCCGGGAACGCGGTGCCGGTCCTGTTGATCCCGTTCTGCCGGAGCATGGCCTCGTGCACCCGGGAACGCCGCCGGCCTCACATAGTAGGCGGCTGGATGTTCACCTCGCCCGGATTCACGATCTTGTCCTCGTCCGACCGGGAGGCCTCGGTGGACCGCCGCCTGCCCTCGGCGATCTTCCTGAGCTGCACCTCCACCTTCTTTCCGCTGTACGATCCGACCTCAACGGTCCGGGTCTCGGTCTGGTACCCGATCCGGCTCACCTCCACCTTGTAGGTCCCCTTCGTGATCTTGCCCTTCTCGGACTCGAACTTTCCCTCAGCGTTCGCGGCCACGGCGTGCGAGGCCTGCTCCAGAGTCGAGGTGGTATTGATCATATTCACTACCGTGCCCTCCGGGCTTTCCTGGGCCGGGGGGATAGGCTGCTGTTGAGCGTCGAGCAGCTGGAGCGTTCCATAGATCCTGGGTGAGCATGCCGCCAGCGCGAGCAGCATGACGGCGAGCAGCGGAAGGACGAAACGTGGCATGACGAAGGACCCTCCTTAGGGATGGATATCAGCATCTCTGCGGCGGAGCGGACAAAAAAAAACCGCCAAAGCTCGTATCGTTGATCGATAAGAAACCTTGGCGGCTCGACTGGCGTGTAATACCGTGTCCGACAGCCGGTGCGGAGTACCGCACCGCGGCTTACGTAGCCTCGAAGCTCTGCGTCCCCGGGTTTCCCCGGGTTTGCTCTGAGCAAAGTTCTGGTATGTCAAGGTAACGCGCTGAACCGGTGAGATAGACTCTAGCACCGCCCCCGGCCGTTGTCAAGCGCTGCGCCGCAGCTCTCACTTCCCCTGGCGTTTGCGCTGTTTTTCCTGGTACATGTTGCCGTCCGCCACCCGGATCAGGTCGTCGACGCTGCACGGCTTTACGGGATCGTAGACCGCCAGCCCCATGCTGACGGAGAGCCGGAACGCGCCGTCCCGCCGGCTGTTGTGGTCGTCCAGCCGCTTCTGGAGCCGCTCCCGTATCGTCTGGATGCTTGCCTCGGGAGCATCCACGAGCATGACCGCGAACTCGTCGCCTCCCATGCGCGCGATGATGTCCGAGTCCCGAAAGGTGTCCCGGAAGATGCGGGCCGTATCGGTCAGCGCCCGGTCCCCGGCGAGATGGCCGTCTCGGTCATTGATCTGCTTGAGGTTGTCGAGGTCCGCATAGAGCAGGACCATGCGCTCGCCCGCGCGGCGCACCTGTTTGATCTGCTGCTGGGCGAAGGCGAAGAACCCCCGCCGGTTCGCCAGGCCGGTCAGGTCATCAGTGATGGACTGCTCGCGCAGGCGGTCCTGGAGCTGGGCGTGCCGCATCCGGATCAGCAGCTCCTGGACGGTGAAGGGCTTCTTGATGAAGTCCGCAGCCCCCGCCCGGATGGCCTCGTCGTAGGAAAACTCCTCCACGAAGCCCGTCATGACGATGGCCGTCACCGACGGCTGGGCGGCCTTTGCCGCGCTCACCAGCGCGAGCCCCTGCATGCCCGGCATCACGATGTCGGTCAGCAGCAGATCGACCGGCATGTCCTTCAGCGCATCCAGCGCTTCCTCTGCTGTCGTGAAGACCTCGCACGCGAACCCTTCCATGACGAGCGATTCCCTCAAGGTGTCCAGGATGGACACATCATCGTCCACGACCATGATGACGGGCTTCGACTTCATCCGAGGTGCTCCCCTTCGCAGCAGCCAGGGCGGAAACAGGGCCATCATACCACAGGTTCGCGGCGACAAGTCAAAGAAAAATCCATGAAGCCGCGTTGCTCCTGGTGATGCAATAGTATGCAGCGGCAGGATTTTACCGGAAAATCAGCCTGTTGACTGCGGGTGGCGTCCGGGCTCGCTCGGGTATATAATAATAATTATCAGGTAGAGGTCATTCTCCGTCATCCCGCCGCACCGGCAGGACGCCATGCAGGACGACAGGAAGACAGGCAGCATGGGCGAGTTGAGATCCCAGACCCGCTATCCTCTCGCGGTCAGGCGCGATTGCACCTTCGCGGTCATCACCTTCAAAGACCTTGTCTGGAAGGACCATCTGGCCCAGTTGCTGGACATCAGTTCCGGGGGCATCGGTCTTGCCTCGGAAGGCAGCATGGACCGCGGCTTTGTCTGGTTCCGGGACCGCGTTGCTGGGAACCGCGGTGGTGTCCTGCTCTGGAGCAGGCCTCACGGCAGGAGCTACCGCGCGGGCATTCAGTTCGTTCCCCTCTCCCGCGACCAGGAGAGCTATCTCCGTGATGAGTTCGCCATGGTGCGTGAGGGCCGGTCCCTACGGGACCCCCGGGCCATGCTCGCCACGATCACGGGTTCCCTGTCCCGACACAGGCCTGCGCGGTAGACCGTCCCTCAGCGTCGCGTCTGGCGCGGCGAATTCCTCCTTGTCATTCCTCCCTCTTCTGAGCTACAATGGACCGCGCAGCCGCCCCCGGAGAGCATGGGGATCGCACCGCCGGCGATCACGCCGGTGGGACCGCAAGGAGAGCTCATGGCATCGGAAATCATCGTCAACGCCGGCAGGGAGGAAACGCGCGTCGCGCTGCTCGAGAACAGCGTCGTGACCGACATCTTCATCGACCGGCGCAAGGACCGCGGCGTGGCCGGGAACGTCTACAAGGGGCGGGTGATGAAGGTCCTGCCGGGGATGCAGGCGGCCTTCGTGGACATCGGCCTGGAGAAGTCCGCGTTCCTCTACGTCGGGGACGTCCTCGACAGCGCATCGGAGTACGCGCCCATGATGGAGGACGACGGGCTCGAGCTCGAGGTCGAGCCGAAGCGGAAGAAGTCCCATGCCGCCCAGATCGAAGACCTCCTCCAGGAGGGCCAGGACGTGGTCGTCCAGGTCTCGAAGGAGCCGATCAGCACCAAAGGCGCGCGCGTCACGACCTATGTCAGCATCCCCGGCCGCTACCTGGTGCTGATGCCCGGGATCAGCCACATCGGCGTTTCGCGCCGCATCGAGCGCGGCGAGGAGCGGAAGCGGCTGCGCGAGATCGTCCAGTCGTTCCGGCGGCCGAACATGGGCTACATCATCCGGACGGCCAGCGAGGGGCGCAGCGACGACGAGATCCGTTCGGACGTCGAGTTCCTCGGCCGCCTCTGGGAGAACCTGCAGCGCAAGCGCGAGCGGGTCTCCGCCCCCGCGCTCCTGCACAACGAGCTCGACCTGATCTTCCGCGTGATGCGCGACGCCTTCACGACCGACGTGCACCGCATGGTCATCGATTCCGCCGAAGAGTACCAGCGGGCGCGCGAGTATGTCGAGTCCTACATCCCCTCGCTGGCGCGCCGGGTGCGGCACTACGACGGCGATGACCCCATCTTCGAGCACTACGGCGTGGAGATCGAGATCTCCCGCGCCCTGGGCAGGAAGGTCTGGCTCAAGTCCGGCGGATACATCATCATCGACCAGACCGAGGCCCTCACCACGATCGACGTGAACACCGGCCGGTACGTGGGCCGGCGCTCGCTCGAGGACACCATCCTGAAGACGAACCTCGAGGCGGTGCGCGAGATCGCCTACCAGCTCCGCCTCCGGAACATCGGGGGCATCATCATCCTGGACTTCATCGACATGGAGCGCGAGGACAACCGGCGGAAGGTCCATCACGCCCTGCAGGAGGCGCTCTCCCGCGACCGAGCCAAGACCACCATCTCCCACATCTCCCCCCTCGGCCTGATCGAGATGACCCGGAAGCGCGTGCGCGAGAGCCTGGGCCGCGCCCTCTGCGACACCTGTCCCTACTGCGACGGCCGGGGGTTCATCAAGTCGAGCCGCACGGTCTGCTACGAGGTATTCCGGGAGGTGCAGAAGGCGTTCGCCGGCGCCAGTGAGCGGAAGGCGCTGGTCACCGTGAACCCCGCGGTGGCGGACATGCTCTATGACGAGGAACGGCAGGGCGTCGAGGAGCTCGAGAAGGAGTTCGGCAAGAAGATCGTGATCAAGGCCGACCCGAACATGCACCAGGAGCAGTTCGAGGTCATCATGGTATGAGCGGCAGGGTGACCGGCCTCGTGCAGCCGATGATGCGGCGATCCTTGTATTTTTTAGCGTCCAGCAGCGCCATGTCCGCTGCCAGCACCAGTTCGCGCGCCGTGGTGCCGTCGGCGGGATAGGCGGAGATCCCCATGGTCACCGAGAGCCGGTACCGGCCGCCGGTCAGGTCCTGGAAGCCGTGCTCGATATCGCTCTTGATCCGGTCGGCAAAGAGCGCATAGGCCTTCTCGATCCTCGTCTCGGGCAGGATGATCGCGATCTCGTCCCCGCCGTACCGGGCCGGCAGGTCGGTGCTCCGGACGGAGCGGCGGATGGCCTCGCCCAGGGCCGCCAGCGCGTCGTCCCCCGCCTGATGCCCGAAGCGGTCGTTGAACTTCTTGAAATCATCCACGTCCACCAGCGCAAGGGAGAACTCGCGGCCGTACCGTCCGGACCGCTCGAACTCCCGCGTCAGCAGGTCCTCGAAGCACCGGCGGTTGAAGAGGCCCGTGAGCCCGTCCGTGATCGCCTTCTGCGCGATGTCCCGATGCAGCCGGGCGTGGCGGATCGCGATGGATGCGAACGAAGCAAGGATCTCCAGTTCCTGGAGATCGGCCTTGGGGAAGGTCCGCGGCGTGAAGTCGTCGACATAGAGAATGCCGACGGTCTCGCGCTGATGGACGAGAGGCACGCCCACCAGCGACCGGATACCCTCCTGCACCGCCAGGGGATCGGTAAAGAAGGACCGGTGGGTAGTGTCATTGATGACCGAGATGCCGCGCCTGCGAAGGATGCGGTCCGTCAGGCCGCCGGGCCGCACGGACCACTCCCGGCCGGCCAGAAAATCCCTGGACAGCCCCCGGTGGGCATGGATGCGGAAGGTATTGGTCTCGGGATGGAACAGGGCGATGCTCCCGGCCGGGGTGCGGGTCACCTCCAGGGACTTGCGGAGGACGACCGCCAGGGTCTTGTCGAGATCAAGCTGGGAAACAACGGTGCGGGCCGTGCCGAGGATGTCGCTCAGACGGCTCTGGTTCTTCAGGACCCCCATACTGCTCCTTCAGGCCCCGCACGGTCAGCGCCGAACGGGGCTGCATCCACTGAAGGCTAGCACAGGATCAACCGGTTGTCAATGAGCCGCGTACTTCCGATCCGTGCTGCAACGAGCAGCACCATTCTGTCCTGCGCCCGCTCCAGCGGGGCCAGCGTGTCCGGGTCCGCGACCTCGGCGTAATCGACCTCGACACCCTGCTCCTGCAGCAGGACAGCGCGCATCTTCCGGCGCAGATTCTCCGGCTCGCGCACGCCGGTCCGGACCAGCTCCTCCCCGGCGCGAAGAGCGCGATGCAGGCCCGCCGCTTTCCGGCGCTGCGACGGATCGAGATAGACGTTTCGAGAGCTCATAGCCAGGCCGTCGGGCTCGCGCACCGTGGGCAGCACGACGACCTGCACATCCAGATCCAGTCCCTGCACCATCCGCCTGATGACAACGCACTGCTGGTAGTCCTTCTGGCCGAAGTAGGCGCGATGGGGCTGCACGATGTTGAAGAGCTTCGCCACCACCGTTGCAACGCCGCGAAAATGGCCGGGCCGGACTGCTCCCTCGAGGATGTCGGACAGCCCCTCGACGGTCACGAAGACCGGCGGTCCCGGCGGGTAGATCTCGGCCGCTTCGGGCAGGAAGAGCAGGTCCGCGCCCGCGGCCTCGCACTTTGCCGCGTCGCCCGCTGCGTCGCGGGGATAGCGGTCCAGGTCCTCGTGCGGGCCGAACTGGGCGGGGTTGACGAAGATGCTCGCGACGGCCATGTCGTTCTTCTCGCGGCATTTCCGGATAAGCGAGAGGTGGCCTTCATGGAGGAATCCCATGGTCGGTACGAAGCCGATGGTCTTTCCTTCGCGCCGGAAGGACCGCGCGAGGGGCTGCATATCGCATATGGCGGTGATGGTCTTCATACGTACTTCTGTTCACGGCTTAGGCTCATAGGCCCCGCACTCGAACGTTTTCCCGCCCTTCTGGTCGTTCCGCGTCAGCGTGCAGAGGGTTTCTTCTTCTCCCGCGTCGTCCTTCTTGCAGGCAAGACAGCGTCCCGGCTTCGGAACCAGGTCGGGGTTGACCTCGGTTCCATCGTCGTTGAAATACCCGCTGATCACTGCACCGGCTCGATCCCGTTTTCCAGAAGCCATTGAATCGCCTCTTCCCGCATTCTTCCGCTCACCTTCAGATTCAATCATGGCATCCCTCACTGGCAATTGCAGATCCATGTCGCGAAATCATCCAGCACCCGATGCGATTTTGTTCTTTTCTTCTCTGTGGTCAGCCACGACAGCCCGATATCGAAGCGTTTCTTGTCCGACAGACGCCTTACCCTCGCAATGAGATCGTGGTCGCCGATCGTCTCTTCCGGAATTTCGATCAGCATGAATTCGTCGGTGTACGACGCCCGGCTCTTCTTGAGCTTCTCGTACTCCTTCTTGTCCCCAGGACCAATCAGGTAGAACTCCTCCCAGTTGAAGTCCTCGCGCCCGGTCAGAACGGTTGCCTTGTCAAAATGGCGAAGCAGGTAAGCGCGATACGTCTGCAGGGTCTCTTTTCCGACCTCAGGCGCTGCATCCCTGCCGAATATCGATGCTATGCGCTTGAAGGCGGCAACAGTTTCTTTCATCGTCATCCCAACCGATACCCCCGCCTGACTCCGAAATCACTTCCCTGACGGATGCCTGCCGTACTTGAACGGATAGTCAAAATACTTCGCGCCTCTTTCCCGGGCCTCTGCAGCCGATTCGCCCTCTTCCCGGTTCTTGACCCATCCGGCGACATAGAGTTCCTTGCAGTACTGTTTCAGTGTTCCGCGTATATCGTCTCTTTTGTCCTTCGAGCAGCGGACAGCGGCCAGTTGATCTTCCACCCCCTCGATGACGGCTTTCACGAGGGGGATGAATTCCGTGTCGTCGAGAGACGCCTTTATGTAATGCTGATGCATGCGTTCCAATATCGACCTGCCGGTCTTGCCGATACATTCGACCTGTTCCATGCTTCTCCTGTTTTTCTGGTGATCGCGCAGCCGTTGTCGTCAAATCAACCCCGACTCCCTCGCCATCGACCTCGGGATGACCATGCCGTTCGGCAGCTTCACGAACGTGAGCATATCGGCGATGTCCGGATTGCACAGGCCTTCCTGGCCCATCCGTATCTTGCAGGCCTTTTCAATGTCCGCGGCCCGCGCCGACACGGTGGTTTTCTTGACGCCGAAAAACGCGCATATTCCGTCGGCGGTCAGATGATTCGGATTCTTGGAGTCAAAGAGAAAGTTCAGCCGGGCTATCACATACACGACCGCCGCGGCCCATACCTCTTTTGCTCCTCCCGTGATCACGTAGTTCCGCTTGCGTCCGATCTGTTCCCACAGCTTCCGCGCGTATCCGGCAAGCTCAGGCGTGAGGTGAGCCGCCGAAAAAGCATCAAGAAGCTCCGAGACCTCCGTGATCCGCGCCTGTTTCCTTTCGTCAGGGTTTGTTTTTGCCATAAATGACTCCTTTCTCGCAGCGCCACGCTACCCCCAGAATAACTCGGTTGGATCGCGGTCAATCTCCGTCAATCCTTTTCTCCCACCCTGTTCTTTATTGCTTCCCAGATATCCACCAGCCCGAGCCGCCCGGCCCATTCCTCTATATACCGCATGTCCACTTCTTCGCCGCTGATCTTGAGAATGCCGGTTATGTCGCGAAGGTGTTTTTCCGAACCGCCTTCCCTGTAAAATTCCATCTTCTTGATGATAACGTCCTCGGGCGAGGCAAACGCCCCCTCCTGATCAGGAAACACCGCGCTTCTTCTCCTATAGTATTCTCAACGTTTCCAGCGCTTGAATAACCAGGCGCATCAGGCTACTTTGTTCCATGGGCCACCCGTCGAACCAACTCTTTTCGAACCTGCTCCGCTGACCAATCGGGGTGCTGGCTTCTTAGATGAGCCGTTATCATCTCCCCAAAAAACGACCATGCATCCCAAACCATTTTCAAACGTTCCGGACCGGTCTTGGCTTTGAGTATTGCAGCAACTCGATCATCCACTACCTCGATCTGGCCTTTGTCCAGCCTTAATGTTTTTGTTGCCATCTGCACTCCCAAACTAAACGCCTTTTTGTTACCAGCGCCTCTTCCCCAGTATGCCATTCACACCTTCGAGCGAATTGAAATCTTCAACCCTTCCCGTGCAAACGCCTTTACAATCGTTTTCCGTACGGCCTCCGCAAGAGACACGGCGCGCAGAGCCTCCTTTTTCGTGACCTTATCCTTGCCGGGATAGCGAGTAGTAATGGCATAGGCGCTGAGTTCTTCCGCGCCTTTGATCTCCCTTACCCACTCCGCGGGAGAAGGGACCATCTCCAGGAGAGCTGAAATATTATGGGAAAAGGGGAAATCTATCTTCTTGAAAACGAGATACGCTTTGATGTATTTTTCAGCGCACTGCTGGGCGTGATAGGCGACCAGCTTATAAGGAACGGCGCTCTTGAGCTTGAAGGCAATCCGGGCAAGCCGCAGGTCGTCGTCAGCGTGTCGCAGCCACTCTTTTACGTTCTTTTTGACCGCCTCTCCGTTTTTGCTCATAGAGCACTCTCCCTTCTCTCGAGACGTAACGCGCAATCGTTCCGGGTATGTCCTTATCTTCTTCGAATTCATCAGGCGTAAGAATGACGATGTCCCTCGCCATTGCCAGTCCCCAAAGCGCCCGGTCCATTTCGGCCATCATCTTGTGCCGGTTGCCCCTTTCCGCCGCGCGGGTGATGACAAGCAAATCCACGTCGCTGTGCTCATCGGCGGTGCCGCGCGCATAGGACCCAAAGAGAATTATTCGGTCGAGATGGAACTTTTCCGCCAACCGCCTGGCTGCTTCCTGTATTTTTTCCTCGCTGATCATATTTTCACCATTTCATGCTCCCCATGATAGATAATAGTACGGTGAATCACGAAATGCAATCAGATGTGCACAGTCGCCGCGCTACAAACTGCCGAAATACGCCTTCAGC
Organism: uncultured Nitrospiraceae bacterium; assembly: GCA_964617655.1. Lineage (GTDB taxonomy): Bacteria > Nitrospirota > UBA9217 > UBA9217 > UBA9217 > JAKAHZ01. Next base: position 541 of record CAZTXN010000035.1, on the reverse strand, counting down.
TTCTGCGCCATCAGTTTCCGCCGCTCGCCGAGAAAATCGTCATACTCGGAAGCCTTCATATTCTCAACGCCCGCAGGGATGCAGTGCATGGCAAGGTTGGCTTTGAGGTCTGCGATCTCCGTGATGCCGCCGTACTTCCTCTTGCCGCCGTTGCACTGATCGAAGAGGTGTTTGAAATACACATCCGGCGCCTTGTCTCCGATTGCGATATTGATCTCACTCTGCGCCAGGGCGTAGTTGGCGATCTGATTATATCTGCCCTTGCTCATCCCCTCTTTCTTGAGATAATTCCGCGGGAAGATATGATGAACGTCAGACTTGTTTAAGATCAAATCCTGCACCGTAATATCGCGGGACAAGAAGCCCTTATCGTTCATTTTGACTTGAGCAGCCTGGAACACTCGAAAATAGGGACTGGAAGAGGCCGATGTATTCATTTCCTGCGGCAGGAGCGAGTCCCAGAACGCGCCCGAGAGCCCGCTGTCGATCACAGCATATGCGTATTTCTCGTAGCCCTGGTCGTGAATCTGACGAATATCGT
>CAZTXN010000034.1:1919-20151 GCA_964617655.1 uncultured Nitrospiraceae bacterium | reverse complement strand
GCGTTCGTCTTTCCGGTCGGCGGTTCCGCCATGTGGTCGATGTCCTCCGGGCAGGGGAGGGGGACGAGCTTGCGGTGGGCATGCTGAACAGCAGGAAGGGGAAGGGCCGCATCATCCGGCTCGGCGAACGGTCCCTGGACTTGGCGGTGAGCCTCGAGCGCGAACCTCCGGCAGGGCTCCCGGCCCTGGTCATCCTGGCCCTGCCGCGGCCCAAGGCGCTCCGCAGGGCGCTCTCCTCCCTCGCCCAGCTCGGGGTCAAGAGGATCGTGCTGCTCCATGCTGCGCGGGTCGAGAAGAGCTACTGGCAGACGCCGTTCCTCGAACCGCCGTCGATCCGCGGTCAGCTCCTGCTCGGGCTGGAGCAGTCAGGGGATACGATGCTGCCCGAGGTGCTGCTGCGCCGCCGGTTCCGGCCTTTTGCGGAGGACGAACTTCCCGGGCTCTGCGCGGGAAGCCTGGGGCTGGTCGGCCATCCGCGGGCAGCTGTTCCCTGCCCCCGCGACGTCCGGCAGCCGGTGACCCTCGTGATCGGCCCGGAAGGCGGATTTGTTCCCTTTGAACTGGAGCTGCTCCGGGCGCAGGGTTTTCTGCCGGTATCTCTCGGGCCGCGGATCATGACCGTCGAGAACGCTGTTCCCTTCCTGCTCGCAAGGCTCTTCTGAGGCCCATCACAGCATCTCCCGCTGAGTTCTCACAGACCTCTCTGACCCGGATCTTTTACTCTGCACTTCTGCTATGGTCCTGCGCAGTTCCGCGCTTTGACGATCTGCGATGAATTGCGATACCTGGTCCTTTCACCAGATCATGAATCGTCCTGTGGCAATCAGGAAGTTTTTTATGCTTTACGATCAATAAGTTATGAGAAGTGATAACTTTGGTATCGGTTATGCAAATTATTATGCAGGATTGATCTTGTGAACCTAGTGATCCAGGTCATTCCTGAACCCGTTGGCACGATACTCTCTGAATGCGGAAAGGTGCAGGGATGCCGGAAAGGAGACAGCTATGAAGAGATCAGCAGAAAAAAACTCAGCTGCCCGATCTGCTTCTGCATATATCGTGATGATCGCGCTGCTCCTTCTCCTGGCCCCGGCATCGGCGGCCATCGCGGTCCCGGCAGGGAGGACCATCGTCTATGACGGCGGCGGGGCAGGCCAGGTGGTCTTTGATGGCACGCTCCATGCTTCCAAGGGACTCTCCTGTGACGAGTGCCACGAGGCACAGGGGCTCTCCTTTGCCCTCTTCGGCATGCGGATCGAGGAAGGGGCGACCAGCATGCGGAGCATGGAACTCGGCAGGTCCTGCGGCCGCTGCCATCAGATATCCATGTCCAGGACCCTGAACTGCTCTGTCTGCCATCATAAGTGATCCCCTCTCCGCTGATCCAATCGATATGCTTCGCGGCTGGTCGGCAAATGCATACCGCTGCTTCCCTTCCTTCTCGTTGTCAACTCCTGTCGACCACTTCGCTTATTTCATCTCAAGTCATCAGTGATCTGAAGTTTGATTGAACATCTCTCAGGCCGTCATCCCCGAGTCACCCTGTCGGGGATCCGGCCGTTACGGTAGAATTCTGGATCCCAGCACTCGCGGTAATGACGAGTTCCTGTCCGTGCTGATCTGCGACCATCTATAAATGCAAGAATATGCAGCATGATCGAGAGCATTCCCGCGCAGAAAGCGCGCATTAAGTAAGAACTCCTGGTGTTTTCACCATCTGCATTTCTAGTTTTAGGACAAAAGTAGTCCTATTCTTTCTGAAATCGAGGGGTTACTTATGATCAGTAATCTGGCATTCATCATGCATTAATAAGAATCAGGTTGTCCCCACCGTTGCGCTTGATTGCAGCCACTGAATCATTATGGAATAAGATGAAAGAAGATGTTCTAAGCGTGCTGCAGTGACGTTGTTCTTCTTCAATCGCAACGAACATCGGCGATCAACAGGCCCTGGATGCACCTGTCAAGGTAGAAGGACAGAACATACGAGAATAATATTAAGGGAGATGATCTCCCGAAAGGAGACGGGTGAAATGGATGCGATGACATTTTCAAGCCACAGGTTCAGGCTGCTGGGAGTTCTGGCTCTGGCGTTCCTGTTTCTGATGACCGGCTGCGAGGGCGACACCGGCCCGGCAGGACCGGCCGGTTCGGCAGGCGAGGACGCGCCGACGGTCTCGGTCAGCATCGACGGCCTGACGGCGACGGAGATGAAGAACCTCACGATGACCGGGCAGGTCACGAAGGTCGCCATCGCCAGCCCGCCGGTCGTGACGTTCTGGGTGAAAGACCAGTATGGCCGCGGTCTCTCAGGCCTCGGGGTCAAGTCGACCTCGAACCTCGACAATATGCGCTTCGGGCTGGCCAAGCTCGTGCCCGGTTCGCAGGGCAGCCCGTCCAACTGGGTGGCCTATACCGGGCTGACCTCGGCGACCTCCCGTCCCAGCGCAGAGCGGGACGGCTCGATGGTCGATCACGGAGACGGCAGATATACGTACACCTTCACCACGAACGTCTCGAGCTCGCCGACGAACGCCTGGGAGACGGTGTACGAGCCGGGCCGCACCCATCGCCTGGCGATCCAGATCTCGGGCACCATCGCGGCATCCCAGCTGGATATCAACAATCCCGTGAATATCATTCATGACTTCGTGCCGTCAGGCGGCGCGGTCACGACGACGCGCGAGATCGCCCTTACCGAGACCTGCGACCGGTGCCATGGCAAGACCTTCCAGACCGAGCCGCATACCGGCCGGGTGGACACGCGGTACTGCGTGGTCTGCCATACGGACCAGCGCCGCATCGGCCGCACGGCCTCCACGCCCACGGGCACGCAGCTTTCGGGCAGCACCTATGTGGTGAACGGCGAGGCGGTCGGCAACTTCCCGGTCCTGATCCACAAGATGCATATGGGCGCGGACCTCTCGCTCAAGGGCTACAATTATGCCGGCATCCTCTTCAATGACATCCACTTCCCGCAGGATGTCGTGAACTGCCGCAGGTGCCATCAGCAGTCCGCGAAATCGCCGCAGGGCGACAACTGGAAGACCAAGCCCAGCAGGCGTGCCTGCGGGGCCTGTCACGACAGCGTGAGCTTCACCTCGCCGGCCCCGTCGGGATACACGCTGCATACCGCCGGTGAGCAATTGAATGATTTCCTCTGCTCAGGCTGCCACAAGGCGGCGGACATCGAGGGTTATCACCTGACCGCGAACGCCACGCCGAACAACCCGAGCGTGCCGACCGGTCTCTCCAACTTCAGCTACGAGATCAGCAGCGTCACGGTGACGAACACCACCCAGCCGCTGATCAAGTTCCGGATCCTGCAGGACGGCACGCCGATCACCCTGCCGACCACCACCTCGGCCTGCGGCACGCTCCTGGCCGGGTTCACCGGCAGCCCGAGCTTCCTGATCGCCTATGCCCGGCCCCAGGACGGCGTCAGCGCGCCGGCCGAGTACAACAATCTCGGCAGGTCCGCTGCACAGCCTGCGACCGTCTCGATCACGAACATCTGCAACGGCACGCAGGGCGTCCTGACCGGGCCGGACGGCAGCGGCATCTATACCGCCCAGGTGACCGTGACAACGGCCGGATTCCCGTCAGGCTCCACCATGCGGGCGGCGGGTCTCCAGGGCTTCTTCACCCAGAGCGCCGGAACCTCCGGCATCACCACCACGACGGCGCGCCACGCGATCTCGGTCACCAGGGCGGTCACGAGCGACTCTGCGCGGCGCTCGGTGGTGGACAACGCGAAGTGCGCGAACTGCCATGAGTGGCTCAGCCTCCATGGCGGCAACCGGGTCTATGATACGTCGATCTGCGTCATGTGCCATGTGCCGAACCTGAGCTCCAGCGGCCGCGGCGCGGATGTCGCCAATCTCAATGCTGCGAACGCTGCAGCACTGACCGCAGATGGGTACAATGCGGCAGACCCCCTGACGTGGCCTGAAGCAACGAACAACTTCAAGGACCTGATCCACCGGATCCATGCATCGGGTGTCAGGAACAACGAGTTCCGGTTCGTCCGCGACCGCGGCACCAGCGGTGTCTACTACTACAACTGGAGCGACGACAATGGGTATCCAAACAATATCCATTTCCCGGGAACGATCAACATGTGCGAGATCTGCCACCTGCCCGGGACCTATGACGGAACGCTGCCCGCGGGCGTGCTCGCGAGCAACGAAGTCACGGGCGGCGACGGTCTGCTGACCCGGGCTGCGGTGACCGGTGCACGGGCAACAGTGCCGAACACCACGGATATCGTGACCTCTCCCTTCGTGGCAACCTGCGTGGCTTGCCACGACGGACCGCTCTCGATCTTGCACATGGTGCAGTACGGCGCATCGAAAACGATGAACGTGTCCCGTGCGACCTATGCGGCGGATGCGGCATTCGAGACCTGCGTCCTTTGCCACGGCGCGGGCAGGATCGCCGACCCGGCGGTCGTGCATCCGGTCAAGTAGGGCCATACCGCGGGAGGATACAGATGCCTCTCACCGCATGCAGCGAAGGATCGTGAAGCCGGGCCTCTCACAGGCGGACCCTTCGGGGTCCGCCTGTTTCTCTTCGTATGCCGGAGCAGGATGGGCGAAGCACCTGGAGGTGCAGGCATCCGGTCCTGCATCGGAAACACGGCGAGGGGCCGGAAGAGCGCCGCATGCATCCATAGTCCTGAAAGGAGGCACTTCTTGAAGAGCCTACAGACGCCTCAACGAGCGAGAAGCGGCTCGCCGGCGGGACGGACCCTGCTCTGGCTTGCGATGCTGCTCTTTGTCTCGAGCGCGCACGGCACAGCCCTGGCGGCCGAAATCGTCGGAGGTTCGCGGACCTATATGCAGTTCCGCGAGACAGCCGCGGGGAACACGCTGATGCCCATCTATGAATATCTGAACCTCTCGGTCCGGGACATCGGCGCGGGGTCGGTCTCCTTCCACATGGGGGGCTGGCTCCGGTACGATCTGAAGGATGATTCCTTCGGCAAGGACAGCAACAGCGACCTGCAGTACGCCTATCTGAGCTACCGCCACGGGTCGTCGAACGCAGCCGTGAACCTCGGCCGGATCATGGTCTTCGAAGGGGTCGCCGCGGAGCGCCTGGACGGCGTCTATGCCCGCACGGACCTCAGGGCCGGATTCGGGGTCTCGGCATTCGGCGGGGCGCCGGTGATGACCAACGAGGGAGATGATTCGGGCGCCAGCAGCATCTACGGGGCCAGGATCTCGCACCAGAAGGACAACCTGTATATCATCGGTCTTTCCGCTCTCCAGCAGGAGAAGAACAGCCATGATTTCCGCGACGAGCAGGGGCTGGACCTCTGGGTCCGGCCGGTGCGGCTGGTCGAGCTCATGGGCCGGTCAACCTACAACGACCGGCTGGACGGGTGGATGCAGCATGCATACACCCTGCTGCTCGGCCCCTTCGGGAAGCTGAAGGTGAACGCCGAGGCCTCCCGCGTCAATTACGAGTATTTCTTCGACGGCGCCACGAACAACGCCTTCACCTTCTCGCCCGCCGGACCGGTGGACCCGAAGGAGAAGCTCGACATCCTCGGAGCGACCCTCTCCTATCCCCTGACGGAACGCATGACCCTGTCGGTCGAGCGACGGCAGTATGACTATGCCGTCGCCGGCTCGGCGGACGCCGTTGGGGCGGGCCTGCGGTACTCCCTTCCCGGCGAGATGGCAGCAGGCGGTTCGGTCCGCCGCATGGACGGAGAGACCGAGCGCCTGCGCTATGACGAGTACCGGGTCTACGGTTACAAGAAGTACGGCCGCCTTGACGTGACCGTGGACCTCCTGGAGGTCGCGTACGATGCTGCGATCAACGGCGAGACAAGCGCCCGATCGGCATCGCTCGGCGCGGGCTACGACCTGACCGAGAAGCTCCGGCTGGGGGCGGACGTCCAGTACGGCCGGAACCCGGACTTCGATCGGGAGGTGCGGGGATTCGTGAAGCTCATCTATCAGTTCCAGTTCGCTGCCGGGAAAGGCAAGGGGGTGTAGCATGAAGAGAACGACGCTGAAGCTGCTGTTCCTCCTGGGCCTGCCGGCGGTCATCTCGCTGCTCTATGCCTGCGCCACGGTCCCGAGCATGGCGGCGAAGCATCCGACCGAGGTAGCCGCGCCGGCGATCTGCAGCCAGTGCCACATCGACGGCAGGACGGCAATGGACCATACGCCGGACTTCGGCCTTCGCCACAAGTTCCTGGCGCAGCAGAACAGCCGGACCTGTGAGGTATGCCATCAGCGGTCCTTCTGCGCCGACTGCCATGCGCACAAGGAGGAGCTGCCGGCAAGCGGGAAGCACCAGGACGCGCCGGAACGGATGATGCCCCACCGCGGGGACTATCTGAACCAGCACAAGATCGACGGCAGGATCAACCCGGCATCGTGCTTCCCGTGCCACGGCCGTCAGAACAATGAGAGGTGCCGCGTATGTCACCGATAGCTCAGATATGCCGGGTCATCCTGGCATGCGCCATGCCGCTCGCGCTCCTGGCGGCGTGCGGCGCCCCGAACGATCAGGCTCCCTTTGACCGAGATGCACAGGCGCATACCGGGAACTGGATCGTGAACCATGCGCCCGCGGGGACCGATCCGTCCACCTGCCATGAGTGCCACGGCGCGGAACTGGACGGCGGGATCGCGAAAAGCTCGTGCTACGAGTGCCACCTGGGAGGACCGGGGTCGGTGCATCCGCTCGTATGGGCGGCGCCGACGGCCCTGAACCATTCCGAGCATGTCGTTCTCCTCGGATCGACGGGGTGCTCCAATCTCTATTGTCACGGAACTGACCTGTTGGGAGGTACGACCGCGCCGAGCTGCGAGAGCTGCCACCTGGGGGGTATCCTGGCGGTCCACCCGGCGTCCTGGGACGACTCGCGGAAGGCGCATGGGACCTACGTCGTCGCGAACACCGCGGATTCCTGCAGGAACCTGTACTGCCACGGACCGGACCTGCTCGGTGTGCCCACCGTCAGTCCTGCCTGCAACGTCTGCCATGCCATGCCGGATAAGGCGAAGCGCTGAGCGGTCAATGAACGGAAAAAGGGGGATGGCTCAGGAAGCCATCCCCCTTTGGTGTGCGTTCTGTACCGGCCGAAGGGCCGTTGTGCGTCCTAGAGCGTGATCTCGGTTCCCACGCCCTCCTGGGTGAAGATCTCGAGGAGCAGGGCATGGGGGATCCGGCCGTCGATGATATGGACCTTGGCGCATCCGGCATCGAGCGCCTGGAAGCACGAGGTCGTCTTGGGAATCATGCCGCCGGCGATCACGCCGGAGGCGACGTACTCCTCCACCTTCCGTTTGTTCAGCGACGGGATGAGCTTCTTGTCCTTGTCCAGGATGCCCGCCTGGTCCGTCAGCAGGATGAGCTTCTCGGCTTTGAGCGCTCCGGCCACGGCGCCGGCCACCAGGTCGGCATTGATGTTGTAGGTCTCTCCCCGGGCGCCGACGCCCACGGGCGCGATGACCGGGATGAAGCCCGACTCCTCCAGCGCGGTCAGGGCGCCGGGCCGCACCTCCTGCACCTCGCCCACCAGGCCGATATCGATGATCTCCGTGCTGCCCGTCTCCCCGGACCGCTTGGTGACGGTCAGCTTCCGGGCCTGGATCAGTCCGCCGTCCTTGCCGGTGAGCCCCACGGCCCTGCCGCCGGCCCGGTTGATGAGGTTCACGATCTCCTTGTTCACCTTGCCGCCCAGGACCATCTCGACGATGTCCATGGTCTCCTCGTCGGTGACCCGCTGGCCCGCCACGAAGGAGGGCTTCTTGCCCATCCGCTCCATGATCGCGCCGATCTGCGGGCCGCCGCCGTGGACGATGACCGGATTGATGCCGATGAAGCGCAGCAGCACCACGTCCTGGGCGAACCCCTGCTTCAGCGCCTCGTCGACCATGGCGTTGCCGCCGTACTTGATGACGAAGGTCCGGCCGCGGAAGGTCTGGATGTAGGGCAGGGCCTCGATGAGCGTCCGGGCCTTTTCGATCAGCTTTTCCATGATCGCCTCGCTAGGCAAGCACCAAACTACAATGTCCAAATTTCAAATAAGGTTCCAATATCCAATGACCAATGAACGCGCACGCTGGGTATTGGTGCTTATTTGTGATTTGGTATTTGGTCATTGGTGCTTGTCCTATAAGATGTATCTGCTCAGGTCCTCGCTCTTTACGATGTCCGCGAGCCGGCCGCGCACGTAGGCCGCGTCCACGGTGATCCGAGCGCCGCGCCGCTCCGGCGCGGCGAAGGAGATGTCGTCCAGCAGCCGCTCCATGACCGTGTGGAGCCGGCGGGCGCCGATGTTCTCGGTCCGCTCGTTCACCTGCGCGGCGATCCCCGCGATCTCGGCGATGCCGTCGCCGGTGAACTCCAGCCCTACCTCCTCGGTGGCGAGCAGGGCCGTGCTCTGGCGGGTCAGCGCGTTCTGCGGCTCGGTCAGGATCCGGACGAAGTCTTCCTTGCCGAGCGAGACCAGCTCCACCCGGATCGGGAACCGGCCCTGCAGCTCGGGGATCAGGTCCGACGGCTTCGCGACATGGAAGGCGCCGGCGGCGATGAAGAGCACGTGGTCCGTCCGGACCGGGCCGTGCTTGGTGTTCACCGTGGAGCCCTCCACGATCGGCAGCAGGTCGCGCTGCACGCCTTCCCGCGAGACGTCCGGCCCGTGCGCCGACTCCCGGCCCGCGATCTTGTCGATCTCATCCAGGAAGACGATGCCGGACTGCTCCACGCGCCGCAGTCCCTCCCGGACCGCCCGGTCCATGTCGATGAGCTTGGCCGCCTCCTCCTGGACCAGGGCCCGGAGCGCCTCGGGCACCGGGAGGCGGCGGCGCCGGGTCTTCTCCGGCAGGAGCCCGCCGAGCATCTCCTTCAGGTTCATCTCGATCTCTTCCATGCCCACGTTCGAGACGATGCCGAAGGGCATGACCTTCTCCCGGGCGTCGATCTCGACGATGCGGTCGTCGAGTTTCCCGGCGCGCAGCTGCTGCCGGAGCTTCTCGCGCGTCGAGGCCTGCCGGGCCTGCTGCTCCTGCGGGGACGCCTCGGCGGCCGCGGCCCGCGGGGGAGGCAGCAGAAGGTCCAGGAGCCGCTCCTCGGCCAGGGCCGCGGCCTTCTCCTGCACCTGCTCGGCCATCTCGGCCTTCACCATGTTGACGCCGATCTCGGTAAGGTCGCGGATGATTGAGTCAACGTCGCGCCCCACGTAGCCGACCTCGGTGAACTTGGAGGCCTCTATCTTGAGGAAGGGGGCCTGGACGAGCCGGGCGAGCCGGCGGGCGATCTCGGTCTTTCCCACGCCCGTGGGGCCGATCATGATGATGTTCTTCGGCATCACCTCGTCCCGCAGGTCCTCGGAGAGACGCTGCCTGCGCCACCGGTTGCGCAGCGCAATGGCGACGGCGCGCTTGGCCGCGTTCTGGCCGATGATGTACCGGTCGAGCTCCTCGACGATCCTGCGGGGGGTAAGGGTGTCGTTCATACGCAATGCCGGAAGACAGAATACAGAAGCCAGGAGTCAGGAGCCAGAAGGGGAAAAGAAGAACCCGGCCTCTCTCCTGAATTCCGGCTCCTGACTACTGGCTCCTATGTTTTACAGTTCCTCCACCGCGATCTCGCGGTTCGTATAGATGCAGATGTCCGCGGCGATCTGCATGGCCTCCTCGGCGATCTGGCGCGCGGCGAGGTCCGTGCGGCCGGCGAGCGCCCGGGCAGCGGCCAGCGCGTAGGGCCCGCCCGAGCCGATGGCGGCGATGCCGTCCTCGGGCTCCACCACGTCGCCGTTCCCCGAGAGCACGAAGGTGCGCTCGGCGTCGGCGACGATCATGAGCGCTTCGAGCCGACGGAGCACCTTGTCGGTCCGCCAGTCCTTGGCCAGCTCCACGGCGGCGCGGGTCAGGTTGCCGCCGTATTGCTCGAGCTTGGCCTCGAACTTCTCGAAGAGCGTGAAGGCGTCGGCCGTGGCGCCGGCGAACCCGGCAAGCACCCGGTCGTTGTGCATCTTGCGGACCTTCCGGGCGTTGCGCTTCAGCACCGTGGCGCCCACGGTCACCTGGCCGTCTCCGGCGATGGCCGTGCTGCCGCTGCGGCGGACGCAGAGGATGGTCGTCGCATGCATGGATGAGGAGTGGTTCATTTCCCGCTTTTCCGTCCCGTGCCCCCTGACCCGCGGTCCTCGCGTTTTGCCCGGGGATGGGCGCGGTCATAGGCGTCCATCAGGGCGTCGAGGTTCAGATGCGTGTACCGCTGGGTCGTGGAGAGGCTGGCGTGTCCAAGGAGCTCCTGGATGGACCGGAGGTCCGCGCCGGACTCGAGCAGATGGGTCGCGAAGCTGTGGCGGAACGTATGCGGGCTCGCCCGCTGCGCGAGGCCAAGCGCCTTCCGGTAGGTTTCCACAATACGCTGAACGCTCCGGGGTGTCAAGCGTTTTCCCGACGGGTTGGTGAAGACCGCGGATCCCTGCGGCGTCTTCCGTGCGGCGTGCCAGGCGTCGATCGCATCGAGGGCCTTCCGGCCGATGGGAATGATGCGCTCCCTGCGGCCCTTGCCGCGGATGCGGACCAGGCGGTCCCGGCGGTCGATGTCCGCCAGGTCGATGGCCGTCAGCTCCGCGGCGCGGATGCCGGTGGAGTAGAGGGTCTCGAGCACCGCGCGGTCGCGCAGCCTCCGGACGCCGGAGCCGTCCGCCGCGCCGAGGAGCCGGAAGGCGTCGTCCACCGTCAGCACCGCCGGCAGGCGCTGCTCCCGCTTCGGCGTGGCCAGGAGACGCGCGGGATCCCGGCGCACCACGCCTTCCCGGCAGAGGTGGCGGAAAAAGGCCCGGATGGCCGAGAGCTTGCGCGCAAGGGAGGTCCGTTTCCGGTTCCGGTCGACCAGGCTGCCGAGGAACTCCCGGAGGTCCTGGTGGCCCACGTCGGCGATGTCGCGGTCCCCGAGGAAGTCGGCGAGCTGTTCGAGGTCGGACTGGTAGCTCCGGAGGGTGTTGGGCGAGACGTTCCTGACCTTGTGCAGATGGCGCAGGAACGAGGCGAGATGACGGCGCATGACCGTACTCTAGCCCATCAGCGGGGGTTTTGCAAGAAGCGGGGCAGGCGGCACGGCCGCGCCGGCCGGCGTTAGGGCTTCGCGGCAGGCGTTGGTTCGTTCTGCGCGGCCTCACTCCCGGCAGGCAGGGCCTCCTTGAACCCGCATTCCTTCTTGTAGCAGGCAAGGTAGGGCCCGGTCCTCTTCGAGAACTTCTCGGTCAGGAAGGGCGCACCGCACTGGGGGCAGGGCTTCAGCACCGGCTTGTACCATACGGCGAAGGTGCAGTCGGGATAGTTGGCGCAGGAGTAGAAGATCTTGCCGAAGCGGGACCGGCGCTCCACGATCTTGCCTCCGTCCTGGGGACAGGCGACGCCCGTGGACATGCCCTGGGTGTGTTTGCAGTCGGGATAGCGCGAACAGGCGAGGAACTTGCCGAACCGTCCGCGCTTCACCACCATGGGGGAGCTGCACTTGGGGCAGATCTCGTCCGTGGTCTCTTCGGGCGCGGCGATGACCTCGCCGTTCTCCGCGCGGATGAAGGGCCTGGCGCTCTTGCAGTCCGGGTAGCCCGAGCAGGCCAGGAACTGGCCGTTGCGGCCCCACTTGATCACCATGAGCCTGCCGCATTTCTCGCAGGGGATGTCGGTGGGCGTCAGCTCGGCCTTCAGGTCCTTCATTTCGGCCTGGGCGCTCTCCAGGTCCCTGGCGAAGGGCTCGTAGAAGTCCCGCACCGCCTCGGTCCAGCGCATGCCGCCCTCTTCGATCTTGTCGAGCTCCTCCTCCATGCGCGCCGTGAACTGCACGTCCAGGACGTTGGAGAAGTGCTGGATGAGCAGCGCGTTCACCAGCTCGCCCAGCTCCGTGGGCCGGAACTTGTTCTCCTCCTTCCGGACGTAGTGCCGGTCCTGGATGGTCGAGATGATGGCCGCGTAGGTGCTCGGCCTGCCGATGCCCTTCTCCTCGAGCGCCTTGACCAGCAGGGCCTCGGAGTAGCGCGGCGGCGGCTGGGTAAAATGCTGTTTGGGGTCGAGCTTCAGGAGCTTCAGGGCCTCTCCCTCGGAGAGCGGCGGCAGCACGGCCTCGCCGTTCTCGTCCTCCGACGGCTGCTGGTCCTCGGACCGTTCCTCGATATAGACCGCCATGAAGCCGGGGAACTTGACCACCGAGCCCGTGGCCCGGAAGGTATAGCCGCCCGCCGCGATGTCCACCGAGGTCTGGTCGATGACCGCGGGGTTCATCTGGCTGGCCACGAAGCGGTTCCAGATCAGCTTGTAGAGCTTGTACTGGTCGGTCTCGAGGTATTGCTTGATGCGGTCCGGCTCGCGCAGGGCCGAGGTGGGGCGGATGGCCTCGTGGGCCTCCTGGGCCGACTTGGCGCTCTTGTAGACCGGCGGGGCCTCGGGAAGGAAGTCCTTGCCGTACTTCTGCGCGATCAGTTCGCGCGCTTCCTGCTGCGCCTCTGCGCCTACGCGCGTCGAGTCGGTGCGCATATAGGTGATGAGGCCGACGGCGCCTTCCTTGCCGAGGTCCACGCCCTCGTAGAGCGACTGGGCGATGCCCATGGTCCGCTTGGCCGTGAAGCCGAGCTTGCGGCCCGCCTCCTGCTGGAGCTTGCTCGTGGTGAAGGGCGGGACGGGGTTCCTCCGGCGCTCCTTCTTCTCGACCTTCGCGACGGTATAGTCCTTGCCCTCGAGCTCCGCCAGGATCTCCCGCACCTCGTCATTGCTCCTGACCCGGAGCTTCTCCTCATCCTTCCTGATGAGCTTCGCCTCGAACTGCGGCGGCGCCGAGCCTTCGAGCAGGGCGGTGAGGGACCAGAACTCCTCGGGCCGGAAGGCCTTGATCTCCTCCTCCCGCTCGCAGATGAGCCGGACGGCCACGGACTGGACCCTGCCGGCCGAGAGGCCGCGCCGCACCTTCTTCCAGAGCAGGGGGCTGATCTGGTAGCCCACGAGCCGGTCGAGCACGCGGCGCGCCTGCTGGGCGTCCACCTTGTGGGGATCGATCTTGCCCGGCTGCTCGATGGCCTTGAGGATGGCCTTCTTGGTGATCTCGTTGAAGAGGACGCGGTAGACCGTCTCGGCGTCCGCGGTCCTGGAGACGACCTCGGCCACATGGGCCGCGATAGCCTCGCCCTCGCGGTCCGGGTCGGTCGCGATCAGCACGCGGTCGGCCTTCCTGGCCGCGGCCTTCAGCTCGTTCACGACCTTGGCCTTGCCCTTGATCTGGATGTAGGTGGGTTCGAAGTCCTTCTCGATGTCCACGCCCAGCTTGCTCTTCGGCAGGTCCATGATATGACCGACCGACGCCTTGACCGTGAAGTCCTTTCCCAGGTACTTCCCGATCGTGCGGGCCTTGGCGGGGGATTCGACGATGACGAGTGATCTCATGGTCCGTACCTTAGTTCCAGAGCGCTCCGGCCGGCTCCTGCGACGTCGGGGGCAGTTCGTCCGGGTCGCCGTCGGTATCGAAGAGGTCGAGGGCGATCAGGGACCGCACCTCCGCCAGCTCGATCCGGCCGCGGTGCAGGGTGACAGCCTTCTCGATGATGTCCTCCCGGTGGTCCGCGCTGATGATACCGAGGGCGGTCAGCTTGCCCAGGAAGCCGAAGGCCTCGATGGTGAAGCGGTTCCGCTCCTGGCTGCTCATGGCGCGCATCCCGGCCGGGAGGTCCGGCCGGTCGTCCGCTGACGCGTCGTCGTCCGGCTGGGCGAGGGACTGCATCAGCGTGAGCGCCGCGTCGGCCTCATGCAGCCGGTAGCCGCTGTTCACGAGCGAGTCCATGATCCGTCCCTCGTACCGGAACAGGTCCTGCTTGGACCGGACCTGGCCGGCGATGAGGGTCACGAGGTCCATCATCCGTTCGTCCACAACAAGCCTCCGCAGGGACGGCGTGCCCGCTCTTCGCGTTATGCGCCGTCCCGCACGAAATATTTCCCCGGCAGCTGCCGCGCCGCGCCCTTCAGCTCCAGCGCGGTCAGGATGCCTCCCAGCGCCCCGGCTGTCCTGCCGCACTCTACGAGCAGGAGATCGATATGCTTCGGATCAGCGGTGAGCGCCTGCAGGACCGCGGACTCGTCGGCCGTGAGGTCCGGCAGCGGCCGATGCCGCTCTGTCCGGGCGGGGCCGCCGCTCCTTCCGAGCCGCAGGAGGACATCTTCCGCCGTCTCGACGAGCACGGCGCCCTGCCGGATCAGGTTGTTCGAACCGCGGCTTGCCGCTGACCCGGCAACGCCGGGAACGGCGAAGAGCTTCCTGCCCTGCTGCAGCGCGCAGTCCGCCGTGATGAGCGAGCCGCTGTCCGCCGCCGCCTCGACCACGACCGTGCCCGCGGCGAGGCCGCTGATGATCCGGTTCCGGCCGGGGAAGTAGCCGCTCTCGGGCGGAGTGCCGAAGGGGTTCTCGGTCACCACGGCCCCCTGCTCGGCGATGCGCTCCATCAGGTCCCGGTTCTCGGGCGGATAGGCCCGGTCGATGCCGCAGGCGAGCACCGCGATGGTGCGGCCCCGGCCGGCGAGAGCGCCCTTGTGCGCCTGAGTGTCGATCCCCCGCGCGAGTCCCGAGACCACCGTCAGGCCGGCTGCTGCCAGGTCATGGGCCATGCGGTGAGTGAGCGTCAGGCCCGCATGAGAGGGCGTCCGGGTCCCCACGACGGCGACGGCCTCGCGGTCCTGCGGCAGGAGGCTGCCCCGTACATACAGGAAGAGGGGCGCGTCCTGCGACGCACGCAGCTGCCGCGGGTAGGCCTCGTCGTCCGCGGTGATGATGTCGACGCCGGCCTTCCCGGCCCGGCCGATCTCCTGCTCGGCATATTCGCGCCAGGACGCCGCGGCGATCTCCCGCGCGACGCGTTCGCTCGCGCCGGCGTTCCGCAGCTCGTCCCGGGACGCGGCGAGCACGGCGCAGGCCGAGCCGAAGAGCCGCACGAGCTTCCGGAACGTCGTCCGTCCCACGCCGGGGATCGTGCTGAGCCCGATCCAGCAGAGCCTATGGTTCCTGTCCAAGGACATCGGGAGCGCGGAATCGAGCACTTAGGGATAGGAATTATACCTGCGAGCGATGGTTAGTCAAGGTTTATTTTCCTGCGCCCTCTTCAAGCATCACGTGCAACGCCGGTTGCGGCACGATCATCTTCACTTTTTCTTTCCCATGATGCGGGCCGCGAGCTTCACAAAGGGATTCTTCCGGATCCGTTCGATGTAGTAGTATTTCGCCGGCTGCCGGACCACGTCGCTGTAGGTCGGATAGATATGGATCATCGAGGCGATGGCGGTGAAGGGCTTGCGGAGATGGCGGAGCACCTGGGCCTCGTGGATCAGCTCGCCCGCGCGCTCGCCCAGGATCTGGGCGCCGAGCAGCATGCCCTTGCGGTCGCAGATGAACTTCGCGAGCCCGAACTCCGTGCCGTCCGTGCGGCCGCGGTCCATGCTGCCGTAAGGGAACCGCAGCACCGTGATCCCGTCGCCATGGCGCTCCCGCGCCTCCTCCTCGGTCAGGCCGGCATGCGCCAGCTCGGGGTCCGTGAAGGTGCACCAGGCCGCGGTGTCGTAGTTCACCTTCGTCCGGAAGGGCAGGAAGGCGTTCTTCGTCGCGGTCACGGCCTGGTACTCGGTCATGTGGCTGAAGAGGTAGGGGCCGACGATGTCCCCGCAGGCGAAGATGTTCGGCGCATCGGTCCGCAGGTACTCGTCCACCACGACGCCTGCAGGCCCGTACCGGACGCCGGCCTTCTCGAGGTCGAGACCGTCCAGGTTCGGCCGCCTGCCCACGGCGACCAGGATGGCCTCTGCCTCCAGGTCCTCGCGCTGCTTCTGCCAGGTCTCGACCGAGAGCACCACGCCCGCGCCGGCCTTCCGCACCGCGAGCGCACGGGTATCGGTCAGGACCCGAAGCCCCTCGCCGCGCAGGCGGCCGGCGAGCATGCGGGCCAGCTCGCGGTCCTCGCGCGGCAGGATCTCGGCTTCCCGCTCGATCACCGTGGTGGTGACGCCCAGGCGGTTCAATGCCGAGGCAAGCTCGATCCCGATGGGGCCCCCGCCGAGCACGAGGAGGGACGACGGCAGCAGTTCGATATCGAAGACGTTCTCGTTCGTATAGTAGGGGACCGTTCCGAGGCCGTCGAGCGGGGGGATGAGCGCGGAGCTGCCGGTGCAGAGCATGAACCTCCGGCTGGAGAGCACGGCGCCGTTCAGCTCGATCCTGCGGTTGTCCAGGAAGCGCGGGCTGCCGTAGAGCACGGCGATGCCCGCCTGCTCGAAGGCCGAGGCCGGGTGGCTGTCATAGACCTTCTTGACGGCCGCGCGGGCGTAGGCCATGGCTTTCCTGCCCGAGACGGTCATGCCGGCCGCGACCTCGAGGCCGTAGTCCTGGAGACGGCGCGCCTGGTGGGCCGCGGCGGCGGCCTTGAGCAGGGCCTTGCTCGGCACGCAGCCGGCATTGGTGCATTCGCCGCCGAGCTTCTTCTTCTCGACCATTGCGACCTTCCTGCCGAGGCCTGCCGCCACCTTGGCGCTCACGAAGCCGCCCGCGCCCGCGCCGATGGTGATCAGATCATAGTCATGCTTCGCCATCACGTTCCTCCCTGCGGGACAGCCGGTCCCGGATCGTTCCGAGGTGCTGCATGGTCCTGCTCTGCGCGAAGGGGGCGCCGCTGCTGCGGTCCATCAGGTCCCGCAGGTCCTCGATGGTGTCCACGTCCCGCCAGGGCGGAAGCAGATGGACCGGGACGTCGGCCTGCTCAAGGACCTGCATCGTTCGCGTGAAGACGTCCGAACGGCCCCAGGACATGTTCCTGAATATCTCCGGAATGAAACCGCCCCGCCGGAACCCGATGAGATAGTACCCTCCGTCCCGGGCCGGCCCGATCACCGCGTCGTTGCGGGCCAGCGCGTGAAGCGCCTCGGTCAGCAGCTCACCGGGAAGGTCCGGTAGGTCGCTCCCGATCAGCACGGCGCGCTCCGCACCCTCCGCAAATATACCACGGAACGCGTTCTCCATCCGCTCGCCGAGCTCCGCTCCTTCCTGGGGGAGGCAGGTCCGTCGGCCACCCAGCCAGCGGGCCACGGCCGGGACCGCGTCGGGGGGGTGGACGAAGACGCGGGAGGCGATGCCCGTCCCGTCGCAGGCAGCGAGCGTGTCGAGGACCAGGGCGCGGTAGAGCTCGAGCGCAGCGTCCTCGCCCAGCGCGGCCGCGATGCGGGACTTTACGCGGCCCGGCGCGGGCTGCCTGACGAATATCAGAATGACGGACGGTAAGGGCATGGGCGGATGGCGTGGCTGTCAGGTCCGGCTGCTCCTTATGGTTTGCCTGACACGGCTCTTCGCGTTACTTCGGAAGTTCCGGCAGATCGTTCAGGGTCTTGACGAATCGCGCATGGTTGAACGGCTCGTTTCTCTTCATGATGGAGAACGTCTCCGCAGCGATCGCAGTGGCAATGAGCATTTCTATCTTGCGATCACCCCGGAAACGAACTGCTTACCCAAGGTCCAGCAATGCCCGCAAGGCCTGATCCGTTCCCGACAGATCTGGACGCGACAATGCCCCCAGCTTTCGGTAGATGAGCATCCGGTCGATCGTCGAAATAGCCGGCTTGATGGAGGATGGTTTCAGCAGACCGGCATGCTGCCAGTCCCGGACGGGACATTCGCCGATTCCCGGGGTTTTGCCCGTCCTGCTCGTCACCGCAAGGATCACGACATCCCGGGACATTGCATTATACTGTGCAGAACTGACGATGACGGCAGGACGTTTCTTTGTCGCGGTTTGATCGGAGAAGGGGAAGGGAACGAGGACAACATCACCCCGCTCATAACTTGTCATATGCGGCATCCTCCTCGTTGTCCCAAACCTTTTCGAAGGAACGCTCTGAAATGCTCTGCGCAGCAAACGCGAGGTTGCGGTCCCGCTTCTGCTCGAGGAAGTGTATGAAATCCAGCACCTCGGTGAGCACGCTCTCCGGAAGCTTTTCCACCTCTTGTTTGATCAAATCCCTGACGGTCATGGTCGCCTCCTTCCTCTCGCTTCATGCGGCATTATACCACACTCTCCTCGGCGCATGGCCCCATTTCCCGCGCTTGCGGCGCCCGGCCGTCTCCGGCCCCGGCAGCAGGCTTGTGTACGTGTGGTACAGCTCGAAGAGGAAGGCCACCCGCTCGGCGTCGGAGTTTGCCGCTCACTGTTCGCTGCTGTTGCCGTTTACGCGGC
>CAZTXN010000034.1:0-1819 GCA_964617655.1 uncultured Nitrospiraceae bacterium | reverse complement strand
CGCTCGGCGTCGGAGTTTGCCGCTCACTGTTCGCTGCTGTTGCCGTTTACGCGGCATAGCGCAGCTGCAACCAGCGATCAGGACGTTCAGCCCGGCGAAGGGTTTCCGCGACGGTATGCGCGCACCGCCTTCCGGAAGTTCTCCCAATGCGGCGTTCCAAAATAGCGTTCAATCGTTCCGGCCTTGTGGCGATGGCGCAGCCAAAAGGCGCGCTGGTTCGGTTCCCATCCGAGCGCCGCCCAGGTCTCCAGGTAGTTCCGGATCAGCTGCTCCGGCGTGACCAGACGGCCGGGCATGGCCTTGACGCCGAGGGCGGTGATCATCCCGCGCCACCCCGGCCTGCCGAACACCCGGTCGAGCACCTTCGGCGTGTGGCACTGTGCGGTGTACTCGGGCAGCGTCGGCCGCCGTCCGAGCTTCTTCTGGAGCGCGAGGAAGGCGTCGATGAGGTCCTGCCGCGAGATGTTCCTCCGATTGAGCGGTTGGTCCCCGGCTGCGATGACCAGTTGCCGCCAGCTCCCGTCCCCGTACCTGGCGGCGACCCGGTGAACGCCATGGCATTGTTGGTAATATTCCTTGCTGAGCGGCTGCCTGCCGAGATCTTCCCGGAGCCTGCGATACGCCTTGACCAGCTCTTTCTTCGAAACCTTCCGGCCGATACGCGGCTTGTCGCCGGCCGCGGACTGCAGCCGCAGCCATGCGCCGGAATGGAAATGTGCGGAGATGATGCCGTACCCATAACATGACGCGGCATATTCCTTGAGCGTCGGCTGCCTGCCGAGGTTGGTCCGCAGGCCCCGGTAGCACCGGATCAGCTGCGCTTTCGTCACGTCTCGCGCCGACGTCGGCGGATCTCCCGCAGCGATCCTGAGCCTGGTCCATTCCCGGGGGCCGAACAGCCGGATAAGGTGGATGCGCTTGTGACACCGCTGCAGGTATTCCTGCATGATCGGCCGTCTGCCGAGTTCCTTCCGGAGCCGCGCATACGCTCTGACCGCCTGTCCGCGCGTCAGGCGCATACGGCCCTTTCTGCCTGTTGATGATCCCATAATGAGGTGCTTTTCTCCTGTTTCTGCCTGATCCGGTATCCGGCGGTTAGTCAGTTGCGAATGAATTTCTTCTCAAAAGGGCAAGAATACTATCACCGCGAAGCCGCGAGGAGCGCAAGGACGTCGAAGTAGTCCAGGGCCTGCTGATAGGCGGAATCAAGGTCCTTGCCCCGGGACTTATGCTCCGCGATCAGCGTGCCGCGCCAGAAGAGGTCGATGAACCCCCCTTCTCTTCCCCCCTTGGCAAGGGGGGACTGAGGGGGGTGGGCCTCCTCAAAACGCCGTCTGGCTCGTTTGACCGGCTCCTCGAAGCTTGCCAGCCGCCTGCGGCTCACGCCGAAAACATTGAAGAACTCGTTCCAGAAGGTCTGGGCCTCGGCGCGCTCCGCCTTTGCGCCCTCCCAGTCATGGGAGAAGGCGACGGCGCGGGTCTTGATCTCGTTCAGGGATATGGGCATGGCTGTGCTATGAAAAGCGAAGCTGTCCGTGAAGCCGAAAGGAGAATAACATAGCCATGCGGAAAAAGAAAGCGCGGATACAGGCGAACAAGGGCGCTGTCAGCCCTTTTTCGCCAGGGGCTCACGGCTCCGGCCGCTCCCTGCCGACGGGCCGCTCTTCCCTGATCCCGGACCGCGCGCGGCCGCCCTGGAGGCCGAAGAGGCTGCGGGTGAGTCGCGACCCGCTGTCCGGCGCGGCCGCAGCAAGCAGGATCAGGATGGTCAGGAATTGCGGTCCCCTGGTCACCTCGCGCTCCGGCCTTCCGCCGCACC
>CAZTXN010000033.1:17950-20351 GCA_964617655.1 uncultured Nitrospiraceae bacterium | reverse complement strand
AAGCGGCTCGACCTCTTCATCCAGCACCACGAGGCCTGGAGCTCCCGGAACCGCATCCAGGAACTGATCCGGGACGGGCTCGCCCAGGTGAACGGCAGGCAGGAGAAGCCGGGCTACAGGGTCCGGGCCGGGGATGCGGTCACGCTCGAGCTTCCCGAACGGCCTCCGCGCCAGGTCCTGCCGGAAAAGATCCCGCTCAATGTGGTGTTCGAGGACGACCACCTGGTCGTGGTGAACAAGCCGCCGGGACTGGTGGTCCATCCCGCGCCGGGGAACTACACCGGCACGCTGGTGAACGCGCTGCTCTTCCATTACGGCAGCCTGCCGTCGTCAGGGAAGGGGAACACGGACGACGAGGGAAGTGAGCGGGAGCGGGCCGGCATCGTGCACCGGCTGGACAAGGACACCTCCGGCGTGATTGTGGTGGCGCGGACCGAGGACTCGCTCCGGGCGCTCATGGCCCAGTTCAAGCAGCGCATCGTGCAGAAGAAGTACCTCGCCCTGGTCGCGGGCGTCATCAAGAAGGGTTCCGGCACGATCGAGGCTCCCATCGGCCGCCATCTGAAGGAGCGCAAGAAGATCAGCGTGCATACCGCGAGCCCCCGGGAGGCGGTGACGCATTTCCTCGTGAAGGAGCGCCTGCCGGGATCCACGCTCGTGGAGGTGGAGATCAGGACCGGCCGGACCCACCAGATCCGCGTGCATATGGCGCATGCCGGTTTCCCGGTGCTGGGGGACCGGACCTACGGAGGCGTCCGTGCCGGCCGGGTCGGGGAGATCGCGATCGCCCGCCAGATGCTCCATGCCGAATCCCTCTCGCTCTTCCATCCCGTGACCGGTCATCCCCTGACCTTCATCGTCCCCCCGCCGCAGGACATGCGGGAGGTGCTCGACCGCCTCCGCGACATCCGGCGCTGATGCCGTCGGCCAAAAGTCCACGGCCGGACCTTTGAGGAGACCCTGCTCGCCCGTAGACGATCCTTCGACCGATCAGAGCTGACTTATCCCATAATAACAAGGTGGTCGTCCTGCAGGGCGCCCCTGTCGCGGAGTGATAACCGCAGACACATCACCCGGCCCTGACCTGACGAAGCGTGGGAGCACACAAGGAACTTAAATTATATTTTGACATAACTTAAAATGTTAGATATAGTTGTCCTGGGTAATCCTGCGAACGGGATGAGGTATGCGAGGCGTCGTTCGCGGTCCTCGAAATGCAGAACGACGGCACCCTGCCTGCAGCCGTCTGCTTTACGTACTGCCCGATACCCCGAAAATACCCGGAGCAGGGGATAAGAATAAGGTCTGCGTTCAGCTATAGTGAGGCCAGGAGCGGTCGTCCGGTGAATGCGTCACCTCGATACGGCCGCTTGCGGCCCCGGAAGTGAGCGATTCCCATGGCGGGAGCCAGTGCATGAGCCCTGTTGAATACACAAGAAAGCATGCGCGCAAACCGCTTGAGGACGACCACGGGATCCCCGTGACGGTCATCCAGTTCGGCAAGCTGCACCGCCAGGACATCACGGTGCGGGGCATCGATATCAGCGACGGGGGGATCGGCATCCGCTCTGACGTGCCGCTCAATCCGGGGTTCATCTGGTTCTGGAGACCCATGGCCGAGCAGAAGGGCGGCATGATCGTCTGGAGCCGCAAGATCGACGGTCAGCACCGGGCCGGCGTCCGCTTCCTTCCCATCCCCATGAGCCCGCACGATTATCTTCGGCACTCCGACTGAGAGCGGCCGCCCACCGGCAACCGTTCCTTCCATCGCTTCGTTCTCCCCTCATCCTGCTTACGTAGCATCAGCGGGCCCCTGTCTGATGACGCATCCCCCATGGTTTCTCCTTATCGCAACCGCCCCGCAGGGTGCGGCAGCAGGACCTTTTTTCCCTCCGTGGGCTTGATTTTTTTTGTTTCCCTGCTATATTCAAAGCTGTATGAACGTGGAACACTGCACAAGGGGGAGCATCATGCGTCTGCAGGCCGTACTGATCGCGCTTTTTCTGCTGGCCGGCGCCGGAGAGGGCGCAGCGCAACAGCCCGGGAACATCGACATCCGGAGCACCCTGGTCGGAACCCGGGTCTATCTCGATGACGCCTATGTGGGCGACGCGGACGTCTTCCTGGAGGATGTCCCGGCAGGACCGCATATCATCATCCTGCGCCAGGGAAGCCAGCGCATCCGCGGCGAGTTCACGGTGAAGCCCGGCGAGCTCCTGATGCTCGAGGGGCGGTTCGAGGAGGACCGGATCGTGGACCTCCGCCAGATCGCGAAGGAGGAGGCGGCGAAGCGGGCCGAGGCGGAGCGGAAGGCCGAGGCGGAGCGGAAGGCCGCCGAGGCAGAACAGAAGAAGCAGGAACGGACGGCGAAGCGGCCGGAGCCGAAAAAGCCGGAGCCGAA
>CAZTXN010000033.1:0-17850 GCA_964617655.1 uncultured Nitrospiraceae bacterium | reverse complement strand
GAGCCGAAAACGCCCGAGGTGGCGGTCGCCCGGCCGGCGAAGGGTGCGGAGGAGGAGCGCCGCGACCTGCACCTGAACATCCTCCGCGTGGACTTCGAGGAGGCCGCCGACGGTGTGGACCTGAAGATCACTCCCCGGATAAACCAGCGGATCGTGACCAATTTCAATGACAACGCCCTCTCATCAGGGAAGATGTACCGGTCGAAGCAGAACTATGTGCTTTGTCAGGGAGATGAATGCTTCCGCGAGTGGACCGGGAGGTTCTACTATTTCGATGACACGGGCAAGCGGGACGCTTTTCTGATACGGTGGCGCGAGACGGTCTTCACCGGCATCACGCCGTCCGGCACCAGCAAGATCACGGCAGACCTCTGCGTGAACGGCGACTGCAAGCGCATGTCCTTTGATGCCTCGTCCGGTCCCGCGGTGCAGAGCCGGGTCGACCGCTATGTCCTGGCGCTGAACAAGAAGGCGCTCACCATCAGGCGCACGGACATCCTGAAGGAGATCACCGACGCGGGCGGAAAGGCGCCTGACTTCTAGCGGGCAGCGCTCGATCAGGAGAACGAAGGGCCGGACGGCATGTCCGGCCTATTTTTTCGCGCAACCGGTTCAGGTCCCTGCGGCCCTGAGCTGGCCGCAGGCCGCCAGGATGTCCCGGCCCCGGCTCTTCCGGACCACGGTGATGATCTCATTCCGGACCAGGGTGTCGCGGAAGGCCGAGAGCGAGCTGTTGTCAGGCCGCTGCAGCTCCGCGCCGGGGAAGGGATTGAAGAGGAGCAGGTTCACCATGCAGGGCAGGCCTTCCAGCAGGCCGCAGAGACGGCGGGCGTCCTCCGGGGTGTCGTTCACCCCCCGGCAGAGCACATATTCGATCGCCACCTTCCCGCCGGTCCGGGCCGTGTAGTACCGGAGGGATTCCAGCAGCCGCGGGAGGGGATAGCGGTCGTTCACGGGCATAAGGCTGCTGCGGACCGCGTCGGTCGCGGCGTTCAGCGATACGGCAAGGGAGGCCGGCACGCCGTCGTCGGCGAGCCGTTCGATCGCCGGCGCGATGCCGCAGGTCGAGAGGGTCACCCTGCGGGGGGAGAAGGCCATGCCGGCCGGGTCGGTGGCGATGGCGATGAACCGCACCACGGCGTCGTAGTTCCGGAGGGGCTCGCCGGCGCCCATGAGCACCAGGTTGGTGATTGCCCGTCCCTCCGCCGGTCCCGCGGCGGCGAAGACCTGGTTCACCATCTCCGCCGGCGTCAGGTTCCGGACGAGACCGCCACGGCCGGTGAGGCAGAACCGGCAGCCCGAGGCGCAGCCGGCCTGGCTCGAGAGGCAGAGCGTGAAGCGGTCCGGCCCGGGGATCAGCACGCCTTCGACGGTGTTGCCGTCCTCGAGCCGGTAGAGCAGCTTGATCGTGCCGTCATCGGACCGCTCAGTTCCTTCGACAGCCAGGGAGCTTGTTCGGGAGCCCGCGCGGAGCTGCTCCCGGAAGGCCCGGTTCAGTACATCGGCAGCGGCCAGGTCCTCCACGCGGTCCCGGAAGAGGAGCGCCGCGGCGCGCAGTCCCTGGCCCGGCCGCTGGCCGAGGGTCCCGGCGCAGAACCGGTCGATCTCCTGCGGCGTCATTCCCTTCAGGTCCGGCAGATCGGATCGTTCCATACTCTGACCATGCATCCCGCAGGAGCGCGGCAGGTCAGTTCCGGGCCTTCCGGAATCCTGCGCTGCGGGCCTCCTCCTCTGTGGTGAAATAGATGCGATTCCGTTCGCGCACGCGGTCGTGGCCGTACTGGCCGGGCAGATGATAGATGCCGGACCGGATGTTCCCGATGATCATGCCCCGCCGGGAAGGGTCGCCCCAGGCCGCGCGGCCCGCGCGGTCCCAGATACCGATGCCCTCGCGCTTCGCCGCCTGCTGGGCCTGCAGGAATTCCTGCTGGTAAGTGAAGGGATGCTTCGTGAAGACCCGGGCATAGCCGCGCCGGACCAGCTCGCGGTTTACGTTCCCGCCCTCGGGCGTGATGACATAGGCGAGCAGCCTGCCGTAGCGGTCCCTGCCGCCGCCCGGCCGCTCCGGCGGCTCGAACTCGAGCCGCACGCGCCGGCCCTGCAGGGTGCGGAGTACGAAGAAGGTCGCCTCGGTCCCGAAGAACTGCACGCCCGGTCCCGCGGTGCCGGTCTCGGGAGCGTCCAGGCCGATAAGCCGGACGGTCTCCTCCCGTCCGTTCAGCCGGACCGCGATCGTGTCGCCGTCAAAGACCGCCACGACCTCCGCGGTCTCGCGTCGCAGGCCGCCTTCCGCGGCGAAGAGGGCGAGCGCCGGCAGGACCGCGGCGAGGAGCGCGGCGGAAGCGGTCAGAATGCGCTGCATGGCACGGCTCCGGGACGGTCAGGCCGGAACAGGTCCGCTCACGCGGGAAGCTCCTTCCGGAGCCTGGTGAGATGGTCGCGGTGCTTGGTCTCCTGCTCCATCATCTCCTCGAAGATCACCTTCGTCTCGGGGTCCTGCGCCTTGTTCACCAGGTCCCGGTAGAGCGCAAAGGCCTTCGCCTCGATCCCCAGGGCCAGCGTGACGGCGTCCTTCTCGTCCTTGATTGTAGGGGTCTCGATCCGCTTCTCCAGGTCCTTGACCGGCATGCCGCTCTCGGCCACGGGCGCGGGAACGGTCCGGCTGAACTCCGAGAACTCCATGAGCTCCCGGTCGTCCATGAGGGACTGGTAGAGGGACTGGATGAAGGCCATGTGCTGCGCCTCCCATTCCGCGAGCTCGGCAAAGGCCTTCTTGGCGCCGCCGGCGGACGACCTGGCCGCGGCCTGGAGATAGAACTCCCGGGTCCCTTTCTCCATGATGAAGGCCTCGACGAGCGCCTGCAGCAGGTCTTCCTTTCCGGTCGGCATGACGATGCTCCTTTCGTGGCGAGGTGAACGCGGACCGGAACACTTTACCACATTCACCGGGCTTTGTCATGCGTGCCACCGGGGTTCCCTTTCCCCGGAAAATGGATTATGATGGGCCATGATCGCGGTGCTGCAGCGGGTGCGGGACGCGAGGGTCGAGACCGGCGGAACAACGGCCGCGGCCGTGGGCAATGGACTGCTGGTGCTGGTCTGCGCCGTCCGGGGGGACGGATCTGAGACAAAAAGCCCTTGTCTGTCCGATACCTGGAGGTTTATAATACCCGCCCTGTCGCCCGCTGCGGCCGGTGATGCAGGTGAAGGAGGAAGAGAAAGATGCCGGTGTACGAGTATGCATGCCCGTCCTGCGGGGGGCGGTTCGATGCGGTCCAGAAGTTCAGCGATCCTGCACTGACCGAATGCAGGCTCTGCAGCGCCTCCGGGATCCGGAAGGTGCTGGCGCCGCCCGCTTTCGTGCTGAAGGGCAGCGGCTGGTACGCCACGGACTACCCCTCGGCGGACCGGAAGAAGGCCGTCGAGGCGGAGCGGCCTGCGGCCTCTGGCGAGCCTGCCAGGGCGCCTGCCTGCGCCTCGGGCGGCTGCGCCTCCGGCTCCTGCCCCTCGAAGGGCTGAGGCCCGATGGAGCCCATCCACGTCCATATCCCCTACAGCGGCATCCGCGACTACCTGGAATTGCTGCGCAAGCGGCGATACGACCTCGAGATCTACTTTCCCTCGTCGGTGCTGAACCAGGTCGAGCGCGAGGACCTGGAGCGGCTGCTCGAACGCCTGGACTGGTCGCCGTCCCTCACGCTCCACGCGCCCTTCATGGACCTCAATCCGGGCGCGGTCGAGACCATGGTGCGGTCCGCGACGCAGCTCCGCTTCAAGCAGGTCCTGAACGCCGCCGCCGTGCTCCGGCCGCGCACCGTCGTCTTCCACGGGGCCTACGACCGCTGGCGCTATGCCGGGCGGCGCGACGTCTGGCTCGAGAACAGCATGGACACCTGGCCGCGGGTCATGGAGGCGGCGGAGAAGATCAACGGCCTTGCCGTTGCGGTGGAGAACGTGTTCGACGAGGACCCCGAGGCCCTGCGGATGCTGATCGAGCGCGTCGGCCATCCGTCCTTCGGGTTCTGTTTCGATACAGGCCATTTCAACCTCTTCACCCGGGTGCCCATGGAGGAATGGTTCGCCGCCCTCGGCGGGCATATCCTGGAGACCCACCTGCATGACAATTCAGGGGGCGCGGACTCCCACTGGGCCCTCGGGAAGGGCGCCGTGGACTTCGCCCGCTTCTTCAAGCTGCTCCGGGAGCACGGCGCCCGGCCGGTCTATACGGTCGAGGCCCACGACCCCGGGGACATCGAAACGAGCCTGGCCCGCGTCCGCGAGCACCTGGAGCATCAGTGACCCGCGGCCGGCGGCCGGTTCCTTGACAGGCTGTTCGCGCTCCCGTAGACTAGTGCCATGAGACCTCTCTTCTGGATGCCCATCATCGCGCTGCTGCTCCTCTCCTGCGCTCCGTCCCGCCGCCTGCCGGACACCGCGGTCGGAACGCTCGACCCGGCGGTGCAGCGCCAGGCGGACGCCTACCTGCAGTTCATGCGGGGCTCGATGCTCGAGCAACAGGGCCGCCTGGACGACGCCGCGGCTGCCTACGAGCAGGCCCTCCGGCTCGACCCGCGGGCAGCGGACATCGCGCATGCTCTGGCGACGCTCTCCCTGCACCGCGGTCGGCCGGAGGATGCCGCGCGTTACGCCGAGCAGGCCCTCGGCATCGAGCCCGACCGGACCGCGACGCTGATGCTGCTGGCGGGGATCAGCAGCGCGGCCCGGCGCTATGACGAGGCCATTGCGCTCTATCGCCGCGTGATCGCCGCGGACCCGGAGCAGGAGGACGCCTACGTCTACCTGGCCTCCCTCTTCGCCGCCCAGAAACGGTATGACGAGGCCCTGGAGGCGCTCCGTTCACTCGAGACGAAGCATCCGGATTCCCTGATGGCGCCCTACTACCGCGGCCGCATCTTCACGGACCGCAAGATGTTCCCCGATGCCCTGGCCGAGTTCGAACGTGCGCTGGCCGTGCGCGACGATTTCGAGCCGGCCCATACGGGCAGGGGCGTGATCCTCGAGATGACGGGCAGGACGCAGGAGGCCATCGAGGCCTACAAGCGTTCCCTGGCCCTGAATCCGCACAACGTCGAGCTGCGCCAGCGGATCGCGCAGCTCTTCATCCAGGAGAACGCCCTGAACGACGCCCTCGAGCAGTTCCGCAGGCTCGTGGCGATCGACGAGACGAACTACGACGCCTATGTGAAGATGGGCCTCATCTACGTGGAGCAGCAGCGCTATTCCGAGGCGCTCGAGGCCTTCCGCATCGCCGTGCTCGGCATGCCGGACAACAACCGGGTGCGCCACTACCTCGGGACGGTCCTGATCGCCATGGAGCGGCATGACGAGGCGCTCCGGGAGTATGCCGAGATCCTCGACCGCGACCCCTCGGACACGGACGCCATCCTCCAGACCGCCTACCTCTACTCGCGCCTGGACCGGGTGCGGGACGCGGTCCCGCTCCTGCGGAAGGCGCTGGATGCGCAGCCCGGCAAGGCCGAGATCGCCCTTTATCTCGCCAACGCTCATATGGACCTGGAGGAGTACGATGAGGCCGTGGCCGTGCTCCGGAAGAGCATCGGGCTGGCGCCGGACCGCGATGACCTCTTTTTCACCCTCGCCGTCGCCCTGGAGAAGCAGGGGAAGCGCGACGAGATGATCGCGGCGCTCCAGCGCACCCTGGAGCTCAAGCCGGACCATGCCGACGCCCTGAACTATCTGGGCTACACCTGGGCCGAGGCCGGGGAGCACCTGGACGAGGCGGTGGCGCTGATCAAGCGTGCGCTCCTGATCAAGCCGGAGAGCGGCTATATCCTCGACAGCCTTGCCTGGGCCTACTACATGCAGGGCAAATACCCCGAGGCGCTGGAGGTCATGACCAGAGCCATCGACATCACCGGCGACGACCCCGTGATGCGGGAGCATTACGGGGACATCCTTCTGAAGCTCGGCAGGCGGGAGAAGGCCCGGGACCAGTGGGTCCGGGCGCTCCGGCTCGATCCCGGGAACCGGAAGCTCCGGGAAAAGTACCGGGACGCCGGGTTCGGTGACCCGGACAGGGTCGTGCCGCCCGACCACCCGGCAGAGACGGAGCGCTCCGGGAAACCCGTCCCGAAAGTGAAGGACGGCGGCCGGCCGTGAAGACCTCCCTCGCGTTCTGCTGCGCGCTGCTCTCCCTGCTCTCCGCCTGCGCGCGCCGCCCCCCGGACATCCCCTATGCCGGCGTGCCCGCCGCTCCGCTCCTCCGCTCCCTGGAGCAGCAGGCAGAACGGTTCGGCACGCTCAAGGCCCTCGCCCGCGTCGAGACCGAGCGTCGCGGGAAGCGCCGCGTGCTCGAGAGCGTCGCCGTGCTGCAGCAGGGCGTCGAACGGCTCCGGGTGGAGGGATATGGCCCGCTGGGCGAGACGCTCTTCTCGCTCCTCTGGGACGGCAGCACGGTCTCGTTCCTGAACGCGGACGGCACGGTCGGCCGGTCGCTGGGGCCGTCGGGCATCGAACGGATCGCCGGCATACGCCTCTCTCCCGCCGACCTCTGCGCCGTGCTGATCGGCAGCGCGCCGCCGCCGGCCGGCAGCGAGGCGGTCCGGGCGGGCTGCAGCAGCGACGGCAGGTGCGCCGTCGACCTTCCCGCGTCCGACGGAAGCTGGCGCGTGCACGGCGTCCGGCAGGAGGGGAGCGGTCCCGACAGCCTGCAGATCGAGGGCCTGGAACGGTACCGCGGCAGCGACCTGCTGCTGCTGGTCCGGTATGACGGCAGGACGCTGCTGAACGGCTATCCCCTGCCCCGCAGGGTCACGGTCCGGGAGCCTGGCAGGGAGCTGGCGCTCACGGTCGAGTACCTTGACGCGGAGGTGAACGTGCCGCTGCCGGACGGCGTCTTCTCGCTCCCGGGAGGAGGAGGGGACGCCCTGTGAACCGGCTCACCCTGCGGGCCCCCGCGAAGATCAACCTCTGCCTCTCTGTCCTCGGCAGGCGGCCGGACGGGTATCATGACGTGGACATGGTGATGCAGGCCGTGGGGCTCTATGACCTCGTGACCGTGGAGCGGACGGCAGAGGGCCTTTCGGTCTTCTGCAGCGCGCCGGGCGTGCCGGAGGGTGGGGGGAACATCGCCTGGCGGGCGGGCAGGGTCCTGCTCGACCGCGCCGGGGCGGGCGCCGGCCTCCAGATCACCATCGAGAAGCAGATCCCCGTTGCCGCGGGGCTGGGCGGCGGGAGCAGCGACGCGGCCGCCGTGCTCGTGGCAGGCAACGCGCTCCTGGGAACAGGGCTCAGCCGGGAGGAACTGGCCCGGATAGGGACCGGTCTGGGCATGGATGTGCCCTTCTTCCTCCATGGGCCCACGGCGCGGGCCCAGGGCAGGGGGGAGGTACTGACGGACCTGGCCCCGCCGGCGCCCTTCTGGGTGCTTCTGGCGAACCCCGGGTTCGCGGTCTCGACCGCCTGGGCATACCAAAGCCTGAATTTTGGGTTGACAAAGAAGGTCAACTGTAATAATATTGCAAGTCTTCCAGTCGGTAAGATCGCGGAAATGCTCCATAATGACCTGGAGACGGCGACGGCTGCGGCCCATCCCGTCATCAGGGAGATGGAGCAGGCCCTGATCGAGGCCGGCGCCCTCGGGGCCCGGATGAGCGGAAGCGGTCCGACGGTCTTTGGGGTCTTCCCGGACGAGCAAGCATGCCGCGGAGCGGTGAGCGCGCTGGGACCGCGGGGATGGCGGTTGTTCCCCGCGGCGGTGCTTACCGTGCCGCCTCATGGTGAGCATCTCGGCATCGCATCATGACCGGTAGGTCAGGTACGCCGGAGATCGCCGGTCGGTCGGGGGAGGACCTATGGAGATCACCGAGGTTCGGGTATTCCCGGTCACCAATGAGGAGCGGCTGAAGGCCTACGCGACCATCACCATCGACGGCGCCTTCCTGATCCGCGATCTCCGGATCATCAACGGGAACACGGGCCTCTTCGTGGCCATGCCCAGCCGGAAGATGAAGGACGGGACGTTCAAGGACATCGCCCATCCCCTGAACAGCGAAACGCGCCAGATGATCGAGAAGAAGGTCCTGGCTGAGTACGAACGGGAGCTGGCGAACCCGACGAAGCGGCCGGAGCGGACGGAAAGCGCTCCGGAGAGCGGGTGACCGTGGTTCGCGCCGCCCGACGATCTGCCGATTCTGCATCAGCCCATGAGGATAGGCGGCCTGCCTATCCTTTTTTCGCGCGTTACGAACGCTCGGGGATCGTCTAATGGTAGGACAGAGGCCTTTGAAGCCTTGAATCGGGGTTCGACTCCCTGTCCCCGAACCATGGAATCCAGCGCCGCCGCGGGGGATTGATGGTCAAAGCAAAGCACGGCATCAAGGTATTCACCGGGAACGCCAACCCCGCGCTGGCGAAAGAGGTCTGCGAGCGCATGGGGCTGCCGCTGGGCAACGCGGTGGTGACCCGGTTCAGCGACGGCGAGATCAACGTCCAGATCATGGACAACGTGCGCGGATCGGACGTCTTCGTGGTGCAGCCCACCTCGATGCCGGTCAACCGGCACCTGATGGAACTGCTGATCATGATCGACGCGCTGAAGCGCGCGTCTGCCGCCCGGATCACGGCGGTGCTGCCCTACTACGGGTACAGCCGGCAGGACCGGAAGGCCCAGCCCCGCGTTCCGATCTCGGCGAAGCTCGTGGCGGACCTGATCACCACGGCCGGCGCCAACCGGGTGCTGACCATCGACCTCCATGCAGGCCAGATCCAGGGGTTCTTCAACATCCCCGTGGACAACCTCTTCGCGGCGCCGGTGCTGCTGGAGTACATCAAGGACAAGAACTTCCGGGACCTGACGCTGGTCTCGCCCGACGCCGGCGGCGTGGAGCGCACGCGGGCCTTCGCCAAGCGGCTGAACGCCAGCCTGGCCATCATCGACAAGCGGCGGGAGAAGGCGAACGTCTCGCAGGTCATGCATATCATCGGCGAGGTGAAGGGCCGCGACTGCCTGCTGCTCGACGACATGGTGGACACGGCGGGCACGCTTACCGAGGGCGTGGCCGCCCTCAAGGCGGCGGGCGCGGGGATCGTCTCGGCGGCCTGCACCCACGCGGTCCTGTCGGGCCCGGCCATCCAGAGGATCAACGATTCGGGGCTGACCGAGATCATCGTGACGAACACCATCGCCCTGGACAGCAAGCAGAAGGAGTGCGGAAAGCTGACGGTCCTGTCCGTGGCGGGGCTCATCGCCGAAGCCATGAACCGGATCCATGAGGAGACATCGCTCAGTTCGCTGTTCGTCTGACGAACGGCCGGCGGGGCGAAGAGGAAGCGGCGCGGCGCCGGCGCCGTACCAAGCGAAGCGCGATACTTGCCGTCACACCAGAACGATATCCCCCTCACCCAGCCCTCTCCCTCAGGGGAGAGGATACAGGCGAGGGGCCTGGAAGCAGCGAACCTACATGCGTTTGAATCAGTCGAAGGCGGAATGGAGGAAGCAACAATGGAACGGGTAGCATTGACGGCACAGGTCAGGGAGAAGGCGGGCAAGGGGATCGCCCGCGGGCTGCGGCGGGAGAACCTGGTCCCGGCCGTCCTGTACAGCCACGGCAGGTCCCTGCCCATCTCGATGGTCAACAAGGACATCCGGAAGGTCCTGAATACCGAGGGCGGCGAGCATGCGCTCATCAACCTGACGGTGGAGGGCGGGAAGGACGCGGGCGTGAAGATGGCCCTCATCAAGGACTACCAGGTGGACCCCATCACCGGCGGCCTGCTGCACCTGGACCTGATGGAGGTGGAGATGCACGAGAAGGT
This sequence comes from uncultured Nitrospiraceae bacterium, assembly GCA_964617655.1. Classification (GTDB taxonomy): domain Bacteria; phylum Nitrospirota; class UBA9217; order UBA9217; family UBA9217; genus JAKAHZ01. Next base: position 8,052 of record CAZTXN010000033.1, on the reverse strand, counting down.
GCGCGTCACCGTGGCAATCCATCTGACCGGCAGCAGCGTGGGCGTGAAGGAGGGCGGCATCCTGCAGAGCGCCCTGCGCCAGGTCGAGGTCGAGTGCCTTCCCACGCAGATCCCGGACTTCCTGGAGGCGGACATCGCCGGCCTCAGGGTGAACGAGTCCATCCATGTGCGGGAGCTCTCTGCGCCCGAGGGCGTGCGCATCCTGACCGACGAGGACGCGACGGTCGTGACCATCCAGCCGCCCATTTCGGCCGAGAAGCTCGAGTCCATGCTGGCCGCCGCGCCGGCAGCGGCTGCCGAGGGCGAGCCCGAGCTGGTGAAGAAGGCGAAGAAGGAAGGCGAGGCGGAGGCCGCGCCGGCGGCGGGCGCCAAGGGCAAGGAAGCCGCACCTGCCAAGGATGCTGCCCCCAAGAAGGAAGCAGCACCGAAGAAGTAGCAGTACAGGAAGGGAAGCTCCAAGCGCCAGATCCCAAATATATTCGAAGCACCAAGGTCCAAGCTTCAACCGTTTGGCGGCTTGAGATGCCGGAACTTGGGCATTGTTTGGGGTTTGGTATTTGTGATCTGGAGCTTGCTTCACATGAAGATCATCGTCGGGCTCGGGAACCCGGGCAGGAGATACGAACGCACCCGTCACAACGCAGGCTTCATGGCGGTCGACGAGCTCGCCAGGGGCCTGCGTTTCGATTTGGAGCAGGAGAAGTACCACGCCCTGGTGGGGCGCGGTACGGTCAGCGGCCAGGACGTCCTCCTGGCCAAGCCCCAGACCTACATGAACGAGAGCGGCCGGTCGGTCGCGCTGGCGCTCCGCTACACCGGGGCGTCCCCGGCGGACCTCATCGTCGTGCATGACGAACTGGACCTGCCGCTCGGCACGGTGCGCGTCAAGTCCGGCGGCGGCCACGGCGGCCACAACGGCCTGCGCTCCATCGCGGACCACCTGGGGACGCCGGAGTTCCTCCGGGTGCGCGTCGGCATCGGCAGGCCGCCGGCAGAAAGGGACGCGGCGGACTACGTGCTGAGCCCCTTCACGCCGGCGGAGCAGGCGGCCGCCCGGGAGGCGATCGCCACGGCCGCCGGGGCGGTCCAGGCGGTCCTCAGCGGGGGCCTGGCGAAGGCCATGAACGCGTTCAACCGGAAGTAGCGGGAGTATCGCCGGAGCGGTGACGAACGGCTGCTCCGGCTTTATTGCGCCCGGACGGGACCGGGCGAATGATCAGGATATCTGCATGGGATTCAACTGCGGCATCGTCGGACTGCCGAACGTGGGAAAGTCCACGCTCTTCAATGCGCTCACCTCGGCGGGAGCGCAGGCATCGAACTATCCCTTCACCACCATCGACCCGAACGTGGGCGTGGTGGACCTGCCCGACGACCGGCTCGACCGGATCGCGGAGATCTACCGGCCGATGAAGGTGACGCCGACGACCATGGAGTTCGTGGATATCGCCGGGCTGGTCAGGGGCGCGGCGCAGGGTGAAGGGCTGGGGAACAAGTTCCTCGCCAACATCCGGGAGGTGGACGCGATCGCGCATGTGGTCCGCTGCTTCGAGGACGACAATGTCGTCCATGTGGCGGGAAGGGTGGACCCCCGGGCGGATATCGAGGTGATCGAGGCGGAGCTCATGCTCGCGGACCTCGAGTCCCTCGAGAAGCGGCTCTTCCGGGTCGAGAAGCAGGCCAAGGCGGGGGAGAAGCGGGCCGCGGCCGAGGCGGCGCTGGTGCGCCGGCTCCGGGAGCGGCTGGGACGGGGCGAGCCCGCGCGGCGCGAGGCCTTCGGCGACGAGGACGCGGCCCTGCTCCGGAGCTTCAACCTGCTGTCGTCCAAGCCGGTGCTCTACGTGGCGAACGTGGCCGAGGACATGATCGACCGGCCGAACCCCTTTGTGGACGAGGTGCGCGGGATGGCCGCGGCCGAGGGCGCCGGGGTCGTGGTGATCTCCGGCCAGGTGGAGGGCGAGATCGCCCAGCTGCCGAAGGAGGAGCGGCGGGACTACCTGGCCGGCATGGGGCTCCGGGAGTCCGGCCTGGACCGGATGATCCGCGCAGGCTACGAACTGCTGGGCCTCATCACCTACTTCACCGCCGGCGAGAAGGAGGCCCGCGCCTGGACCATCACCCGGGGCACCAGGGCGCCCCAGGCCGCGGGGAGGATCCATACGGACTTCGAGAAGGGGTTCATCCGGGCCGAGGTCTTCCACTTCGACGACCTGATGCAGCACCGCTCCGAGCAGGCGGTCAAGGCCGCCGGCCTGCTGCGTTCCGAAGGCAGGGAATACGTGGTGAAGGACGGGGATGTCATGCTCTTTCGGTTCAACGTCTAGCCCGAAGGTAGTGGAGCGAACGAGAACGGCCTGCCCCCATGGACAGGCCGTTTTGCATTTCCGGAGGCGGTGGAAAGCGGGACCCGCGGTCAGGGATGGGGTGGCCGGGCGATCCGGGCGGCGCCGGGCATGGTCAGGCCGGGAGTGTGGACCGTGACGCGGTTCTTGCCTGCGGCCTTGGAGCGGTAGAGCGCGATGTCCGCCTCGTCGATCAGATCGGATGCGGTCTTGCCCTCGCCCTTGCGCATGGCCGAGACGCCGATGCTGATCGTCAGGGGCTCCTCGGGATGGGCCATCTTGAGGGTGAAGGGATACTCCTCGACCAGCCGCCGCACCCGCTCGGCCACCGCCAGGGCCTGCTCCTGCCCGGTCTCGGCCAGGAGGATTGAGAATTCCTCGCCGCCGTAGCGAAAGCAGGAGTCCGTGCTTCCCGTCCGGAAGGTGTCGCGCAGCAGGGCCCCCAGCTGCGCCAGCACCCTGCTGCCCTCCAGGTGGCCGTAGCGGTCGTTCACGCGCTTGAAGTCGTCGATATCGATCATGATGTACGAGAGGTCCCGGCCGGTGCGCACCTGCCTGCCGATCTCCTGGTCCAGCCGCTCCAGCAGCATCCGGTAGTTCATCAGGCCGGTGAGCTCGTCGGTCCGGGCCGATTCGACCGCCTTCATATAGAGCTGGGCCTTCTCGAGGCCGGCGGCGACGAGGTAGGTGAGCGCCCGCAGGAGATCGAACTGCTCCACCGTGAAGGCGCCCGCCCTGGTCCGGCTGAAGCCCATGACGCCGACGACGCGGGTGTCGTTCTTGAGCGGCAGGCCCATGTAGCTGCCCGGCCGGCGAGGCTCGTCCGGGTGGTGCAGGAAGGTGTCGTGGTCCGCGCAGTCGATCAGGAAGAGCGGTTCGCCGCTGGCGGCGATCTCGCCCGGCGCGCCGGTGTCGAAATAGATCAGGTCCGGCGGAGCGGTCCGGAGCTGCGGATCGAGATAGTAGACCGGCACCAGGCCGGTCAGGTCCTTCTTCACCACGTAGACCGAGGCGTCCTCGAAGGGGATCGAGCGGCGGAGCGCGGCCACCACCTTCCGGATGAGCTCCGCGGGCTCGAGCTCTGAGGCGATGATCTTGCCGACCTCGCTGAAGAGATGGGCCTCGGTGAGCTTGCTGTAGAAGAAGGGCTTATGGTCGCGCAGCGCGGTCATCGGAGCGCTCCTCCCGGCCCCCGGTTCTCGGGCGGCCTGTCCGGCCCGGTTACGAGGTTCCGGCCGGTCCGGTCACTCTTATGATACATCCTTTTTTTTATGGATTTCCAGAAAAAAATACCGCTTTGCGAAAATTGCAGAACAATGCAATAATGCGCGGAATGCGGGCGGTTATCTGGAATAACAGGGGGTTGGGAGGAGACCTGTCCGTTCGGTCAGGATCGATCTTTTGTGGGTAATACAGACACAGGGGAAACGAAATAAGGCAAACCTACCACGGAGACACGGAGGCACGGAGAGCAGCAGAATCCCGCAGGCAAGGTGGCAATAGTGGATGCAGTCGTGTCCATTCGGTTCGGAGAACACCCTATAGGTATGTAGTTGTTGCCCATGAAAAAAGCGGACCGGAGGTCCCGGTCCGCATGATGGTCCTGCTTGCTGAGCCGCGGGTCAGCTCTTCTTCTTTTTCGTGTTCTCCCGGCGCGCGGCCTTTCTGTTCTTCCTGCCGGTGAGGTAGGCCTCGATCGGCCTCCAGGCGAAGGACGTGCTCGCCGCGGCCGCCTCCTTCAGGCCCGCCCCGACCTTCCTGACCGCCAGCGTCGCCGCCATGGCGATCCCGATGAAGGGCAGGAAGATCGCGAAGACCAGCCCGAGGACCGGCGCTGCCGCCAGCATCACAATGACCGGCGCCTTGATGTACCGGGTCTCGCTGCCGCCGGGCAGGACGCCCTCGCCCGCCAGATCGATCCGGGAGCCGTTCGCCATGTTCCAGTAAGTCCCTTTGCCCGCCTTATGTCCGCCTTTCTTCATCATGACCGTGCCCTCCTTTCGGTCTCTCTTGTTCTTTCTGGCCTGAAGATAACATCACGGGAGATAAAAGGAAATCGGCAGTAGTCCTTATTCTTCAGGGTATTCGTTCCTAGGAAGGAGTTCCTAGGCAGCGGACGGCGGGCAGGGGAGCGGACCTGGGAGAAGGAAAGGCGGGAACGGGATCAGCGCGACGCGGAGATGACCTTCAGGACGGATTCCTTGTTGATGTAGCAGACCTTGCCGTAGGCGCGGGTGCAGATATACCGGCCGGTCAGGTTCAGGCAGTCCGAGAGCCGCCGGCGCTCGTTCGGCACATCGGCCAGCAGGTCGCCGCTCACCTGGCTGCCGTCCCGGAAGATGACCGTGACCAGCTCGACATGCATGAAGCTGAAGGATTCCTCCTCCTCGGGGTAGTGGACCTCGATCATGCGTGCGGCATGCTTATTGATGAACTCCGGCGTGCCGCCGGAGGAGAGGGGGAAGAAGTCCTTGGCGTCCTCGAAAAAGGCCAGCAGCTTCTGGTGGAGCGTGCGGGCATCGGGATAGAACTCGATGAAGATGTTCCCCTCGAGGGTGTCCCCGCCGAGCAGGTGGACCGTGACCAGCTGTTTTTCCTTGGGAACGACCAGGCCGCCGCCGTCCATCCGCTCTCCCTCCTAATCGCCCAGGCCCTGCAGGTTCACGTTGATGCCCTTCTGCTTCAGCATGGACATGAACCCCTGCTTGTCGATGGACTTGATATAGGCTTCCTCGGGCGCCACGGTCTTGTCCAGGACGAGCTTGAAGAGCGATTCGTTCAGCAGCGACATGCCCTGGCCCTTGGCGGTCTGCATGACCGAGGGGATCTGGTAGATCTTGCCTTCGCGGATGAGGTTCGAGACCGCGCTGTTCACGAAGAGGACCTCCATGGCCGCCACCCGGCCGCTGCCGATCTTCTTGCAGAGCGTCTGGGCGATCACGCCCTTGAGCGAGCTGGCGAGCATGGTGCGGATCTGGGCCTGCCGGTCGGCGGGGTACTGGTCGATGATCCGGTCCACGGTGGACGATGCGGTGGTGGTATGGAGGGTGCCGAAGACGAGATGGCCGGTCTCGGCCGTCTCGATGGCGATCGAGATGGTCTCGAGGTCCCGCATCTCGCCGACCAGCACGATGTCCGGGTCCTCGCGGAGCGCGGCGCGGAGGGCGTTCGAGAAGGACCTGGTATGGACATGCACCTCGCGCTGGTTGATGAGGCAGTTCTTCCGGGGATGCACGAACTCGATGGGGTCCTCGATCGTGATGATGTGGTCCTTGCGGTTCCGGTTGATGAAGTCCACCAGGGCGCAGAGCGTCGTGGATTTGCCCGAGCCCGTCGGGCCGGTGACCAGGACCAGCCCCTTCGAGAGGTAGCAGAGGTCGAGCACCTCCTTCGAGAGCCCGAGCTTCTCGGCGGTCACGATCTCCATGGGGATCTGGCGGAAGACCGCGCCCATGCCGAAACGGTCCATGAAGACGTTCACCCGGAAGCGCGCCAGGCCGGTGATCTCGTGGGCGAAGTCCGTGTCGCGGAGCTCCTCGAACTGGGCGGCGTTGTGCGGCGGCAGGATGGCGCCGAGGAGGCCGCGCATGCGGTCCGGCGGGATGACGGGGTGGTCCGCCAGTTCCTTCATGTCGCCGTGCAGGCGGATCAGGGGCCGGTGGCTCGAGGTGAGGTGCAGGTCCGAGGCGCCCATCTGGAACATCCTGCGCAGGAGGCCGTTGATCTCCGGCTCCCCGCCGGCAGCGGCGGCGCGGGGCGCGCTCTCGGCCATGACCGCGGGCTCGTCGTCCCCGGCCGGGAGGTCCTCCTCGTACCCGGGCACGGCGATCTTGGCGGAGATCTGCTCGCCCTGGGGCGAATAGAGGATCACCACGGTCTTGCCGCCCACGGTGTACTCGTAGCGCGACGGCTTCTTCTGGGCGATGGTGACCCGGCTGCTGAGCGGCGCGATCTCCTGCAGGAGCGCGATGAGCTGCTGCGCGTTCAGCTGCTGGTTCAGCATCGCTTTCGAGCCGGCGTCGGTCCGGAGCATGGGGGTCTTGCCCGACTCGAGGAGGATCTCCTGGCCGGGCTGGAGGCGGTCGATGAGCTTGTCGAGCTGTGCCATAGGGCGTTCCTGGAGACGGGGATGGAGCAGCGGTTTCCACTCTAGCATAAACCGCCGGTTTTTTCCAGAGCCATCTGGAGCTGCCGCGCCGGGGCCGACCCGGCTTGTCAATCTCCGGGACATCGTATAGAATGAGCACATGCGGAAGCCGGCCCATCCATCCCGCCCCTGCTGCCGTCCCCGGCGGCTGGACCCTGCCCGCAGCGCCGGGCTCCGGCCCCAGGACATCATCGAGAAGTTCGTGCGCTCCGGCGGCAAGGGCGGTCAGAACGTGAACAAGACCGCGACCTGCGTCTATCTCAAGCACCGGCCCACGGGCATCGAGGTGAAGTACCAGCGCGAGCGGTCCCAGGCCAGGAACCGCGAGGAGGCCTACCGCGTGCTGGCCGGGAAGGTGGCCGGCGCTGCCGAGCTGCTGCGGCAGGAGCGGAGGCAGGTCGTAGAGAAGGAGCGGCGGAGGAAACGGCCCCGGCCGGCGGGGCTGAAGGAGCGGATACTGGAGGCCAAGAAGCGGACCGGGGAGAAGAAGCGGAAGCGGGGGAAAAGGTTCGAAGAGTAGCAACGAGAGATAAATACCAAACTACAAACAGCAAATCCCAAATAAATCACAATATCCAAATAACATGCGCTCCTTTTGGTCATTGGATCGTGGTGCTTATGTGACATTTGGTGCTTGTGATCTTGGATATTTTCAGAGACGCCGTGGTGATATTACTTTTGCAGCAGTGGAGGAGGCGTGGACCGTCACGAGCGCTTCGCCGGAGCAGAGCGCATCATCCGGCTGGGGTTCTGGGCCAATGCAGCGCTCATGACCATGAAGCTCCTGGCAGGCCACTTCGGCAGGTCCGAGGCCGTCTTCGCCGACGGCATGGAGAGCGCCGCGGACCTCGTGGCCATCCTCTCGAGCATGGTGGCCCTGCGCATCGGCCGCCGTCCCTATGACGACCAGCACCCCTACGGCCACGGGCGGGCGGAGAGCATCGCCGCCGTCATCGTGGCCTTCCTCATTTTCGCCAGCGGCGGGTGGATCCTCTATCGCGCGGTCGTGACGATCACGAGCGCTGTCTATGCAGCGCCGCACGCGGCGGCGGTCGCGGTCGCCGGCGTCACCATCATCGCCAAGGAGGCCCTCCACCGGGTCACCCTCCGGTCCGGCCGGCAGCTCGGCAGCCCCGCCATCCTCGCGGCAGCGAAGGACCACCGCAAGGACGCCATCACCTCCCTCGGCACGCTCGCCGGCGTGGCCGGCGCCTACTTCGGCCTGCTCATCCTCGACCCGGTCGCCGCCGGGATCACCTCGCTCTTTATCTTCCGGATCGGGTACGAGACCTTCACCGGCGCGGCCCATGACCTCATGGACGGCCGGCCGGAGGACGGATGCGTGGAGAGCATCGAGTCGCTCGCCGCCGGCGTCGCGGGCGTGGAGCATGTGCATGAGATCCGCTGCCGCCGCTCGGGCCAGTACCTCATCGTGGACCTGAAGCTCGATATGGACCCGGCTATGACCGTGCGCCGCTCCCACGAGATCGCCACGGAGGTGAAGCGGCTCATCTTCGACCGGTTCTCGCACGTGGGCGACGTGATGATCCATATCAATCCCCA